>JBJKXC010000025.1:0-78878 GCA_045561735.1 Flavobacteriaceae bacterium | reverse complement strand
TGGATTTTAATTATTTGTGGAATTTTCACAATCATTGCAATATTATTAATCAATAGCTCCATCCGACTGGCAGTATATTCAAAACGTTTTTCAATCAAAACCATGCAAATGGTTGGCGCGACCAAGGCATTCATCCGAAAACCATTTATTTGGAATAACATTGGACTTGGTGTTTTGGGAGCAATCCTCGCAATCTTTGGGAATGGAGTTTTACTTTATTATATAAACAAGTCATTTCCAGAGTTACAACTGATGCAGCAGCCAGAGGTATTGGGCACTGTATTTATTGTAATTTTGGGCATTGGCATTTTAATAACATGGATCAGTACTCATTTGGCAACCCAACGGTTCTTAAATTTAAAAACAGACCGGCTTTATTAAAAATACCGCTTAAAATTAAATGACCTATGGGAGAGAAAAAAAGAAAAGAGGCTGCAAAAACAGACTTTGTTTTTGAAAAAAGAAACTTCACTTGGATGTTTATTGGGCTGCTCTTTATTGCTATTGGGTTTTTGTTGATGTCCGGTGGAGGTTCCAAAGACCCACTAGTTTTCAGCGAAGCCATTTTTAACATCCGAAGAATCCGCATCGCGCCAACACTTATCATTATTGGGTTTGGTATTGAAATTTATGCCATTCTTCTAAAACCCACAAAATAAATGGACCTTCTAGACAGTCTTATTTTAGGCATTATTCAGGGTTTTACAGAATTTTTACCTGTCTCTTCCAGCGGTCACCTTGAGCTTGGAAAAGCCGTATTGGGAGATCAATCTATGCCCAGTGAAAGCATGCTTTTTACAGTCGTACTGCACTTTGCTACGGCTTTAAGTACCTTGGTTATTTTTAGAAAGGATGTCGTTGAAATTTTGTTGGACTTTTTTAAATTTAAATGGAATTCAAATACTCAATTTGTTGTGAAAATTATCATTTCAATGGTCCCCGCAGGGTTTTTGGGAGTGTTTTTTGAAAGTGAGCTAGAGGCTTTATTTTCCAACAATATTTTACTTGTAGGTGCCATGCTTATTGTGACGGGCTTACTTTTAATGTTGGCCGATCGTGCCAAAAACACCACAAAACTAGTGACGCAAAAAAGCGCCTTTATTATTGGCATTTCACAGGCTTTGGCAATGCTCCCTGGCATTTCAAGGTCGGGCGCGACTATTTCTACAGCCGTACTACTGGGTGTTGACAAGACCAAAGCAGCCCGGTTTTCATTTCTTATGGTCATTCCCTTGATTTTTGGAAAAATATTTAAAGATGTTTTTAGCGGAGAATTGGCTTACAACAGCACCCAATTTACAAGTCTTTCAATAGGATTTGTAGCAGCCTTTATTTCTGGTTTAATGGCTTGTACTTGGATGATTCGTTTGGTAAAAAACAGCCAATTGAAATATTTCGCTATCTATTGCTCTTTAGTGGGATTGATAGCGATCACCTCCACCTTTTTTTAAGACGATGAAAGCGCTTGAAGATTATAAAAACGGACAGTTGTTGTTGATTGATAAGCCCTTAGGGTGGACGTCTTTTCAGGTGGTAAATAAATTAAGGTGGCACCTCCGAAAAACTTTCAATATAAAAAAAATCAAGGTGGGCCACGCCGGAACATTAGATCCTTTAGCGACAGGGCTGTTAATTATTTGTACTGGAAAAATGACCAAGCAAATTGAACAATATCAAGCCCAAAAAAAAGTATATTCAGGTAGCTTTACTTTGGGCAGCACAACCCCTTCCTTCGACATGGAAACGGAGATCAATCAGCAGTTCCCAACAGCACACATCACGGAAGAATTGATTCGAAAAACAACCAAAAATTTTATTGGAGAAACCGAACAATACCCACCCGTCTATTCCGCTTTAAAAAAAGATGGCAAACGCCTTTATGAATTTGCAAGAGCCGGAAAAGATGTCGCCATTGAAGCGCGTGAAATAATGATTGATGTATTTAACATTACAGCTATTAGGGGCCTTGAAGTGGACTTTGAAGTTGAGTGCAACAAAGGCACTTACATTCGATCTTTAGCACACGACTTTGGTAAAGCCTTAAATTCTGGGGCACATCTTTCGGCGCTAAGACGTACAAAAATTGGAAATTTTTCTGTTGAAAATGCTATAAAGGTTGAAGATTTTATGGAAATACTAAAAGCTTAATTTGAGAAACTACTTCTTGGAATTCTCAGAATCATAAGGAATAATTTCTAATAACTTTTGAATGACCTCAACTCTTGCCCTCATTTTTTTGTTCGCCTTTATTACCAACCAAGGTGCAAATTCTGTGTCTGTTTTCTCAAACATTTTGGTCTTATAGTCCGTATAATCGTCCCAAAGACCAATTGCCGCTTTGTCAACAGCACTGAACTTCCATTTTTTAACTGGACTAGCTTTAATGTCCTTAAAACGACGGGCTTGTTCATCTTTCGAGATAGAAAAATAAAACTTAACCAAGCGCACACCGGAATCTACCAGCATTTTTTCAAAGTCATTTACTTGGTTCATGAATATTGCATACTCTTGAGGGGTACAAAATCCATTTACTGGCTCGACTACCGCACGGTTGTACCAACTACGATCAAAAAAAGTAATCTGGCCACTGCGCGGTAAATTTTTAATATAACGCTGAAAATACCATTGCTCAGCTTCTTCTGGTGTCGGTTTTGGTAGTGCAACGACATTAAATTCTCGTGGATTGAGATTCTGGGTAATTCTGCGAATCGCACCACCTTTACCAGCAGCATCACGCCCTTCAAATAAAATTACCAACTTTTCGTTCTCGCCCTCAACCCATTGCTGAAGCTTGATGAGCTCCTCTTGTAATTTTTTGAGTTTGGCTTCATAATCTAAAACACGAATAGCCTTTGAAGGACTCATCTTGTCATCCTTCAAAAAAAGTTTTAAAGCTCGTTTTGAATTTAATTTTTTTATATTTTTTGGAGTTAGCTCACTCATCACCTAGTCAATTTGTTTAATCGTTCTGTGGTATCGTTGGGCTACATTGGGATCGGGAAAAATTTGCGTATTGGCACTCCCTTTTTGGTCGTATTCGAACTGAGAAAGTACACAGCGAATGCTTTCCAAACGGGCTTCTTTTTTATTATTTGTTTTAATTATGATCCATGGACTAAATGAGGTGTGTGTTTTGCTAAACATCTGCTCTTTATAGGATGTATATAAATCCCAGCGCTTTTGGCCTTCTTTGTCAACTGGACTGAACTTCCATTGCTTTAAAGGATTGGCCAACCTAGAGTTAAAGCGTCTTAACTGTTCAGCTTTTGAAATAGAGAACCAAAATTTAATGATTATGACACCGTCTTCGTGAAGCATATGCTCAAATTCTGGGACTTGTAACATGTATTTTTTATACTGATTATTAGTACAAAATCCCATAACGGGTTCCACAACAGCTCGGTTGTACCAACTGCGATCAAAAAAAACCAACTCGCCAGGATCTGGAAGTTCTTTGATATAGCGTCTAAAGTACCATTGCCCACTCTCAACTTCTGTAGGTTTTGTAAGTGCAACGACACGCATAGATCTAGGATTTAAATGTTCTGTAAAGCGTCTGATGGCACCCCCCTTTCCAGCAGCATCTCTACCTTCAAAAATAATACAAACACGTTTTTTGTGTTTGGCAACCCAATGTTGCAAATCGACCAACTCAGTTTGTAGTTTTAACAGCTCTGTTTCGTAGTTAAAACTGTTTAATAATTTTTGGTATTTTTTAGGCTCCATTTTTGACTTTATGAGAGCCTTGAAAGCATCACTGCCAGCGAATTCTTCAAAATCAGAATTGATTAACTTGGACATTTAAAACATATATTATTTAAAAAACTTAAAACGGTAAATCGTCTGGCTCCTCTGCTTTTAAATCATCAGCCGGTTCAAAAGCTTCCATAGGTGGTACGGGAGGGGCAGCAGTGGCTGAGTTTTGCTGCAAACTGTCAATACGCCATCCTTGTATAGAGTTGAAATGCTTGGTTTCCCCTTGTGGACTGATCCACTCACGGCCACGAAGGTTGATCCCCACCTTGACATGCTGTCCTTGTTGAAAAGTATTCAATAAATCCGTTTTGTCCTGGACAAAGTCAATTGACAAATGTTGCGGATATTGCTCCTCGGTAGTTACCACCAGTTCGCGCTTTCTAAAACCATTAGAACCCACCGTTTGTGTTTCTCCAATCAATTTAATTTTTCCTTGTACTTCCATTTTTATGTGCTGTGATTTATTTTAGTAAGACACACCAGGCATCTAGAACATTCTTTTGATCTAATAATTCCTTTGCTTTTAAATGTATCTCTTCAGTTGTTTTTAATTTATTTATTAATAAAGATTGGCTGGGCTGCTTCCAAAACGCTTCAATGTATTCTTTTGTAGGAAGCGCTTCAATATTACCTAAAAGCCCTAAATCATTCCCTGTAAGTATGTTGCTTTTACGCACCGATTCAGGTAACATATCCACACCAATCCCCAGAGTTCTTAGTGGTTTTGGTATTTTCAAAAACCCATCTCTGGCTCGAATATAATAACTTCCGCCACCACGTGCAACCAAATCTAATTTTTCTTGATCTATAGTGCCATTATCCACCATAACGGCGTTAGATACATGCACCTTCAAAACTTCACAAATTACCAAATTACCAGCCCCTTTATCTTGACCTAAAGGCTTGATTTCATTAACTCTGCACTCCATTTGAATGGGTGATTCCGCTACGCGAAAAGGACGAATTAAATCTGATTTTAACATGGTGAAGCCCGCCTTATTGAACTCATTTACCCCCTGGGCATATTCCGTACTGCTCAAAGACATTTGTTGAATTATGTCATAGGAAACCACATTGATAACGACCTCCTTTATTGCAGCTACATTGTGTAATGTGTGTTTGGTCGTATTATCCCTTACTCTTCTGGCTGGTGAAAAAATTAAAATGGGGGGGTTTGCACTAAAAATATTGTAAAAACTAAAGGGTGACAGGTTGGGGTTTCCATGTCGATCGATGGTACTCGCTAAGGCAATAGGCCTTGGCGCTACTGCACTAGAAAGTAGGGCTTGTAATTTCGAAATGCTGTAATTTTTTGGATCAAAAGAAGTCATAATCTAAATATAAAACAAAGTTATTAAAAAAGTGAAGCATTAAAGCTGAAAAGCCCTATAATTTAGAACAATAATATTCGCATAAATGCATTATATTTAAAAAGAAAAAAATTCAACCAATGAAAACAACTTCCAACCGATCGCTGCTGAATTGGATTCTAATTACAGTATCCTTTTTCATGGTTTCGCTGATTTTATGGAACACCTATCAATTTTATCAAAAATTTAAAGAGGAAGAATACATTAAAATGGAGAATTTCTCTGCTGCACAAATTGAGCTGAGTAAAACACTTGATTTGGATGGTAACATTAGTGATTTGCCCCTAAAAATCATTCAAAGTAACGCTACGACCCCAATGATTATTGAAGATTCTGAAGGAAATTTTCAATCTAAAAATATTGTTCTTAAGGAAAAAAATAATCAGCTTTACTTGAAACAATTAAGTGAAATTTATGCCAGTGAAAACACACCGCTTCAGGTAATTTACGATGGCGAAGTGCTCTCTACTTTGTATTATGGAAATTCTGTTTTGCTCAATAAGCTAAAATATTACCCCCTTGCATTAATTCTGATAATTTTATTATTTATAGGGCTCATCTATTTCTTTTACCAAAGTTCCCGAACGGCCTCACAAAATAAACTTTGGACTGCCATGGCCAAGGAAACGGCCCATCAAATTGGAACACCATTATCCTCACTTATAGGATGGAATGAACTGCTTAAAAACGAAAACATCAACCCAGATTACGTTCAAGAAATTAACAATGATATCCAGCGATTGGAAACAATTACCGAACGCTTTAGTAAAATCGGATCCGTTCCCCAGCTCGAACCAACTGATGCTGTTCAAGCTACAAAAAGCGCTATTGAATATCTTCAATCCCGAAGCAGTGCATTCGTCAACTTTCAAATTCAACTGCCAGAGAAACCTCAAATGGTAATGCTTAATGAAGAACTTTACAGCTGGACCGTTGAAAATCTAGTAAAGAACGGTATCGATGCTATGAAAGGCAAAGGGGAATTAAAAATAAACTTAATTTCTAATGAAATATTTGTTTTAATAGAAATTTCTGATTTGGGTAAAGGGCTTACAAAAAATCAATTCAAAACTATTTTTGAAACAGGCTACACCACAAAAAAAAGAGGCTGGGGCTTAGGATTGTCTTTAGCCAAACGTATTGTTGAACAATACCATGGTGGTAAAATTAAAGTACTTTACTCAGAAGTAGGTAAAGGCACCACATTTCAAATCGCCCTTAAAAAATTATAAATGATTCGCGATAGCATCGGCTGTTGCTTGAAATTCTTCAGGATTTTGCTGAACTTCTTTTTTTATAAATTGAGCATCTTCCATCCCATTTAAAGGAATCAAATGCACATGGGCGTGCGGAACCTCAAGGCCTATGACGGTCATTCCTACGCGAACACATGGAACGGCTTTTTCTATGGCAAACGCTACAGTTCTTGAAAACGCCATCAGTCCATTATATGTTGATTCATCCAAATCAAAAAGTTTATCTACTTCTTTTTTGGGAATGCAAAGCGTGTGTCCTTTGGCATTTGGATAGATGTCTAAAAAGGCCAAAAAATCTTCTGTTTCAGCAACCTTATAACAAGGAATTTCGCCCGAAATAATTTTTGAAAATATTGATGCCATAATACAAATTATCTAAAAATTTCTAAGATCTCAAACTTGATAACACCGTTGGGGACTTGAATTTCAGCGATGTCTCCCACACTTTTGCCAAGAAGTCCTTTTCCTATGGGAGAATTAACAGATATTTTGCCGGCAGCAAGGTCGGCTTCGCCATCTGCCACCAACAAATAAGTGAGTTCCATACCGTTGGCTTGGTTTTTTATTTTAACATTGGACAAAACCAATGCTTTGGAGTTATCCAGTTGGGAAGCGTCAATAAGACGGGCTCCTGCCAAGGTCTCTTCAAGCTTTGAAATACGCATTTCAAGCATACCTTGGGCTTCTTTAGCGGCGTCGTATTCAGCATTTTCGCTCAAGTCTCCTTTGTCACGGGCCTCAGCAATGGCCTTAGAGGCCTTAACGCGCTCAACATCTTTCAGCTGTTGAAGCTCATTACGGAGTTTTTTCAGCCCTTCGGCGGTATAATATGATACATTACTCATGCGGTACTATTTTATTTTCAATGGATTAGGGGTTGTTAATGATGCTTTAATTAAAACATAAAAAAAATCTCGTTTACACGAGATCACAATACAAATATACAAAATATTTAGCAGCTGTTACTTTTTATTGTATTTTCGAAGAGAAGATCATTTAGATAAATTGTAAATGAACACTACACCCTTTTTATCAAAAAACTTCTTTTTTAGATTTCTCACAAATCTATGTTTATTTTTGGTTTGCATTAATTGTTCGAACAACAATAACTACGACCGAAACTGTAATTTCTTATTAAATGTAGGGATACAAGTCAGTTTAAATTTAAATCTTGCGCAATACAATCCGCTAGCCTTCCCAAACAATCCTGTTTATGTGCCCAACGAAGGTAATGGTGGGCTGTTTGTTAATAATACTGGTGTCGGCTATGTGGCTTTTGATGCCGCAGATCCCAATGAGCCATTTGGTGCATGTTCCATTCTTATAATCGATGGCCTTGAAGCCTACAGCAGCTGCGATGAAACGCGTCGATACAGTTTATTCACTGGCCAACCCTTGCAAAACCCAGAACTTCGCTGCAGCCTTAAGCCCTATTTTATAGAACGTATTGGCAATGAATTGTTTATATCAAATTAATCTCAATAACCTTTGAAAAAAAACCGCAGCCTTCCCAGCGATTTTTTTGTGAGTTTTCATTCTCTCTAAAATATCATTGTAATACCTAAAATAAAATTACGCGTGGCCTGTGGGTAATATCCTTGAATTTCTGAGTCCGTTGGGCCACTCCAAGTATCCAAGTAAGTATAGCCTCTATCTACGTATTCTAAATCAATAAGATTATTGACCATACCTCTGATAACAATGGATTTAAAAACAGATTTAAAATTTATGGTGTAGCTAAAATTTAGATCGGTTACAAAATAACTATCTAGTTTGGAGGCCTCGGTATCCGTGTTACTCAAGTATTGTTCTCCAACATATTTTCCAATCAAAGTGGCTCTAAACTTTGAATTGGGAGCATATTCAATGGCGTTTGTAGTAATTACATTGGGAGAAAAAGCGATGTTGGTGTCTCCTAAATTCTGAAGTGCTCCATCACGATTAATTATCAAGTCTTGAACTTTGTTTTTACTCAAAGCAAAATTAGAATTTAATGTAAATTTGTCACTTAAAACGACAATAGCATCCAATTCAAAACCCAAACGGTAACTTTTATCGACATTTTCTCTCAAATACTCTCCCACATTGTCTAACGCTCCTGTAAGAACCAGCTGATTATTGTATTGCATATAATACACATTGGTACTGAGTCGCAGTCGCTCACTTTGGTGACGCCATCCCAATTCAAAATCATTGAGTTCTTCATGAGTGACATCTGTAGCATTGCTTTCAAAATCATTGCGATTGGGCTCTTTATTGGCGCGAGCATAGGAGACATACAAACTATTGTTTGGATTCAAATCATAGGTAAGCCCTAATTTTGGATTAAAAAAGCTAAAATTTGCATCAATATCAATTGGTACACGCTCTGAGGTTAAACCTTTCGTCGTATAATTGACAAATCTATTCTGAAGGTCCAAAAAGACTTGTAATTTATCATTGACCTTAAAAGTAGCTTTTGAAAATACACTAAAATCATGCTTGTCCGAAACACTTAAATAGTAACGATCTCCAGCAGAGGTTCCTACCGCCAAATCGCTTCCAGAAATAACTTCCCCATAGTGATCGTTAGTGTAGTCACTGTAAGAAATTCCTGAGATAATTTCAAGGCCATTTTTATTATAGGCTGTATTGGCATTAAATACATAAAAATGGTTGTCCAACCAACGCCGAACAATTACATCACTGCCCTCGTTTATAAGATTGTTGTAATCTGCTGCGCTGCGCTCATCTTTGAACTGTTCAAAATAGCCTTTTCCACGGGTATAGTTCAAGCCAATATTCGTCGCCCAATTGGAGTTCACTGTTTCATTCCAGTGCAACTGAAAATGATTTTGCCGATAATTATCTATCTCATTTTCGTAAGTATAGGGGTTTTGAGTGCGGTCTTCCTCCAATTGATTTTTATCCAAACCAGCCCAAGATTGATAAGTCTTTTCTTTCCCTCCAAAAGTAATAGCTTTTACAATTGTATTCTCGTCTACATAATTCCCTTGAAGAAAATAGGATTTTAAATCAGTAAAAGCCCTGTCAACATAACCATCCGAATAAATCCTAGAAACTCTACCTGAAATTTCAACATGTTCATTCATTAGGCCTGTACTAAATTTAGTTGTATTCTTTCTTGTGTCAAATGAACCAAATGAATTTGACACTTCCCAAAAAGGGGCCTTGGAAATCTTGTCTGTTAAAATATTCAAACTGGCGCCAAAAGCTCCAGAACCATTGGTGGAGGTTCCTACCCCGCGTTGCAATTGTAAACTTTCAACCGAAGATGCAAAATCTCCAAGATTCACCCAAAAAGTGCCTTGACTCTCCGCATCATTATAGGGAATTCCGTTGATGGTGACGTTGACACGCGTGGCGTCTGAACCTCTGACTCTTAAATAAGTGTAGCCAATGCCTGCTCCGGCATCTGATGAGGAAACCACGGAGGGTAAGTAATTTAAAAGTACAGGAATGTCTTGCCCCAAATTACGCTTTGCAATGTCTTTTCTTGTGACATTAGAATGGGTGATTGGCGCGTTTGGCTGAACGCGGACTGCTTTGATAAGCACCTCATCGAGATTTTGTGTTGCTGTTGAATCTTGTATTTGTGTGTCTTGGGCGATAAGCGATGTGTACGACAGTGCTAAAAATGCAAGACAAAGAATGTAATTTTTCATGCGATTTTTTTAAGAATCGAATAAAAAGAGGTGATTATTCTTTATTATAAATTGGTGTAATAATTTGAAGCACTTACTGCTTCTTGTTTCCCTAAACAGCATTACCTGTTCTAGGTTCAATGGGTGTGATCTCAGCCTTGCGGCACCCCTTTATTGAGAACGTAACAAATTTACATCACAAAAAAATATTGTGCCAACAATATTTAATTTTTTTTCCAATGGTTTAAATGGAAGTAAATTTTATTTTTTCTTTTGATCAAGCAAAGCATCAATGTGTTTGGTGGCGATATCCATACGATTTTGATGAGACCCTTTAAGTAATACATAGGGAAGGTTTTGTTTTTCGAGTTCATTTTTAAATGCCGAAAACATTTTATCCCTTTCATTGGGCTTGTCTCGCAAATCATCGGGAACCCATGGAATGTCCACGGCGCATAAGAAATACAAATCATAAGTATTTACTATGGCGTAGTATGCAATTTTTGGGTCGCAATAACCATTGTAATAGACTTCAGAATAAACTTTGGTTTGGAGTAGATCAGTGTCGCAAATAAGCAACTTATTGGCTTTTCTAAGGCGTTCATTTTCCAATTGCATTTGACCCAAGGCAATGGGGCCTAAATCTTCTTTGGTACAGATGGTCCTATGCTGGTTCCATTTGACTTGTAAATACGACCTAGCGTATTCTGGTACATAGTCGGTTTTATAATGTTCTGCCAAGGCCTTTGAAAGGGTTGATTTTCCCGTAGATTCCGGACCATAAAGCACAACCTTAATGCAGTCTGCTGTTATTTGTTCAAGTGTTTTTTCCATTCAATATAGCCTTGTATTGCTAAAACTAAAAATATTGTGAATTGCAGGCCTGAAAAACCTAGGCCCTTAACAAAATATAAAGGAATAGAAATCAAATTCCCCAAAATCCAAAACATCCAATGTTCTATTTTTTTATGGGCCATGAGCCACATTCCAGCGAAGAAAATCCCGCTGGTAAAAGTGTCAAAATAATCTGTTAAGCGATCAAAACGATTATAATACAAATAAACGCCAACAACAAAGGCTGCTGTACTGATAAAAATGCCGAGGGCTTTTAGCATGTCTAAGGGATCGGATTTTGTGATTTCAATGCTTTGCCCTGAAGTTTTATGATTCCAAACATACCAACCATACAAGCTCATAAGCGTGTAATATAGGTTGATGACCAAGTCACCATAAAGTGTAAATTGATAACAGATGTAAACATACAATACTGTACTGATAATCCCTGTAGGAAACACCCAAATGTTTTCTTTTTTGGCATACAAAACACTTGCAATTCCAAAGAATACAGCCACAATTTCAAGAGTTATATAAAATGCCGTTACGCCGGTATAAGGAGCACTAAAAAAATCAATAATTTCTTTCATGCTGCAGTTGTGGTAATAGCGCATGCAAATCCGTCAAATTCAAAAAATAAAGCCTCAAAATTCAGACGTTTTTCGCCCTCCAAAATCCAAGCCCTAGTGGTGTTTTTTTCAGATCCAAAGGGTAAAACTAAAAAATTTTTTTTAAAAGAAATTCCAGATTTGGAGTACAGTTTATACAAAGATTCCTTAATGCACCAAATCCATGTTAATTTTTCAATGTATTTGTTTGAATTTTCATTCAAATAATCAGACTCATAGCCGATAAATCTAGAAGCGATATTTATTATTTTATTGCGTTGTTTTTCAACATCAATACCAACTGGGTAGCCGCTAACCACCACCGCTGCATAATCATATGAATGCGTAATTGAAACAAAATGTCCGTCTTTAAGTTGGGGCTTACCAAAACTGTCATAAAATAAATCTTGGTCTGTATAGCCAAATTTGTTTAGAAGCTTTCGAACACATAAAAATCCTCGTTGGTGAAGTTCGCTTCTCATGGCATTAATACGATCTAAACTCTCTTTTTTTAAATTAAGAGATGTTTTCAAAGAATCCAAGGCCTCCGTGATATGCCAAATTTTAACATGAGTTTGTGAGTTTACGTCAAGAGATTTATAAAGCGGCATTGAAAGAATTAAAAAGTTAATGGTTATCTTTGCAAAAAATAATAATAGAACGAAATTAAACTATTTTGGGTGTTTAATCCAAAACTAGCTCAAAAATTAAAAAACATAATATGCGTGTTAAAACCCTACCCTACGTACCCTTTAAAGTTAAAGACCTGTCTTTATCTGACTGGGGCCGTAAAGAAATTGAATTAGCTGAAGCCGAAATGCCCGGCCTTATGAGCCTTCGTGATGAATATAAAGATATTCAACCGCTGAAAGGCGCGCGCATTGCAGGCTGTCTTCACATGACGATTCAAACGGCAGTTCTCATTGAAACACTGACTGCACTTGGCGCTGAAGTTACATGGAGCTCTTGTAATATATTTTCTACTCAGGACCAAGCAGCGGCTGCTATAGCTGCGGCTGGGATTCCTGTTTATGCTTGGAAAGGCATGAACGAAGAGGAGTTTGATTGGTGTATTGAGCAAACCTTATTTTTTGGAGAAGACCGCAAACCACTCAATATGATTTTAGATGATGGCGGCGACTTGACCAATCTTGTTTTTGACCACTACCCAGAACTGGTTTCGGGTATCAACGGTCTTAGCGAGGAAACAACCACTGGCGTACATCGTTTGTACGAACGCATGAAAAATGGCACATTGGGCATGCCGGCAATCAATGTCAATGACTCTGTCACAAAAAGTAAGTTTGATAATAAATATGGTTGTAAAGAAAGTGCTGTAGATGCCGTCCGCAGAGCGACAGACACCATGCTGGCTGGAAAACGCGTTGTAGTTTGTGGCTATGGTGATGTGGGTAAAGGAACAGCAGCTTCTTTTAGAGGTGCTGGCAGTATCGTAACTGTTACTGAAGTTGACCCTATTTGTGCCCTGCAAGCAGCTATGGATGGTTTTGAGGTCAAAAAATTAGAGACTGTTTTGCCTGTTTCGGATATTGTAGTTACTGCAACTGGAAACAAAGACATTGTAGCTGGAGTGCACTTTGAAGCCATGAAAGACAAGACTATCGTCTGTAACATTGGCCACTTTGACAATGAGATTGATATGACTTGGCTCAATGATAATTACGGTCATACAAAAGATGAAATCAAAGCTCAAGTAGACAAATACACGCTCAATGGTAAAGACATCATTGTACTGGCAGAGGGTCGTCTTGTAAATCTTGGTTGTGCAACTGGACACCCAAGCTTCGTAATGAGTAATTCGTTTACCAATCAAGTACTGGCGCAAATTGAACTTTGGAACCATAAGGAGTCTTACGAAAATAAGGTCTACATGCTGCCAAAGCATTTGGACGAAAAAGTAGCTAAATTACACTTGGAAAAAATTGGGGTTGAACTCACAGAACTTAAAAAAGACCAAGCTGATTATATTGGTGTAAAACAAGAAGGCCCTTACAAGCCAGAGTACTACCGCTACTAAATTCAAAACAAAAAAAGCCAAAACATATGTTTTGGCTTTTTTTGTGAAAATTGGTTTTAAATACAATGAAACTTATAAAGGCTAGAAAAGAGGACCTTCCACTCATCGTTGAAATCATAAAGGACGCCCAAGATTTATTGGCATCTCAAAACATTGATCAATGGCAAAACGGCTATCCAACAAAGAGCATTTTACTTGGTGATATTCAAAACATGGAAAGCTACCTCTTAACAGACGCCAAAGGGCTTCCAGTCGCATCAGCAATGTTTTCAATAAAGGGTGAGCCAACGTATTCAAAAATCGATGGGGATTGGATTACCGCAAAACAAACGCAATATGGCGTTATTCACCGCATGGCAGTTTCAAAAAGTTACAGAAGAAAAGGAATTGCAAAGTTTATTTTCAAAGCGTTTGAAACAATGCTTGCAAAATCAAATATAAAAAGCATGCGTGTTGATACCCACGAACAGAACTATAGCATGCAAAAATTACTTAAAGCGTCAGAATACAACTATTGTGGTGTAATCTACTTAATGAATGGGGACAAACGCCTGGCCTACGAAAAATTAATTCAATAATTAAACGAATAGCATAAAAAAAGCCTCGATAATCGAGGCTTTTTTATTTTCTTACAAAACATAATTAGGCTTCAAAAGGAACAATAGAAACATAAGATTTATTATTCTTCTTCTTTTCAAACTTAACAAGTCCATCCACTTTAGCGTGCAAGGTATGGTCTTTACCAGCATAGACGTTTTCTCCGGGGTTGTGAGCAGTACCGCGCTGTCTTACAATTATGTTCCCTGCTACAGCAGCTTGTCCACCAAAAATCTTAACGCCCAAGCGTTTCGATTCTGACTCTCTACCGTTTTTCGAACTACCGACTCCTTTTTTATGTGCCATGTTATTTCAATTTTATAATGTTAAAGTTTAGCTTAAGGCCGTAATCAAATCTGCTTTTTTCATGGCAGATATTCCTGTAATTCCTTTTGCTTTTGCTAATTCTTTGAGTTGTGCAACTGTCATTTTGCTCAAATCTTGTGATGCTGATTCAGTTTTTGGAGCAACTGCTTTTTTAACTGCAGTTTTTGCAGCTGCTTTTGGAGCAGCAGGCTTGGCTTTAGCAGCGGGCTTTGAAACTGCTTTTTTTGCACCAGAAGCCAAAATATTATCAATTTGGATTTCCGTTAAAGCTTGGCGGTGGCCGTTTTTAACTCTGTATCCTTTGCGTCGTTTCTTTTTGAAGACGATCACTTTGTCACCCTTAAGGTGCTTTAAGACTTTGGCTCCTACTTGAGCACCGTCTATAGCCGGGGCGCCTACTGTAACTTTATCACCGTCTGCCAAAAGAAGAACATTGTCAAAAGCGACTTTTTTTCCTTCTTCGGTTTGCAAACGGTGGACAAAGACTTTTTGGTCTTTTTCAACTTTAAATTGTTGCCCTGCTATCTCTACAATTGCGTACATAGCGTTACGTTTTTTTTTAATTCGTTCTTGTATGCCTTTTTTATATTCTTAAAAGGCGGGTGCAAATATAATTTTAAAAAATTAATTAACAAACTATTTTATAGCATTCTTTAATGCTTACATCCAAAGAAAAATGAATTAATTATTTATATTTGGCAGCGCGTTGTAACAAATTGTTGTACACAACGTCCTACTCACATAATTAATTTAAATAAATATGAAAAAGATTTTATTAATATTTACTGCCCTGCTGCTTTGGAATTCTAATTCAAATGCACAACAAGTAGATTTTATCGAATATGACTTAGAAAACGGAATGCACGTAATTCTTCATCAAGACAATTCTGCTCCAGTGGTAACAACCTCAGTGATGTACCATGTTGGTGCAAAAGACGAAAACCCGGAACGCACCGGATTTGCGCACTTTTTTGAGCATCTTCTTTTCGAGGGCACAGTAAATATCCCAAAAGGAGAATGGTTTACAATAGTAACTTCTAACGGAGGAAGTAATAATGCCAACACAACAGATGATCGGACATATTATTACGAAGTCTTTCCTTCTAATAACGTTGAGTTGGGTATCTGGATGGAATCTGAGCGACTATTACACCCAGTAATCAATCAAGAAGGTGTAGACACACAAAATGAAGTGGTAAAGGAAGAAAAAAGATTGAGAGTAGACAATAGTCCCTATGGAAAGTTTCTCGAAAATGTGAAATTACATATGTTCAAAAAGCACCCATACAAAGGAACAACTATCGGAAAAATGGAACATTTGGATGCTGCAACTTTAGAAGAATTTCAAGCGTTCAACAAAAAATATTACGTTCCAAACAACGCAACATTGGTTATTGCTGGAGACATAGATGTTCCATCGGTAAAAAAAATGATTGAAGATTACTTTGGCCCTATTCCACGTGGAGAGGATATCGTTCGTGACTTCCCAAAAGAAGATCCCATTACAGAACCAATCCGTGCAAAAGCGTATGACTCGAATATTCAAATACCAGCAATCATGGCAGCGTACAGAACCTCATCATTTAAAGACAGAGATTCTTACGCACTGGATATGGTTTCGACTTATTTAAGTGACGGGAAGACCTCTAAGCTCTACAAAAAACTTGTAGATGATAAGAAAATTGCCCTTCAAGCGGGAGCCATAAACTTAAGTCAAGAAGACTACGGGGTGTATATACTTTTTGGGTTACCTCTAGGCGATACTTCTCTTGATAATTTGGTTGAAGAAATGGATGAAGAAATTGAAAAATTAAAATCTGAGCTTATTTCTGAAAGAGATTATCAGAAAATTCAAAATAAATTTGAAAATGACTATGTAAGCTCAAATTCTAGTGTTGAGGGAATTGCCAATTCTTTGGCTCGTTACCATATGCTATATGGTGACACCAATCTCATCAATAATCAAATTGATATATACAGGTCCATAACACGTGAAGAAATCAAAGCAGTTGCTAATAAGTATTTAAACGCGAATCAACGTTTGCTTTTGGAATATTTACCAGAGCCTGCACAAGAATAATTTAAAAAAAGAAATTCCTATGAAAACTAAATTTTATACAATTCTTGCCTTTTTATTTGTGACAGTAAGCATTACAGCACAAATAGACCGTAGCCAGCAACCTAAACCAGGGCCAGCACCAAAAATTTCGTTAGAAAAGCCAACAGAATATGAACTAAAAAACGGGTTAAAGATACTTATTGTTGAAAACCACAAACTACCTCGTGTTTCTTACAATCTTACTATCGATAGAGACCCAATCATGGAAGGAGACAAAGCAGGTGTTACTTCATTACTGGGGGCTATGTTAGGAAACGGTACCACAAATATTTCAAAAGATGACTTTAATGAAGAGGTTGATTTCTTGGGTGCTCGCCTTAGCTTTGGGTTCAGTGGTGGTTTCGCCAGTTCACTTACTAAATACAGCGATCGAATTTTAGAATTATTAGCAGATGCTGCAATGAATCCGCTTTTAACTAGTGAAGAATTTGACAAAGAAAAAGACAAACTCTTGGAAGGGTTAAAATCTCAAGCTAAAAGTGTAGATGCCGTCGCAGGTCGCGTTGGAGGAGCACTTTCATACGGAGCTGAACACCCATATGGTGAATTTCTTACCGAAGAGACTGTTAACAATGTCCGTTTTGATGATATCCAATCGTACTTTACCAAGTATTTTGGACCAAATGACGCCTACCTTGTAGTTATAGGTGATGTGAATACTAGAGAGGTTTACAAGCGTATCAAAAAATATTTTGGGAAATGGAAGAAAGCAAGTGACATCAGTTCCTTTATACCAGAAGCAAACCAAAATGTTGAAGCATTAGAAATAAACTTCGTGGATATGCCCAATGCTGTACAATCTAACATCTCCATTACAAGCAATGTAAAACTCAAAATGAGTGATCCTGATTACCATGCTGTTTTGATTGCCAATAAGATTTTTGGAGGTGGCTTTAACAGCTACTTGAACATGAATCTACGCGAAGCAAACGGTTGGACTTATGGAGCGCGTTCATCAGTTGGAACAGACAAGTATATCTCAAGGTTTTCTGCTGGAGCTGCAGTACGAAATGCCGTAACAGATAGTGCAATAGTTGAAACTATTAAAGAAATCAAAAGATTCCAATCAGAGCCTGTAGAGGCTTCTGCCCTGGCTAACGCAAAAGCAAAATATGTTGGTGATTTCGTGTTGGCTTTAGAACGTCCAAGTACGATTGCCGGATATGCCATTAGCACAAAAATTAATGAATTACCAGAAGATTTTTACACTACTTACTTAGAGAAAATAAACGCAGTTTCAATTGAAGATGTCCAACGTGTAGCAAATAAATATTTCACATCTGATAATGCTCGTTTTATTGTAGTAGGTAAAGGAAGTGAAGTAGTTGCTAATCTTGAAAAGCTTGGTATTCCAATCAATTATTTTGATAAGTATGCAAACCCTGTAGATAAACCAGAATTTTCAAAACCAATCCCAAAAGGGGTAACAGCAACTTCTATTATGGCGTCTTATATTAAGGCCATTGGGGGAAAAGAGGCCGTTGAATCTGTAAATACTATGCTTTTTAATGCCGAAGTAACCATTGAAGGAGCACCCTTCAAACCAACAGCGGTTTTAAAATCTATGGCACCAAATAAAAGTTCGATGGAAATGAGTATTGCGGGTATGGGAACCATTATGAAACAAAAGTTTGATGGGACTACTGGCTATGCCGAACAACAAGGTATGAAACAACCCATGAGCGAAGAAGATATTGCAGAGCAAGCCAGTCAAAAAGGCTTGTTCCCTGAAGCCCATTATACAGCCGATGAGATTGAACTTATGAGTCTATCTGATTTGGAAGGAACCAATACATATAAAATTAAAGTCAAAGGAGCTAGTGAATCTTTTCGCTATTACGATGCAGACTCAGGACTGCTTTTAAGGGAAGAAGCCACAGAAGAAGCTCAAGGACAAAGTATAACAACCGTAACAGTACACTCAGATTATAGATCTGTCGATGGTATTATGATCCCTTTTGGTAGGAAAATTACAGCAGGTCCACAAGTTTTTGGATTTAATGCATCAGAGGTTCTTGTAAATTCTGGAGTTTCTGAAGCCGATTTCAAGTAATACTCAGTGTAAATAATTTTAAAAAAGACCGTTCTTTAGCGGTCTTTTTTTTTTGATTTTTTATTCGCCAAATAAATGCCACTCATAATGATGAGGGCGGCTATCCCTTGGTAAGCATTAAAGATTTCAGCGTCGATTACCCCCCAAAAAAGGGCTACCAAAGGCATTAAATAAGTTACCGATGAGGCAAAAACAGGATTGGAAATTTGAATCAAAGTATTAAAAATTATTTTGGCTAGCGCAGTGCCAAAAAGTGATAAAAGAAAAACACAGCCCAGTGCAGGTAAAAAAGCTTCAGCAGTCAAGGTTCCATGATTTAAACCTCCGGAAAAAATTAGTACCCCAAGAGCAGGAGTAAAAATAGCCACAAAGTTAGCCATTGCAATAGCTAACGGGCGTACGTCATTGAGATAACGCTTTATTATGTTTACATTGGCTGCATACATCAATGTAGCCAAAATAATAAGACCTGAGTATCTATAATTATGAGTGGGGTTCAAGGCTGCACCCTCCAAAATCAAAAGAACCGCTCCAATAAATCCAATGACAACCCCTATAACCTGAAACCGATTTGATTTAATTTTAAATATCATAAAACCCAAGACAACGGTGTTTAAAGGCACCAAAGAATTCAAAATAGATGTGATGGTACTGTCAACCTCAGTTTCTGCGTAAGCAAATAAAAAGGAAGGGAAAAAACTACCCAAAAAGCCTGAAAGGACTAGCCACTTCCATTGGGGTTTCTTCAATCCATTCAAAGATTTATATCCGAATGCAAAAACAATAAGCGCCGAAAGCACAAGCCGAAAACTCCCCAATTGTAAAGGCGTGAGACCCAACAACCCCTTTTTAATCAAAATAAAAGAGCTGCCCCAAATAAAGGAAAGTAGCAAAAGGAATAACCATTTTTTAACAGTATTGGACATGATAGCCATTTGAGATCACAAAATTGAGGTAAATAATTACAAAGTGTGCCAAAAAAATATTAAATTTGATTTAATACTAAATTTAAAATTATCAAAGTACCCAAACTTATAATCCCAATTGTCTCTATCTTAATTTTGATACTGAATTGTAAACAAAACAAAGAAGCCGAAATTATTCCCGTTGATTTAGTCGATTCTCAAAGCCAAAATGATACTAAGCAAGCTAATAAACTAAGTTATGCTACCGCGAGTTTCACTATCAAAGGAATGAGTTGCGAAATGGGTTGTGCAAGAGCCATTGAAAATAAATTATCCAGCTTAGATGGAATATCCAAGGCAAGCATAAACTTCAAAGAAGAAATGGCGACGGTTAAATTTGATGCGAATAAAATTGATGAACCCCTTTTGATCTCGACAGTCACTTCATTAAGTCAAACGTCAAGCTACTCTGTTGAAGATTTCAAAATGATTTTAGAAAGCTCTAAGAACTAAAGAATTCTACAATTTATGCTTGGTTTCTGAACCAAGCGTCAAGCATTCATCAAAGATTCAATGGCATCAATTTCTATGGGGATGTCTTTCATAAGATTTATTGGCTCACCAGAACTTTGAATAACCACATCGTCCTCCAAGCGAATGCCCATTTTTTCTTCAGCAATATAAATACCAGGCTCTACTGTAAAAACCATATTTTCAACCATAGGTGCCTTCAGTGCACCATAGTCATGGGTGTCCAAGCCCATATGGTGTGAAGTCCCGTGCATAAAATATTTTTTATATGCAGGCTTTTTTGGATCTTGGTTTTGAACCGCCGCTTTGTCAAGCAATCCAAGGCCTAATAGTTCCGAAGTCATTATTTTGCCGACTTCCTTGTGATACGCTTCCCAAAGTGTCCCTGAAACAAGCATTTGAGTCGCTTCATTTTTAACATTTAAAACAGCTTGATAAACCGCTTTTTGACGCGCTGTAAAACGGCCATTGACTGGGATGGTCCGCGTCATATCACTGGAATAATTTGCATACTCCGCACCCACATCCATCAACAACATATCACCGTCATAACAGCGCTGATTGTTTTCAATATAATGTAAAATACAAGCATTATAGCCAGATCCAATAATGGGCGTGTAAGCAAATCCTTTGGATCGATTTTTTAAAAACTCATGGACATATTCTGCCTCGATTTCATATTCCATGACACCAGGCTCAACAAAACCCAGAACACGTCGAAAACCTTTTTCGGTAATATTGCAAGCTTTTCGAATCAGTTCAATCTCTTCTGGTTCTTTGACACCGCGAAGCGATTCCATAATGGAAAAATTATTTTCAATTCTGTGTTTAGGGTAATTAGATTTTACACGTTTTATGAAACGATCCTCACGCGTTTCTATTTCCACAGCTTTGCGATAGTGGTTGTTATTATTAAAGTAAACTATTTCAGCTTCTTTCATGAGTATATCGAAAATGGAATCAAAGTCACTCAACCAATAAACAGTTTGAACGCCAGAAACCTCAGTTGCTTGTTTTTTACTTAGCTTGGACCCCTCCCAAATGGCAATATGTTCATTGGTTTCCTTCAAAAATAAAATTTCCCTGTGAATTGAATTTTTAGAGTCTGGAAAAAGTATCAGTATACTTTCTTCCTGATCGACACCGGTTAAGTAAAAAATGTTGCGATGCTGGTGAAAAGGCAAAGTACTATCAGCGCCCGTTGTAAAAACGTCATTAGAATTGAAAACAGCCAAGGCAGATGATTTCATTTGAGCCGCAAACTTAATTCTGTTTTTAACAAACAATCCGGAATCTATGGAATGGTACTTCATATTTTAGGTTTTTCCAAATGTAAATATTTTCAATTAGATGCTAAAAAAATTATATGCAAATTAAAAAAACGAATGTTTCTATTTGTATAAGTTCTAAATAATAAAAATTTATAGTTAAACCTATTGCCTAAAAGCGCAGTGTGAAGTACCTTTGTCTAGATAAAATATAATTTTTATTATGATTCAGTTTTTGAGGTCTTCGATCGCTAGAAAAATTGCCATGGCTTTGTCTGCATTTTTCCTGATGGTTTTCATTCTTCAACATTTTGCCATTAATATTTTATCGGTTTTTGATCCAGAATTATTTAATGTAGTTTCACACTTCATGGGCACAAATCCATTGGTGCAATTTGTACTACAACCTGTATTAATTTTTGGAGTGGTGTTCCATTTCTTAATGGGGTTTGTGCTAGAATATAAAAACAGGGCCTCTAGAACAGTGTCCTATGCTATGAATAAGGGCAGCGCAAATTCAACATGGATGAGTAGAAATATGATTTACAGTGGAGGTTTTATTTTAATATTTTTAGTCATCCACTTTATTGATTTTTGGATTCCAGAAATCAAAACAAAATACATAATTGGAGACACTTCGGGACTTCTAAGTGATGGTAGTGGTTTTAGATACTTTGAAGAATTACAACATAAATTCATACCGCTCTGGCGTGTGGTCTTGTATTGCGTAGGTTTTGTGTTTTTATCACTGCACTTACTACACGGATTTAGTTCTGCATTTCAATCGGTTGGGGCAAATAATAAATACACCAAAGGTCTAAAGAGTTTTGGCAAAATATATGCACTATCAATCCCTTTAGGCTTTATTTTTGTAGCCATTTTTCATCACATAGCCCACTAGTAATGTATGTGTTACAAAATGTGTTACAAATTTTTGTTTATTTTTAATAAATCATTAATTTTACTGTAATATAAATGAAGACAAAAAAAATAACATATTCATTAAATTATAGAAAGCCGAAAAATAGCTATTTATCCAGCGACGAGCTTATGGTTTGCATTAGATTTTACTACAAATGCACAAAAACAAACAAAGCCAAGATTATTAAAAAAAGTACAGGGGTTAAATGTAAGTTACAAGATTGGGATTCAAACTGGCATAAATCCATTGCTAGAAAGCCCATCAAAGAAACCGACCCAAATCACAAAAGAAAAAACAAGATACTTGCAGCCAAAGTTAAAAATTTTAATATTGACGAAATTTTAAAAAAAGTACAACCTAAATCGTTTTCTGTCAACTTAAAAAGTGGAATTCCTCAGGGGCCCATCGCCCTAAAATGGACCAACCATAAAAATAAAATCAAACTTGTCAATCCTGCCAACAAAAGACTAATTGATATTATTGTTGTTGGAACAGGTCTGGCAGGCGGATCTGCCGCTGCGACTCTCGCAGAGCTCGGATACAATGTGAAAGCTTTTTGCTTTCAGGATTCCCCAAGACGCGCACATTCCATTGCAGCACAAGGTGGTATCAATGCGGCTAAAAATTACCAAGGAGATGGCGACTCCACCTATAGGCTTTTCTATGACACAGTAAAAGGCGGAGATTATCGTTCACGTGAAGCCAATGTTTATAGACTGGCTGAAGTTTCCACTAATATTATTGACCAATGTGTTGCTCAAGGTGTTCCTTTTGCGAGAGATTACGGAGGCTTGTTAGACAATCGATCTTTTGGAGGAGTTTTAGTGTCACGTACTTTTTATGCCAAAGGACAAACCGGACAACAGTTATTATTGGGCGCTTATTCGGCGATGAACCGACAAATTGGACGTGGTAAGATTAAAATGTACAACCGTCACGAAATGTTGGATGTTGTCGTTGTTGATGGAAAGGCCCGCGGCATTATCACTCGGAATTTAATAACTGGAGAGATTGAACGCCATTCTGCACATGCTGTGGTTTTGGGAACAGGAGGATACGGAAACGTATTTTATCTTTCCACAAATGCAATGGGCAGTAATGTAACTGCTGCTTGGAAAGCACATAAAAGAGGTGCTTTCTTTGCAAATCCATGTTACACACAAATTCATCCCACTTGTATACCAGTTTCGGGAGATCACCAATCCAAATTGACCCTCATGTCTGAATCCCTAAGAAATGATGGGCGTATTTGGGTGCCAAAAAAATTAGAAGATGCTAAAGCAATTCAAAATAAAACCCTAAAGCCAACTGCAATTGCTGAAGAGGATCGGGACTATTTCTTGGAAAGGCGTTACCCCGCCTTTGGAAACCTAGTCCCCAGAGACGTGGCGTCCAGAGCCGCTAAAGAACGTTGTGATGCTGGATTTGGGGTCAACGCTACTGGAGAAGCTGTATATCTTGATTTCGCTGCTGCAATTGTTCGTTATGGAAAAGAACAAGTTTACATCAAAGGCCTTGATGAAAAGGATGAAAGCCTTGTAAAATCCTTAGGAAAAGAAGTTGTTAAAGGGAAATACGGTAATTTATTTCAGATGTATGAAAAAATTGTTGATGAAAACCCCTACGAAACACCCATGATGATTTACCCGGCAGTTCATTACACTATGGGAGGTATTTGGGTTGATTATAATTTACAAACAACAGTCCCTGGCTTGTATGCCATTGGGGAAGCTAATTTCTCAGACCACGGTGCAAATCGTTTAGGAGCCTCTGCTTTGATGCAAGGTCTTGCAGATGGCTATTTCGTTTTACCTTATACCATTGGAGATTATCTCGCTAACGATATCCGAACTGGTCCAATTCCTACAGATACTATTGAGTTTGAAGAAGCCGAAGCAAATGTCCGCCAACAAATCAAAGCCTTTATTAATAACAAAGGAACCAAAACTGTAGATTATTTCCATAAAAAACTTGGTAAAATCATGTGGAATAAATGTGGTATGGCGCGAAATGAAAAAAATTTAAAAAAAGCCATTGAAGAAATATCAGCATTAAGAGAATCCTTTTACAAGGAGGTTCGTGTTCCTGGAAGTTCAGATGAATTTAATGAGGAATTAGCTAAAGCAGGACGTGTTGCCGACTTTTTAGAGCTTGGTGAATTGTTTGCCAAAGACGCACTGGCTCGAGAAGAATCTGCTGGCGGCCACTTTAGAGAAGAGCACCAAACAAAAGAAGGGGAAGCAAAAAGACGAAAAGAATTTCAATTTGTATCGGCATGGGAATACAAAGGCGCTCCTAAAGATGCCAAGTTACACAAGGAAGCATTGAACTACGAAAATATTGAAGTAAAAGAACGGTCCTACAAATAAGTATTGTTATGAATTTGACATTAAAAATATGGCGTCAAAAAAATGCCCGCCAAAAAGGAAAGATCGTTAAATACCCTATAAGCGGTATTTCTCCAGACATGTCCTTTTTAGAAATGCTAGACGTATTAAATATTCAACTTATTGAATTAGGGGAAGAGCCTGTAGCGTTTGATCACGATTGCCGTGAAGGTATTTGTGGGTCTTGTTCCTTGTACATCAATGGGGAGGCCCATGGCCCCGACCGTCGTGTAACAACGTGTCAATTGCACATGCGTAAATTTAAAGATGGGGATACTATTTTTATTGAACCTTTTAGGGCCAAAGCATTTCCAGTTATCAAGGATTTGGTGGTCGATCGTTCTGCGTTTGACCGCATACAACACGCTGGTGGTTTTATTTCAATAAATACTTCAGGAAATACACAAGACGGGAATGCGATTCCGGTTTCTAAACACGCGGCAGATGAAGCCATGGACGCAGCCACTTGTATTGGTTGTGGCGCCTGCGTTGCGACATGCAAAAACTCATCAGCCATGTTATTTGTGGGCGCAAAAGTCTCTCAATATGCCTTGCTTCCTCAGGGCCAGGTTGAAGCACCTGAACGGGTTCAAAATATGGTGGGTCAAATGGACTTAGAAGGCTTCGGAAATTGCACTAATACAGGAGCTTGCGAAGTAGAGTGTCCCAAAGGCATATCTTTGGAGAATATTGCGAGAATGAATCGTGAATTGATTAAATCTAGCCTTAAAGGCTAATCTTCTAATACAAATTCTTCAATAGCATCCCAACCCGCACGAACTTCCAAAACCTCTTTGGCATAACTCACTCTTTCTGGTTGTATTTTTAGAAGAAAATTTCCCGCGTCATAACGGCCATTTTTATTGGTATCAAAAACTGCTCTCAAAAAATATTTGCCAGGATCTAAATGAATAAAATCTATGGGTTGTGGTTCTTTAATAAATTGCTCTGCTTTTACATCTCCAGAGCTAGAAACAATCTGAATAACAACAGGATATATTGCATTTTTTAAAACAAGTCTCAAATTCCCGTAAGAAGAAATTAATTTAGTTGAGGCATTGAAATTTAAAGTATCATTTTTAGCACCGTAAAAATCGGTAAACGCCCCTGGTAAAAATGTGATTTTGTAACGGTTTCCCTCACTTAAATTAAACTTTAAATTGGCCTGAGTGTTTTTTAAGGGATCTATTGCTAATTCACTATCAATAAATAAGGAATCCTTGTCTATGATAATAGTTTTGGAAGAGTCAAAATTAGCAATTGGAATGCTAGAATTTAACTTGAAAGTAGTGTTTAATTTTAAAGTTGAAGAAACAGCTTTAAAGCTTAAAGAATCTTTTTTTAAAGATTTATATCTAACACTTACAGTATCCTTTTGTGCGTAGTACTCAACTTCGAATAACAAAGAATCGACATCTAACTTTCTTGGACGTATCCAATAGTTGAGAGTGTCTTTTTCAGGCTCCTTAGAGGTTATAAAAACTATTGAGTCAGCCAGTGGTGAAATACTTTTTATTCGCATTGGCAATGGATTACCCTCGTAACCAAAACCAATACGACCCTGAGCCAATTGTCTTGCTCTAACAAACTTAAAGTCTGGGGCTTGCTCAAAGAGCTTCAAAACATATGATGAGTCTGACGGAACTTTGATAAATGCACTACGGTAAGCAAACTTATCTTTTTTTGGTTGGTAGGTATAATTTATATTCTCTTCTTTTAAGGCCGTCAAAATATATTCTCCAGCTTTTAAATTCTGAATTGAGAATTTTGATAAACTGTCTGAGACACCAATATACTTGGGCTTTTGTTTGAAAATTATAGAATCGTTGTAAGTAGAATCTACTTGATGCAAAAGCACGGAAACAAAATCTGGTGTCTCGCGATCCAAAGCATCAGAAACACTTCCGGTTACAGACAAAGAATCTATGGTTGGCCCCGTAGAGAAGACATACCTGTAAAATGGGAACAAATTACCTTCATTATTGTCCTCAATACTGCTTCCAAAATTAAAGGCATAAGTCGTATTGGGTTGTAAGGTATCATGAATTTTAATGGTTATGTATTTGCTAGCTGACCCCATGGGTGTTATCTCTGCTGGAGGGTCCATGGGCGGAGAAACAATCAACTGTTTTTGGATATTTTTTAACTTGATATACTCATCAAAATATATTTTAATTTCTTTAACACTAAAATTGGTTGAAAAGTTTTCAGGTACCTCGCTAATAATAACTGGAGGTTCGATGTCTTTCTCTCCTCCACTGGCTGTTCCACGGTTGGCACACTGAAATAAAAGAAACACACAAAAAATAACAACTATTCTATAAAGAATTGTTTTGCGCATAACACTCATTAATGCTTACAAATAAACAACATATTTTAATTTTAATGAAACACTGAGCTTTAGCATTTGGAAAGGATAATATTATAATTAAAAAAATATTTATATTTCTTGTCATCTTTTCTGTTAATTTAAAGGGGTTTTCTATTTTTGTAGAATGAACAATCCGCAAGATCATTTTAAGAAAGTTATATCCCATGCCAAAGAATACGGCTTTGTCTTTCAAAGCAGTGAAGTTTATGACGGTCTAAGTGCTGTCTATGACTATGGTCAAAACGGCGTAGAATTAAAGAAAAATATCAGAGACTATTGGTGGAAAGCTATGGTTCAAATGAACACCAACATAGTGGGTTTAGATGCCGCGATTTTTATGCACCCAACCACGTGGAAAGCATCCGGTCATGTTGATGCTTTTAACGATCCACTGATTGATAATAAAGATTCTAAAAAGCGGTACAGGGCGGATGTTCTTGTTGAGGATCATTGCGCGAAAATTGAGCAGAAAATTGAAAAAGAAGCTAAAAAAGCGAAAAAACGTTTTGGAGATGCTTTTGATGAAGCTGAGTTTTTGGCTACCAATGAGCGGGTACTTGGTTACCGTGAAAAAATTGATGCTATACTAAAGCGTCTAGGAAAATCTTTAGGGGAAGAAGATTTAGCCGATGTAAAAGCTTTAATTGAAGAGTTAGAAATAGTAGACCCAATAAGTGGCAGTCGTAATTGGACCGATGTCAAACAGTTTAATTTAATGTTTGGAACCAAGCTTGGCGCTTCAGCTGAGAGCACCATGGATTTATACTTGCGTCCAGAAACGGCACAAGGCATTTTCGTGAACTTTTTAAACGTTCAAAAAACAGGGCGTATGAAAATTCCATTTGGAATTGCACAAACGGGAAAGGCTTTTAGAAATGAAATTGTAGCAAGGCAATTCATTTTCAGAATGCGAGAGTTTGAACAAATGGAAATGCAATTTTTCATCAAACCAGGAACCCAATCCAAGTGGTACGCTCACTGGAAGCAAGCACGATTAAAATGGCACTTGTCTTTGGGTATGGGCGAAAGTAATTACCGTTTTCACAACCATGAAAAACTGGCACACTACGCTGATGCAGCAGCAGATATTGAGTTCAAATTTCCTTTTGGCTTTAAAGAACTTGAAGGCATTCACTCCAGAACCGATTTCGATTTGAGTCAACACGAAAAATATGCGGGTAAAAAATTACAATTTTTTGATCCTGAAGAAAATAAAAACTACACACCCTATGTTTTAGAAACTTCTATCGGTTTAGACCGGATGTTCTTGGCTGTATTTTCAAACAGTCTTCAAGAAGAAGCCCTCGAAAATAATTCGAGCAGAACCGTTTTAAAAATCCCGTCTGTATTGGCACCTTACAAAGCAGCTGTATTGCCACTTGTTAAAAAAGACGGACTTCCTGAAATTGCTCAAACCATATTAAAAGAGTTAAAATGGGATTTTAACGTCATCTATGACGAAAAGGATGCGGTGGGTAGACGATACCGTCGTCAGGACGCCATCGGAACCCCTTTTTGTGTTACTGTAGACCATCAAACCCTTGAAGACAATACCGTAACACTTCGCTGCAGAGATTCAATGGAACAAATAAGAGTTGAAAAAAGGGAACTCTCAAAAATTATCAATCAAGATGTTGCAACAAAAAATTGGTTAAATAAACTATAAGCTTCAAAAAAAAACATAGAACCAAAAACCATATTTAATTTTTAATTTTTTGTATATCAAATGTATGGGCCAATTAGATCGTAAATTAATAGATATAATTTAATTTTGAAATTGAAAAAAATTAAACCCAGCTTGTTTTAGTTTTTTTATTTACCTAACCTTTTGTGACTTTGAAAAGATTTTTAAGTACCCAAACTTTTTTAATGACCCTGTACTTCATATTTCAGGGGGCGTCGGTATTTTCACAATCAGAGCCACCTGTTGTCACTGCAATTGGTAATCAAATATATTGCCCACAAACCCAACAAAATATTGTCACTGGCTTTGATATTGTAGATCCTGATAGTAGCTCAGCAACTGGGTTTTATATTCAAATATCGACAGGCTTTGTCCTGGGGCAAGATCAATTGATTCTAACAGGAAGTCATTCAAATATAAACAGCATTTGGGATCCTACAGAAGCTAAACTTTCCTTATCCCCTGCAAGTGGTTCCAGCATTGATTATAATGATATCATCAATGCTGTTAATGATGTTGTTTTTTTTAGTAACAATGTAAACGTGGGGCCAAAAACTTTTTCATTAACCTTTGGGGAAGCCAATTTTTTAAATGGGCATTATTATGAGTTTATACCATCTCAGGCTATTCCATGGACTGCTGCTGAGGCTTTAGCGGAAGGCATGGAATACTATGGGTTACAAGGCTATTTAGCAACCATTACAAATCCTGATGAAGCTCAAATTTGCGGAGAACTAACACCCGGGACTGGATGGATTGGAGGAAGCGATGCACAAACAGAAGGGGTGTGGAAATGGGTGACTGGACCTGAAACAGGTATTATTTTCTGGAATGGAGATGAAAATGGATCCGCTGCTCCAGGTATGTATAGTAATTGGAATAATAATGAACCTAATAATAGTGGTAATGAAGACTATGCACATATAACCGCACCTAATATTGGTTTTGCGGGGTCATGGAATGACTTGAAGAACAATACTGCAGGTCAAGGTAGCTATGAGGCAACTGGATTTGTTGTGGAGTATGGTGGAATGCCTGGCGATCCTGATCTGAACATTTCTGCAAGTACGAACTTTAGCCCTCCAGAGATTTTATCTACAACCCCCGCAACAACTTGTGAAAATGAAACAGTAACGCTTCAAGCAACCTCAAATACAACTGATGTTTTGTGGTATGACAGTCAAAACGGGGGAACACTGTTGTTTACGGGAAATTCGTACACTCCAGCACTGAATTCAACTACTACTTTATGGGTTTTAGCTTCCAATGGGGGTTGTGAAACAGGCTTAAGAACACCGGTAACAGCTACTGTAATTCCAAATGAAATCACTGATTTTACACAAATTGGCCCTTTTTGTGTGGGGGAAACAATACCCTCATTGCCCACAACTTCAACTAATGGTATCAATGGGACATGGAGTCCGGCTTCAATGGACAATAACACAACAACAACCTACACTTTCACACCCGATGCAGGACAGTGTGCTACAGTTACCGACATGACGGTTGTGATTATTCCAACCCAACCCCCCACTTTCAACCAAATTGGCCCTTTTTGTGCGGGGGAAACAATACCCTCATTGCCCACAACTTCAACTAATGGTATCAATGGGACATGGAGTCCGGCTTCAATGGACAATACCACAACAACAACCTACACTTTCACACCCGATGCAGGACAGTGTGCTACAGTTACCGACATGACGGTTGTGATTATTCCAACCCAACCCCCTACTTTCAACCAAATTGGCCCTTTTTGTGCGGGGGAAACAATACCCTCATTGCCCACAACTTCAACTAATGGTATCAATGGGACATGGAGCCCGGCTTCAATGGACAATACCACAACCACCCTTTATACCTTTTCTCCAAATGGAGGTGCTTGCATTGAAACAGCAAACATGACTGTAACAGTACTTCAAGAAACAAGGCCCACCTTCCAAATTAATGATATTTGTATCGGGGAAACAATTGGAACTTTACCTTCTATATCAAATGAAGGAATTTCAGGGAGTTGGAGCCCTGCACCTAACAATCTAGCTACAACGACATATACTTTCACGCCTGATGTAGGAGAGTGCTCAACCACCACCACTGAAACCGTTCAAGTAAATCCAGTAAATAATTTGGTAATTTCTACCGAAAGCATTTCTGAGCCTTTTGATACCAACCAAGTCATTGAAGTGAGTGTTAGTGGAGGCAGTGGAAATTACGAGTACCAATTAGACGGGGGGAGCTGGCAAAATAGTGCTATTTTTCAAAACGTAGTGGGATGTGAAAACCACATTATCAAAGTAAGAGATGCTGAAGGCTGTAGCAATGACCCTGAAACAACATTCACCATTTTAGATTACCCAAAATTCTTTACCCCCAACGGGGACAGCTTTAATGATTTATGGAACATTAGATGCTTGCAAAATCAACCCGGGATAATTTCAATTTTTAATCGCCACGGCAAGCTCTTAAATCAATTTAAGACAAATTTTCCAGGATGGAATGGAACTTACAATGGTAAGTTATTGCCCGCAAGTGACTACTGGTTTATCGTAACTTATTACGACGAAAATGGAAAAGAAAAACAATTTAAATCCCATTTTTCATTGATACGTTAAACAGCTTTAAGCAGCAGTAGTCTAAAAATCAGAAATACGCCTTTAATTGAACCGTTCCCGTGTGAATGGTCTGACTGGTCTCTGTTTTACGACCAAAATAATTCAAATTAAAATCCAAGTATTTTGTTAAGCGTTTTTGGGCAATGAGGGACCATGTGAAATTTGTTCCACGCTGAAGCCCCTCCATCATTTGATAAGCTACGGGGTTATTGGCATTCCCACGGAAATTATTGGAAAAATAATTTAACTCAGCGGAAATGGCTGCCTTTTGATTTTGAGTGAGAACAGCAGAAACACCCAACTTGTGTTGCTCTAAAATTTCCTGTCCGAGAATTAAATTGTTTTTTTTATGAAACTGGTAAAACAGATCAAAACGCTTATTGTCGTCCAACAAATACGAAACTTTTGGACTCACAAGCCACTGTTCTAAATCATAATTTCTTGATGTGAAATTTTCACTAGTAGCCCTATTGCTTTCAATATTTGTCTGAAAATTTAAAAGCCATTGATCCTGAATCTTGTGTGTAAAATTAAATTGATGGCCAGACCCTTTTTGAGTGATAGCTCCAAAAGAAAGTACATTTTTTAACTCGGAATCAAAATAACTGTAAGACATTGTAAAGTGTTGTTTTCCACGGTTAAAAAACAATTGATTCCTAAAATTAGACTGCAATCCTAATTGTTGTCCTGCTTTGGGTTTAAATGGATTTAAATTAATATTCTGAAATGCATTTCGATCTTTTCGATCTATGAGATAAGTTGTCAAATTATAAAAATGGGACCAAAATTTTTGACGTTTATTACTAGAATTTGCCCATTGTATGGGATCGAAAGTAAGCGATTGACTCAAGCGGTTTTGATGGGTTCTGATAAAAACTTGATTGGGCAGTAGTACACGTATATAGGTCGCTTGATCTTGAAACTGGGCCACTTCAAATTCTTCAAGTTCTTGAATCCCATTGTCATTGTAATCGAACCAAACAAAAGAACCACGGCCAGGCTCTACCTCAACATAGGTGAAATCCTGTTGTGGCAATCGCCCAGAACTGGTTTCATAAACGGTTTGCCATTGCATTAGATTTTTAAGGAAACTTTGATTGTAAAAAATCCTAGAGTTTAAAGACTTTTGAAGCGATTGGTCTTGTGTCTTTAAATTAAAAAGGCGGTAATTGACAAACAGACTTAAATCCGTGTTTTCTGAGGCGATTAATTTAGAATTTAAGTAATAGGTGTCCGATTGATTAACGCGTTGTAAACGGTTTTCTTGAACACTGTCATTAACGCGGTGAACATAGCCTACTTTTACAAAAACTTTGGTAGAATCACCAACGCCTAAAAACCCTTCGTAAGAAGAAAATCTTTGACTGAGTGAATCCAATTGGCTGTCAATCTGTGAAACGATTTTATTGTTTTCAGTTGAGAATTTCACCCCAGGCCAGAACTTCCCCACCTGGTATTTTAGTTGAGATATGGATCTTAAAAAATTGGAAGATGTACGATCGCTATTTGTTTTTAAAATACTCGAATGGGTTTGAAATTCTAGTTTATCTGCTTTCAAATTAGCCCTTAAAAGGTGGCGGTTACCGCTGTAGTTTTTAGAGAAATTCAAATACTGAAAAGCATAATTAATTTGCCCTAACTCAGCTTTTGATAAGGCAATAGCATTTTTCACAAACAACTGAGTTCCCATTTCTGAGGCAATTCCGTTTCCCAAAGGGTTGTCGAGGTTCCAATCTCTATTGAATTCTGGATTGTAAAGGGTTTGTATATTCCTAAAATCTTTATGAATATAGTCTAACCCTGAAAAAAGATCAATGGTCCAACCTTTCAAAGAACGTAACAACTGATGTGTCATATCATAGCGGGCAGCCAAACCATCGTTGTTGCTGTCCGATAAGTTCGAAAATAAATTTAAATCGTTTCGGCTGGCAGCCAGTTCAAAGTCAAGTTGTGTTTTTTTGGAGGGATTGTAGCGTCCATTAAGGACTGCCAATTGCAATTTTACTGGTGCCACTAATTGTACAATAGGTGCATAATTCCCCTGTGGTTGCCCAGAAATTGGAGCAATGTACTCATAGATATTTGAAATGGAACTGGAATTGACCAATATATAATCTCCCTGCTGATTACCTACCCACAAAAAATTAACTTGGTATAAATCGTCATCTGGATTGTTAGAAAACACAAAAATATCCTGACTATTTACAAGCTCTTTTTTATATAAAATCCGATTTTCAGAAAATTCTTGTGGGCTGGCTGAGGGGGCTGTCATTAAAGACCTGTCGTCTCCAGCCTGTGATAAAATATCCCCTTGGGCGTTGCTTAAGTTTTGCTGAAGCGGTTGGTTTTTCAAGTCATTTTCATTGTAAAATGACATTCCTAGCTGAAACTTTTTAGTGCTAAATTGTCCTCCAGCATATCCAACAAAACGGGTGTAATTTCTCTCACTGTACTGATAATCTACCGTAACACGCATTTCTGAATTAATAGGAAATGTTGGATTAAATACAATTTCTCCGGCATTGTAATCGATAATATAATCATTGGTAGCGCCGCGTTCTAGCGCCAAACCATTCACATATACGGTTTCACTGCCAGAAACAATCAACACAAACAATTCATTGTTAGGACCCTTTAACTTGTAGGGACCTTGATTGCCCTCTTGAGCCGTAAATTGACTTCTGACAAACTGGCCTCTCACCAAGGCGCCAGAGACAAAAGCAGAAGTTTCTGATGTGTTAGATTTAAAACGAGAACGTACCAATAAGCCTTGGACACGCTTAGAAAATTCAGCAAAATAAGAGCTTGAATTCTCTAAGTCAATATCGCCGGCTCTTATGGACCATCGGTCTGTAAAGGCTTCAATAAAAACTTGATCAAATTCGTCTAAACTCTGTGAATATCCACTTTGTTGCAATGGAATATTAGCGTCTTGTATGGAAGCTCTGAGCGTAACTTTTTCGTTTAGTTTCCCACTAATTTGAAGGTCTAATTCACTGTTTAATACAGAATTCTGATTGTTGCCAATGGTCACGCCTCTTGAAAGACTTCCCGAAGTTGTTAAACCATCAAATGGGATAGGGCCTTGATCCTCGTTGGACCTAGAAAGTTGATACAACTTGCTTGGCAAACCCGTAGAGTTTACAATAACGGCAGTGTCTAATTGTTTGTAAGTACGGGTCATAAAATCTGGGAACCTCAAATACTGAACCTTAACAGAGTCTAAATCCAATGCAGTAGGCTTAAAGCTTAAAACAGCTGTGTTATAATCCATTGTATAAAGCGAATCTGCCAGCGGCTTATTTTGTAAATCTAACACTTTGAAATAAGAAGAATTGACCCCAACACTGTCCAAAACTAACTGCGCTTTAACGGCTATTTTTTTGGATTGAATCAGCGGTTCTTCAACTTGTGACCAAGACCAAAAAAAAGACAAAAATAAAATGAAAGTATTTAATAAGCGCATGCTATGTTTAAACTTCAATATCACTAAAATATTTTGTTGATAGTTTTAAATAAAAATGGCCATTTTTATTTAGTGTAAAAGTAAGGCTTTAATTATTTTAGCTAAAATTATAGTACCAATCTGATGAAAATCATCTCATACAATGTAAATGGCATTCGGGCAGCTGTAAAAAAGGGATTTGTGGAATGGCTGGTAGCTGCTGATCCTGACGTGATTTGTTTACAAGAAATTAAAGCGCAAAAAGAGCAACTTGATCTAGGTCTTTTTGAAGCGGCAGGCTACCCTTACCACTATTGGTTCAGTGCACAAAAAAAAGGGTATAGCGGGGTGGCCATTTTATGCAAAAAAAAACCTGAAAATATAATTTATGGAACTGGCATTGCCTCTATGGATTTTGAGGGAAGAAATCTTCGCGTAGATTTCCCTGAAGTTTCCATTATGAGTTTGTATTTACCGTCAGGAACCAACATCCAACGTTTGGAACATAAGTTTGAATACATGGATTTATTTAGAGCTTATATTGATGAACTAAAAAAAGAAAAATCAAATCTTGTGATTTGTGGCGATTACAACATTTGCCATGAAGCCATTGATATTCACGACCCAGTACGCAATAAAAACGTATCCGGATTTTTGCCAGAAGAACGGGCTTGGATGGGTGCTTTTTTAAAGAGTGGCTTTACAGATGCCTTTCGTGCTTTAAACACAGAACCTCACCAATATAGCTGGTGGAGTTACCGCGCAAATTCTAGGGCCAATAACAAAGGGTGGCGGCTAGATTACACCCTTGTTTCTGATACTTTAAAACAGAAGATAAAGCGGGCAATCATTTTAAAAGAAGCCGTACACAGCGATCATTGTCCGGTCTTATTGGAATTAAAAACAAATTAAATCATGCAAAAAAAAATCATTCTTCTGATGCTTGTTGTTTTGAACACAACAGCTTGCGTTTCCTCAAAATCATTCAATGAACTGGATGTAAAATACCGACAACTCAAATCTGATTATGATGCATTGGCATCCAATAACAGCAATCAAATTGGTGAAAAAAATAAACTGCAAGCGCAATTGAATACATTACAAGCGAGGTATTATGCCACCCAAAATGAAAGAGATCAGTTTGAGAAGGATTTGGGAATGCTCCAAAAAAATTACAATCAATTAAATGCAGCTTACGCAGCCCTTGAGCAAAACAGTTCTAAAGCTCTTGAAGAAAATGCGAAAAAAAATAGAGCCCTTTTAGAAGCGCTAGCGCTTAAAGAAGAAGCCCTCGCATTAGAAAATGAGCGCTTGATGCGATTGGAAGCAGATATGCAGGAGCGTTCGGAACGCATCGCTGAGCTTGAAGCGCTAATTACAGCCAAAGACCAAGCCATGACCGATTTAAAAAATGCGATTTCCAAAGCGCTGATTGCTTTTGAAGGAAAAGGTCTAAGTGTAGAACAACGCGACGGCAAAGTCTATGTTTCTATGGAAAACAAACTGTTGTTCAAATCTGGGAGTTGGTCTGTTGGAAACCAGGGTCGAAATGCCATTGAGCAGTTAGGTAGTGTGCTTGCAGAAAATCCTGATATTGCTGTTTTGATTGAAGGCCATACAGACAATGTCCCTTTCTCAAACGGCGGGAAAATTGCAAACAATTGGGATTTATCTACCAAACGCGCCACGGCCATTATATCAATTTTAAGTGAAAATAAAGCCATTTCACTCAATAATTTAACGGCAGCAGGGCGAAGCGAATATGCGCCTGTGGAAAGCAATGACACCGCTGCAGGTAAAGCCAAAAACAGACGTATTGAAGTGGTTTTAACCCCCAAACTCGATGAAATTTCTAAACTTTTAAATGGGAATTAATGGAATACACAACGCTTCCAAATTCAGACATAAAAGTCAGTAAAATATGCTTAGGCACCATGACCTGGGGCAACCAAAATACCGAAGCCGATGGTTTCGCTCAAATGGATTATGCTGTTGAAAAAGGGGTTAATTTTTTTGACACTGCAGAACTCTACCCGGTCCCGGCAACCAAAGAAACCCAGGGGCGTACAAGTAAGATCATTGGAAATTGGCTGAAAATTAAGCAAAATAGAGACAAAATTGTACTGGCCAGTAAAATTGCAGGACCTGGAGATTACACCGTACACATTCGAACGACTGGATTTAAGGGCGATGCTATTAGACAGGCTATTGATTTAGAACTGAAAAGACTGCAAACAGATTACATCGATTTATACCAACTGCATTGGCCGGAAAGACAAACAAACACCTTTGGGGTGCGTGATTATAAGCCTAGTGCAAAAGATCCTTGGGTAGATAATTTTAATGAAGTCCTTCACGAGCTGAATGCACTTGTGAAAGCAGGTAAAATTAGAGCCTATGGCCTCTCCAATGAAAAAAGTTGGGGAAGCATGCGTTATTTAGAAGAAGTACGGAAGGACAAGCTGCCCAAAATAAGCACCATTCAAAATGCATATTCTTTATTAAACAGGGTTTTTGAAGGCGATTTAGCTGAAATTTCCTTGAGGGAAAATATGGGTCTTTTAGCCTATTCGCCACTGGCTTTTGGGGTTTTATCTGGAAAATATATTGAAGGAACTGCAGCCAAAAATGCACGATTGAATTTATTTCCAAGGTTTGCAAGGTACAGCAGTGAACAAGCAATAGAAGCGACCAAAGCCTATCTCAAGCTCGCTAAAGAATTGGGGTTGTCTCTCACCACCCTAGCCTTGGCTTTTGTGAGCGAGCGGCCATTTGTGACAAGTAATATTATTGGAGCCACCACATTGGAACAATTAAAAGAAAATATTGACAGCATCCATACAAAATTAGACGAAGACACAGTGAAAGAGATCAACACAATCCACTCTAAAATCCCTAATCCATCCCCATAACATTAGGCTTTATTGGCCAACTGACCACAAGCCGCATCGATGTCTGTCCCTCTTGAACGTCTCACTGTAACAGTAATATTTTTAGCTTCTAACATAGATACATACTGATCAATAACCGAAGGTTTGGCTTGTTGAAAAATGCCATCATCAATGGGATTGTATTCAATAAGATTGACCTTACTAGGGGCAAATTTGCAAAAATCAATCAACGCTAAAATGTCTTTGGTCTTATCATTGACACCTTCCCAAACAACATACTCGTAGGTTATTCTTCGCTTGGTCTTGGCATACCAAAATTCTAAAGCTTCCCGCAATTCCTTTAATGGAAATGATTTGTTAAAAGGCATGATTTGGGTGCGCACTTCATCAATGGCTGAGTGCAAAGAGACTGCAAGGTTAAATTTAACGGCATCTTCCGCCATTTTTTTTATCATTTTTGGGATTCCAGAAGTGGAAACAACAATGCGTTTCGGAGACATTCCCAAACCTTCATCGGAAGTGATTTTATCAATGGCTTTTAAAATATTTTTGTAATTCATGAGAGGTTCTCCCATCCCCATAAATACAATATTTGTTAGCTTTTTATTATGAAAAAGACGGCTTTGTTTATCAATGGCAACCACTTGATCATAAATTTCATCGGGATTTAGATTTCGCATGCGTTTAAGCCTTGAAGTAGCGCAAAATTTACAATCTAAACTACAACCTACTTGCGAAGACACACAAGCTGTAGTGCGCTTGGCCGTAGGAATTAAAACCGATTCTACAATAAGACCATCATGAAGGCGCACAGCATTTTTGACCGTGCCATCGCTGCTGCGTTGCATGGTATCCACTTCGATGTGATTAATTGTAAAAGAGGCTTCAAGCAATTGCCTATTTTGTTTTGAAATATTGGTCATATCCTCAAAACGATGAATGCCCTTTTTCCAAAGCCATTCATAAACTTGTTTCCCCCGAAAAGCTTTCGCTGAATTTTGGGTGAAAAAGGCCATCAAATCATCTTTTGATAGCGCTCTTATGTCTTTTTTTACTACACTCACAATGAAAAAAAAGCCTCACTAAGAGGCTTTGTATATTTATAAAATTAGCATGGCATCGCCATAACTGTAAAATTTGTATTTTTCTTTGACTGCCTCTTCGTAGGCTTTCATTACAAAATCATAGCCTCCAAAAGCAGCTGTCATCATTAAAAGGGTCGACTTTGGTGTATGAAAATTAGTAATCATACTATTGGCTATTGAAAATTCATAAGGAGGAAAAATGAATTTATTGGTCCATCCTGAAAATTCATTCAGTGTTGCACTGGATGAAACGGAGCTTTCAATAGAGCGCATTACTGTGGTTCCAACAGCACAAATTCGACGCTTTCCAACTAAGGCTTTGTTGATTGTTTGTGTCGCTTGTTTGTCAACAATAATTTCTTCACTGTCCATTTTATGCTTGGATAAATCTTCTACTTCAACAGGGTTAAAAGTGCCCAACCCAACATGCAGGGTAACTTCTGCAAAGTCAATGCCCTTGATTTCAAGGCGTTTTAAAAGGTGTTTTGAAAAATGAAGTCCGGCAGTAGGTGCGGCAACAGCCCCTTCGTTTTTAGCGTATATGGTTTGGTAACGGTCTTCATCCTCGGGCTCTACTTCTCTTTTAATATATTTTGGAAGTGGGGTCTGACCAAGTTCATTTAATTTGGAGCGAAACTCTTCATAAGAACCATCAAACAAAAAGCGTAAAGTTCTTCCTCTTGAAGTCGTGTTGTCAATGACTTCAGCTACCAAACTTTCATCTTCACCAAAATACAGTTTGTTCCCAATTCTAATCTTACGGGCTGGATCTACCAGCACATCCCAAAGACGTTGTTCTGAATTGAGTTCGCGAAGCAAGAATACTTCAATACGCGCACCGGTTTTTTCTTTATTACCAAACAACCGCGCTGGAAATACTTTTGTGTTGTTTAAAATCATCACATCTTCTTCTTCAAAATAATCAATGAGGTCTTTAAAGTATTTATGCTCTATGGTTTGTTTTTCTCTATTCAAAACCATCAAGCGCGCTTCATCTCTATTCTCTGAAGGATATTCTGCTAAGAGTTCATCGGGTAATTCAAAACTAAAGTGGGATAATTTCATAGGTTTGTTTTTTTACAAGTTGCAAATATACAATTGCCGAATGGGGGTTGTCAAGTAATTGGAGATTTATTTTTATTTAATGTATTTCAACACCTAACATTTCAAGGTTTTTCCAAAAATCGGGATAAGATTTTGAAACAACCTCAGAATCTTCAATATACAGGTCTGTTTTCAGCGCAAGCGGAGCGAATGCCATGGCCATACGGTGGTCATTGTAAGTTGCGATGTTTACCTTTGAATTTAGGGCAGTGCGAGGATTTAAGTACAAGCTGTTGTCCGTAATTTCCACAGTGGATCCCAATTTTTTAATTTCTTTTTGAAGGGCTACCAAGCGGTCTGTTTCTTTGATTTTTAAGGTGTGTAAACCTGTTAAATCACAAGGTATTTGCAGGCCTAGACAACTGACGGCAATCGTTTGTGCTATGTCAGGGGCATCTGATAAGTCCAATTTTAGACACCTGGGTAAAGCAGTCCCAATTTTCTTTAAGGAAAGTGTGGTACCCTCAAATTTGCTTTCAACACCCAATTGTTTGTAAATGACACTCAAAACAGCATCTCCTTGGAGGCTGTGAGACTTATAAGAAGTAAGATCTATTTGTGTCTGAACGGGGCTCAAGGCAACCAGACTGTAAAAATAGGAGGCTGAGGACCAATCCGACTCTATAGTAAAGGTTTTAAAAACCTCATTTTTAAAAGACTGTACCTTTATAGTATTGCCTTTAAAACTTGTTTGTACCCCCAAATTTTCTAACAACGCCAAAGTCATTTTAATATAAGGGATAGAAGTTATTTTTCCTTCTAGATGTAAAGACAGGCCACCATCTAAGGTTGGGGCTATGAGCAACAATGCAGAGATATACTGGCTACTTACATTCGCTTTAAGAGACACCCTATCGTTAGAGAGTTTTTTGCCTTCAATCAAAATTGGAGGATAGCCTTCATTTTTTATGTAGGTTATTGAAGCGCCCAAGGAATTAAGGGCGTCTACCAATATTTTAATTGGGCGCTCTTGCGTGCGCTTAGAACCAGTCAAGGTGGTTGTTTTTCCAACGCGGGTTGCAAAGTAAGCTGTAAGGAAACGCATGGCTGTCCCAGCGTGGTGGATGTCTACCACTGAGGATTGAAACGCAATTGCTTTTTGCATTAATTGGCTGTCGTCAGAATTTGATAAATTATTTATTTTTAACCCACTATAAAGTGCTTGTAAAAGCAAAACTCTGTTAGATTCACTTTTAGAGCCTGTAATTTTAAGTACTGAAAAGGCATTTATCTTTGACTTTTTTAAAAAAATTTGCACAGTTATTTTAACTTGTTATTGGCGTGGTGACGATCGTGATCGCGTTTGGTTTTTAGTTCTAATTTAGCATCAAAAGCGGCCTGTAAGTCTACCCCAGTTTGGTTAGCCAAACACAAAACTACGAAAAGAACATCTGCCAACTCCTCTGCTAAATCTTTGCTTTTATCTGACTCTTTTTCGCTTTGTTCACCGTAGCGGCGGGCAATGATTCGAGCAACCTCACCGACTTCTTCTGTAAGCTGGGCCATATTGGTCAATTCATTAAAATAGCGGACCCCGTGGGTTTTTATCCATTGGTCTACAATTTTTTGTGCATTTTGAATGTTCATCATTCTTAATTTTACCTTTTACTAAATTAAGTATTGTGGCTCTGATTTCAAATAAAAACCTCTAAAATTATTCACGGTTTTTACTGTCAATTATTAGAGTAAAAGGTCCATCATTTAGAAGCGAAACTTGCATATTTGCGCCAAAAATTCCCGTTTGAATTTCTTTTCCTAAATCATTTTCTAATTGTATTATAAACTGCTGATAAAGTGGGATTGCGATATCTTGTCGTGCGGCTTTTATATAGCTCGGGCGATTTCCTTTTTTGGTCTGGGCATGCAAGGTAAACTGGCTTATGACCAGAGCGGCACCATTTTGTTCCTTTAAGGATAGATTCATTACCCCTCTGTTATCGTCAAATATTCTAAGATTTACAATTTTTTTACTCAGCCATTCAAGGTCTTCCGAAGTGTCTTCAGGAACGATTCCTAGAAATATCAATAAGCCTTCAGCGATTTCACCTTCGATCTTCTGATCGACAGCGACACTGGCTTCTGAAACTCTTTGAATGACTGCTCTCATTGTTAATCGTATGAATCGGTTCGGTAGTTCACATCTTCGCCTTCAAGAATTTGCAAATACGATTTGTAGCGTGAAGCAGCAATGAGACCCGCATCCACAGCCGCTTTTACTGCGCACTGAGGTTCGTGCAGGTGTTGACAATTGTGAAACTTACAATCAGATTTAATGACAAACATTTCAGGAAAGTACTGATCTAGTTCTGCGGAATCCATATCGACTACACCAAAGCCTTTTATGCCTGGGGTATCGATGATATGAGCCCCAAAACTCAAATCAAACATTTCAGCAAAAGTAGTGGTGTGTTGGCCTTGTTGGTGCATTTCTGAAATGGCTTTTGTTTTTAAATTTAGGGCAGGCTCAATGGCATTGACCAAAGTTGATTTCCCAACCCCAGAGTGGCCTGAAAACATATTGGTTTTGTCTTTCATTATAGCCTTAAGCGAATTTAAATTAACCCTTTTCTTTGCAGAAATCTTTAAATAATCATATCCTATTTTAGAGTAGGTTTGAATTAAATCTTCAACAACACCTTCACTCTCAGAATTGTAAAGATCTATTTTATTAAACAGTAAAACTGCTTTAATGCCATAGGCTTCAGCCGTTACCAAAAAACGATCGATAAAACTGGTATACGTCGGCGGGTTGTCAGTGGTGATCAGTAAAAAAACTTGATCTATATTACTGGCTATTATATGGGTTTGTTTGGAAAGATTGACCGATTTTCTAACAATATAATTTTTTCGGTTGTGGATGTTGGTGATGACACCGGTTTTAATATTATTGCTTGTTTCTAAGTCAAAATCGACAACATCCCCAACCGCAATAGGATTGGTGCTTTTAATTCCTTGTATACGAAATTTACCCTTGATGCGACACTCAAAGAAAGTGTCATCAAAGGCCTTTATAGTATACCAACTCCCCGTGGATTTATAAACCGTTCCTGTCATATTTAATGATGCGAATCATAAAACAAAGAAACAAATTTCTTTTCACTCTATTTTTTAAACCAATTGTTTAAAAAAAACTCGTATTGTCGAGCCTTTTTTTATCCATTTAAAATTTGTTTTTGATGGTTGATAGACTCTTGATGAATGGCTTTGAAAAGTTTTAAAATAAATTCTTCACTTAAGTTGTGCTGCTCACCTTCTAACACCATTTTTCCTAAAATTTCATTCCAACGCTTGCTCTGGAGTACTGCCACGTTTTTCTCTTTTTTGAGTTGTCCAATGGCCTCCGCAACAAGCATTCGCTTCCCTAGGTTTTCCAACAATTGATTGTCGGCCACATCAATTTGAGCCCGTAATTTATGAAGTTCTTTGGTGTAATCGGCTTCGGTGATACTTTCCTTTCTAATTTTCAGATCTTTGGTATACTGAATCAATGTTTCAGGAGTAATTTGCTGAGCAGCATCACTCCAAGCATTGTCTGGATCGGTATGTGTTTCAATCATCAAACCGTCAAAATTTAAATCCAAAGCAGTTTGGCTGACATCAAAAACCATGTCCCGCTTTCCGGTAATGTGAGAAGGGTCGTTGATGAGTGGTAAATCTGGGAATTTTGTTTGCAGCTCAATGGCCAATTGCCATTCAGGATTGTTTCTGTATTTAGACTTTCCATAAGTCGAAAATCCGCGGTGAATGACACCCAAATTTTGGATGTTTGCAGACTTTAAACGCTCGACAGCTCCCAACCAAAGTGCCAGATCTGGATTGACGGGGTTTTTAATCAGGATAATTTTATCCGTACCATGTAAAGCATAGGCTATCTCTTGAACAATGAAAGGGCTCACCGTCGACCGGGCGCCAATCCAAAGCAAATCGATGTCGTGCTCCAAAGCCAATTCGACATGGGCTCTATTGGCCACCTCTGTCGCTGTTTTTAAACCAGTTTCGGCCTTTACTTTTTGAAGCCATTTGAGCCCTAGAGCACCGACCCCCTCAAAATTGCCTGGACGGGTTCGCGGCTTCCATATGCCTGCACGGTAATAATTGACGTCAGAATCTTTTAATTCATGTGCTATTTTTAACACCTGTGCTTCGGTTTCTGCACTACATGGCCCGGCAATAACAAGTGGATGCTCCAGTTGCATATCGTCCAACCATGTTCTTAGTTGTTTGCTGTTCTTCATTATTTATTGGTTATTAAGAGATTCCTTTTAAAATTGTTTTTATATAATTTGTGTTTTCCATTTCAGTTCGAATGGCGTCGAAGTCATCAGATTCCATTAGGGCTTTAAAATGATTTAAATTTTGAATAAACTCCTCTAAGGTTTCAATGACATTGGCCTTGTTTTGCTCGAAAATAGGCGCCCACATTTCTGGTGAACTTTTGGCCAATCGCACAGTCGATTCAAAACCACTGCCTGCCATGTCAAAAATATTGCGCTCGTTTTTTTCTTTCTTTATGACAGTTTTTCCCAACATAAAGGAGCTGATATGAGATAAATGGGACACATAAGCAATGTGCTTGTCATGGGCCTTCGAGTCCATGTAACGAATTTTCATTCCTATGGCTTCAAAAATATCAAGAACGGATTTTGATAACTCAGGATCCGTTTTTTCAATGTCACAAATAATATTGGTTTTGTTTTTAAACAAGCTCAAGTGGGCAGCGGAGGGACCCGAAAACTCGGTTCCAGCAATAGGGTGATTGGCTAAAAATTGAGCGCGTTTTGTATGTCCATCAACAGCCTGACATATGGTAGATTTGGTCGATCCCATGTCTACGGCCAAAGCCTTTGGAGATAGTCTGTCTAGAATATTGGGTAATAATTTTAAAGTGGCATTTACAGGTATGGCGAGTACCACCAAATCGGACTGACCGATAGACTCTAGATTCCCTTTTTTATCAATTAATCCCAAATCAATGGCTTCGGCTATATGAGCGTCATTCTGATCTATTCCTTGAATAAATGCGTCCTTATAAAGGGCCCTTAGATTCAACGCGAAACTACCGCCAATAAGTCCAACTCCTATGATGCTAATATTCTTCATTTGGTACGTATTATAGCTTCGTTAATCGCATTTTCATCAACACACAATGAAAAACGAACATAACCTTTTCCATTGGAACCGAAAATTGTTCCTGGGGCAATAAAAATATGTTTTTCAAGCAGTAAATTGTCTATAAATTCTTCTGAATCTAAAGCGTTTGGCAATTTAGCCCATACAAACATCCCTGTGGTATTTTTATCATATGTACAGTCCAGCTGAGAGGCCAATTTCCAAACCAAATTGCGGCGTTTTTTATAAGTTGAATTCAAATTATCAAACCAATCATTGGATGTATTTAATGCTTCAATCGCCCCTTTTTGAACACCATAGAACATACCTGAATCCATGTTGCTTTTGACCTTTAAAACATTTTTAATGTGATGGGCTGCTCCAGAAAGCATTCCTACGCGCCAGCCAGCCATATTAAAGCTTTTACTCAAAGAATTAAGCTCTAAACAACATGCTTTGGCACCTTGGTAGTTAAAAATACTTTGAGGATTGTCATTCAAAATAAAACTGTAAGGGTTGTCATTAATCAATAAGATCTCATGCCTGGTGGCAAATTGAATTAAGGCTTCCAAACGGTTAGTATCGCCGAGGGTCCCAGTGGGCATGTGTGGATAATTGACCCACATAAGCTTCACATTGGACAGGTCCAAAGCTTCTAGTTTTGCAATATTGGGTTGCCATTGACTTTCGGCTTTCAAATCATAAAACATAGTCTTTGCACCCATCAATTTAGTAACTGCGCTGTAGGTTGGGTAGCCAGGGTTTGGAATTAAAACGGCATCTCCCTCGTTAAGATAGGCCATTGAAATGTGCATGATCCCTTCTTTACTTCCCATAAGTGGCAGTATTTCTTTTTCTGGGTTTAAAGAAATCCCGTAGTTATTTTTGTAAAAATTAGAAATGGCTTTTCTGAGTTCTGGCAGTCCTTGATAGCTCTGGTATTTATGTGCGTTGGGATCTATCATACTAGTTTTTAAAGCTTCTACAACTCTGGGCTGAGGAGGTAAATCAGGGCTTCCAATCCCAAGATTAATTACTGGAGCGCCTTCAGAAATAAGTGCACGAACAGCCTTTAATTTCTTTGAAAAATAATATTCCTCAACGTTGTGTAATCGCTTTGCAACTGCCGTCATTTTTTTGCGTTTTTATAGGTTCCAAGAACCTTAAATTCTTCGGCCATGATGTTCATTAAAGCCTTTGCCTTTTCATAATTTTCTTCAGTATCAAAAGTGACATCAACAAAAAATGCATATTTCCAAGGGGTGTCAATTTTAGGAAGGGATTGAATCTTGGTTAGGTTTAAATTGCAATCGCTCATGACATTTAGCATCGCAGCCAAGCTGCCACGTTTGTGGTCTAACAAAAACTTCAAAGATGCTTTGTTAATAGTTGAAGTTGGATGAGGCTGCCGTTCTAAAATCACAAACCGTGTTTCATTACTTTGAATGGTTTGTATGTTATTAGCTAAAATTTGAAGCTTAAAAATTTCGGCTGCCGCTGAACTTGCAATGGCAGCGATTCCTTTCAATTGGTGTTTGTTAATTCTTTCTGCCACCTCAGCCGTATCGCTATCTTCAACCAATTTAATGTGAGAATATTGATCAAAAAATTCTTGGCATTGCAAAAGGGCCATAGGATGGGAACAGACTTCTTTGATATCGGCGATGGTTTGCCCAGGAAGTGCCATTAAATTGTGTTGTACATCCAAATAATATTCACCAGTAATGTGCAGGGCATTGTTGTCTATCAAGGCGTAATTTGGTATGATGGAGCCAGCAATGGAGTTTTCAAGAGCCATTACAGCAGCCTCTACTTTTTTCTCACTGAGAGCGTTCACGGCTTCTTTAAAAGTAAGAAAGGGTTCTATTTCAACTGCAGTTGCAAAATAATTTTGCGTAACCAAGTGATGAAATGATCCTTTTACTCCTTGTATAGCGACTTTTTTTATCATAAAAAAAAATCTCGATGTTTACATCGAGACTCCTGTTGAAATTTACATTTTTAAATTACACGTGCTAGGCCCCGATTCTTTTGTTAAAAAAGAAATAATACCAGTTATAAAATGTATAATTTAATTTATTCATGCTTTTTATTAAATGAGTTGCTAAAGTAAATATTTTTTTGTCAAATTAAAATTTAATTTCTTTTTTTATTCGTTGCTTCAGGCATTTATTATAATACGATAAAATAAAAGCTAAAAGTATTGATAATTATAATTTTTATCAATCTAAAAACAACAACTGGCCTGTATAATACTGCTCAACATCAACAACGGCTGGGGTCTGAATACTGATGACATCTCCTACGCTTCGAATTTCGCCTTCTAAAGATTGTTGTGGATTTACAATTATATCGTGACTGCTTCTATGAAATATTTGAACATGTTGTGCTATTAAATTCGCCCCTTTAAATTCACAGACGCCGCCATAAAGCCCTACAGATAATGAATCCGTAAATCCAGAGATTTCAAAAACGGACAAACTGTTTGCTAGAACAGAAAGCGTTTGTGAATTTACAGTCATGTTAAAATCCCCAGAGCTTATATAATCGGAATTGAAATTTTCAGAAATAAGTTTTAAGTTTTCAAAAGTTAAAACCCCATCGGATGATGTTAAATATTGTGTACTGCTTCTTATTTCACTCAAGAAAGGGGTTGTAACAATCATTTTGGTAAGTCCATAGTCCCGAACCAAGTTGCAAGTATTGTGATCGGTTAATTGAAGTTGAGAATCTAAAACAACGACCTCAATATCATTGACAAGGTTGGCGCCCGTTTGAATTTCAACTTTATAATCCATCCCTTGTTTTACAATCAATTCGATGTCCCTATTGACCAGAATTCTTTCAAAGGGTGCTACCTTTAATTCTTGAAAAACCGTGGCACCTGAGGCTTGTATGCAGTCCCAAGCATCTTCTTGATCACAAGAAAAAATTATGAGAGAGAAAAGTGTATAAATTAAATATTTCATAGCCCTATTGTTATTCATTTTGATAACTCTGAAAACTTTAAACATTAAAAACGTATTCCAATTCCAAACTCAATTGCTTCAGCTGTGGCACTATGAGATTTAACAGAAAACGCGCCAAACCATTGACCCCCAAAATAATATTTTAACCCGATTCTGTTGTACAAGCGGCCTTCAAAATCGTAGGGATAATAAATATAGTAACCAAGCTGAGCAAAAGCTGATAAATTATTTATGAACAACTCATAACCTAAGAAAGTTCCAATACGTCTGTAATCCGCATTTGAATCTGAGGTTGTTTCTGGAAATGCAACGCTTCGATAGTAAATCTCTTCTTTTAATGCCTGTGAAAAAGAAGCTTCAAATCCAAATTGAAAGGCACTAAAAAAATTGAACCGCTTGTCTGCGTACACTGAAAATGTATAAAAAGGAAACTGCGAACCACCCACAACACTAATCTGATTAAGCCCAGATCGAAATACTAAATTTATTTTCAAACCCTCTGAAATAAATACTTCCTCCGGCAAATATTCAGGAATTATTTCTTTGCTGCCTAAGTCGTAATTTAAACCAATATTAAATGCTATAGTGTTTACACTTGTATTAGGGGCTTTAATATTCCCATTGGAAGCATGAAATAAAAGCAATCCAGATTGAATACCTAAAGGCCCTATCAGATTCAACTTCTTATAATTTAGCATCAGATAAGGGCTAGCTAGCAACTTAGATCCAAAAGCAATGTTTTTTGGGTTTGAATTTTTATCATAGGGGTTTGAGGAGATTACAACACCTTGTCCAATACGTAGCATCATACGACGCTTTAAAAAGTAAAAATTAAAATGCCCATAAAATCCATAGGCCTTTCCAAGAACAGGGTTTTGAAAATCTTGAAGCATAAAGGATGCGCCATAATCTGGATAGTTATAATGTCTATGCCATTCTTTTTGACCATCCGTACTTTGATTCCAGGCAATTAGAGTCCCTTCTGGGCGCCCTTTAATTAAATGTAGTATATCTGGATTATGAAGCGGTACATAGCCCTTGAAATGATTAATATCTACATAACTATTACCTTTGTTTTCTTGAGAGAAACTAAAAAAGAAAGGAGCGCAAAAAAACCAAATTAAAAGTCGAAACATTTTTAAAAATAAGGGGGTAAAAGTACTCTATTTTTTTAAATTTTAGTTGGTTCGTTTTGCAGTAAAACTTTTTTAATAATGCTTTATTTATTAAATTTGCAAAAACACAGAGGACAAATTTGATCTGATTGCAACCTCATTAAAAAAAAGCTAAAGCAGTATAAACTACTTCACTAGCCTTGCAATCTTCTTTTTGTTTTCATAAAATTATTTTATGAGTTATTTATTTACATCCGAAAGTGTCTCTGAAGGACACCCAGATAAAGTGGCAGACCAAATTAGCGATGCAATTATCGATCATTTTCTCGCTTTTGACCCGCAATCTAAGGTGGCTTGTGAAGCTTTGGTAACTACAGGGCAGGTAATTTTAGCGGGGGAAGTCAAATCTAAAACCTATTTGGATGTGCAGAAAATTGCACGAAACACCATTAATAAAATTGGTTATACTAAAGGAGAATATATGTTTGATGGAAATTCTTGTGGGGTTCTATCAACAATTCACGAACAATCCGAAGACATCAACCGGGGGGTCGATAAAGCCACTCCTGAAGCACAAGGAGCAGGGGACCAAGGTATTATGTTTGGTTATGCAACCAACGAAACTGAAAATTACATGCCATTGGCACTTGAACTTTCTCAACGCATATTAAAAGAACTTGCAGCCTTGCGCCGTGAAGATAAAGCCATTCGCTACCTGCGCCCAGACTCAAAAAGTCAAGTCACGATTGAATACACTGATGACAACGTCCCACTTCGCATCGATTCTGTAGTTATTTCTACCCAACACGATCCATTTTTAGCGGATGAAAAAGCCATGTTAAACACCATTGAAAAAGATCTAAAAACGATTTTAATACCACGTGTTGTTGCAAAACTACCGCAAAGCATTCAAGTGCTTTTCAATGATAACATCAACTACCACATCAACCCCACTGGGAAGTTCGTAATTGGAGGCCCTCACGGGGATACTGGACTTACTGGAAGAAAAATTATTGTAGACACTTACGGAGGAAAAGGGGCTCACGGCGGTGGTGCTTTTTCAGGAAAAGACCCTAGCAAAGTAGACCGTTCAGCTGCCTATGCAATGCGCTACATTGCTAAGAACATGGTTGCTGCTGGTCTCTGTGATGAAATCCTAGTCCAGGTAAGTTATGCCATTGGGGTGGCTGAGCCTATGGGGGTGTATGTAAATACATATGGTACAGCCCATGTCAGTTTAATTGATGGAGACATTGCGCAAAAAATTACTGAACTCATTGACTTAAAACCAGCTGCCATTGAAAAGCGGCTCAAACTGCGAGCTCCCATATATTTAGAAACCGCAGCTTATGGTCATATGGGGCGAACCAACCGCATAGTTGAAAAAAAGTTTGAACAACTCAATGGTGAAAGTAAGCTAATGAATGTGGAACTTTTTACGTGGGAAAAACTAGACCTCGTTCCCGCGATTAAAAGCGCATTTAATTTATAAGCGACGCCAATAGTTTAGATTAAAGCACATATCGTATTCGAAATGTGATGAACCGCGGTTGAATAAAATACTCTGTTGCACTGACCGATATATTACCTGCACTACTCTGGTTCTGCGAACGCGTATCCAGCAAGTTGGTCGCCTTGATTTCATACTCAAATTTAGCATCTTCGTCTTTACGATAAGATAAAGAGGCATTCCAAAACTCAAATGTATTAATGGTGCCGGTCTCGTCGCTGAAATCATTAAAGGAATAATCCGTTTTAAAAGTAAATACTTTCAAAAACAAAGCATCGAGTTCAACTGTTGGGGTTTTGGTGAAGAATTTGGTGGTGTTTTGTCCCAAATTGTTGTCCTGAATGGTGTAACGGTAGCTTAAATCTAGATTAGGCGCCGTTCTAAAATTGGTGCGTAGCTGGGCGCGGTAAGTCTGAGAAAACGTTTCGTTTTGCGAACGGCGGCCTTGTACAAATTGATTGAATTTAGAATAATTGAAATTGGCGCGGAGCGTACCTCTAATTTTTCCAAAAGTGCGCTGAAAGCGGCCATTGGCCGTAATACTTTCATCTGCAAAAGGAGAATTAAATGGTGTAGAGACCCGAATGACACTGCCGGGTGTAAACACAGATTGCGTACGGATGTTGTCTATGCTTTTGTTATAATTAAGACTGGCGAAGACATTGGTGTAATTAAACATATTAAAGCTGTAATAAAACAAACTAAGATTGTGTGACAATGCATTTTCTAAGTAGGGGTTACCAGAAAACAAAGAATTATAATTGTTTAGTACCAAACCACTCGCAAAATTAGATACGTCTGTAAACTGGTTTTGCATTCGGTAGTTCAAAGTTAATGTCTCACTTTTTTTAAGCTCTATGCGCACGTTTAAGTCCGGTAGAAACCTAAAAAAGTTATCCGTCACTTTTTGTCCAAACTGCGTGTTAGTTACATTGTAAACATGGCCAGAAACTCCTGGAGTAAATGTGAAAATACCTGTTTTCAATCGGTAATGAAGTCCTAAATATAAATCGGCAAATTTGTAGTCAATTGCGTTTACATGTGAAGAATCGTTCGCACTCGGCGAGGTGTCCAAACTGGAACCATCATCCAAGAATTGAAAAATATTAGAGTCAAATTTTTGATGGCTCAAAATCGTTCCTAAGGTAAAATTTAAATTGCTCTTTTTATTGAGAATTCGCCAATAATCAAGTTTGGCGTCTAATTGATTGGATTGGACGCGCTTTTCTTGCGCTAAATTATAATTGCTTTGCGTCTCGTCTAACCCTAAATTAGCCGCCGTACTGTCGTAATTGAACTTATCTTCTAAAATAGCATTGTAAAAAGGGTCTTCGTCTTTGATAACATGCTGTGCCTCTAATGCAAAGATGTTGTTCTCGTCAAGTGTGTAATAGTAGTTTAAGTTTTGACTTACGTTGAATGGTGTGGCTTCTTCTAGCTGATCTATCGAACTATTAATTGAGGAGAAAAATCTTTGATCTTGTTCGGTTTTCGACATTTGTGCGAAAACCTCATAGTCCATTTGATTATTCGCATTAGGTTGGTATTTTGTAGAGAATTTGAGCATCCCTAAATTATTTTCTTGAAAGGTGTTGCTTTCCGTTTCTTCATTTGGGATTCCAATACCGGCTTCCGTATATTGAATGAAGCGGTTTTGCTGCAATTCATTCCGGCTATTGGAAAAAATAGCAAACCCTCCAAGGTCAAGAGAACTTTTTGGAGACCAACTAAAGTTGGCGGCTCCAAATTTTGTGTTGATGTCCTTAGCACGGTTATTCTGAAGCGTTAAAGCACCAATGTCATTGCTGCCTAAATTCAAATTTGTTCCGCTACTTAGACCAGGTCTCTTAAAGCCACCCGTGAAATTAAAATAATCTCGCCTTGTAAAAGCAACTTCGCCTATGTTGTTTAAATCGCCAATGAAATTAATGCTGTACTCAGGACTATAGTAAAAAAGTTTGGGTTGAATCAGGTATAATGATTCAACACTTGGATGTACCTCTGGCTCCCCAGCACCTGCCAATACATTTCCAAACCAAAAATTCTTTTTCCCTTCTTTAAGTTTGATGTTGATGGCAATATTATCTTGATTATTTCTGACACCACTGAGCTGACCTACCTCAGCATAATTTTTCAAAACTTGGACCTTATCAACCGCGTTGGAGGGGATATTTTTAGTGGCTAATTTACTATCTCCATCAAAAAAATCTTTGCCTTCAACCATGACTTTGGTAACTACTTTTCCTTCCACCTCTACTTGGCCATCGTCGTTGATTTCAACTCCAGGTAAATTCTCTAAAACATCTTCTAACTTGCGTTCTGTTCCTTTGTTAAATGAATCTGCATTATAGGTGAGCGTATCGCCACTAACGGTGACTGGCATTTCGTAAGTCAATTCCACCTCGTCCAAGACATTATCTTCCTGCATAACAAAATTTTGAGTAACATTATCAGAGACCGTTTCTAAGTTCTGACTCAAAGATTTCATTCCGATGTAACTCACTTGAATGGTGTATTGAGAATTCTTTTTTAGATTCAATCGGAAGCGACCCTCCTCATTAGTGATGCCATAAGAATCCAAAGCACTAGTCGCTTTATTAATGGCAATCACATTGGCCAATTCTAAACCATTGCCTAGAGAATCCTTGACATATCCCTGCAATTTGACCTGTGAAAAACACACCCCAAAAACGAATAATAAAATAGTGCTAAAATAATATTTCATTATATAATGAATTAAGTTGTAAAAGTTATGGTTATTTTCTTCCTCCCCGTCCTCGGTACATATCTCGCATTTCTTCCATTTTTTGTTTGACCGTAGCATTATAATCTTCTCTAGAAATAACACGACCTTTTTCTGGCTCCGAAATTGTAATTTTTTGTTCTGGATTCATGACAATTTTTGAACATAAAATAGTGGTTTGATCCGCATTAATTTCAAGAATAAGGCCAGGTAAGCCCCAGAATTCCCCCGGCCCTTGGTTGATAGGAATTTGCGGGGTATACCAAGCCGTAACAGCAATGGTTTTCGGCACTTCGATGTCTTCAGTTACGGATTTGGTTTTAGTGGGATCTGTTTTGGACTTTTCTTGGTCTTTTTTACCTCGATTTTTACCGCGCATACTTCTCCAATCAAATTCGTCTACCTCCTTTATGGTGGTCGCTTTCATACATAAATACTGTCCAATTTGCTTGGTTTCAGTCCCCATTTTCCATTCAAATTTCTGAAGTGAATCGGTAATCAAAAACTTTCTGCCAAAGAACTCTTGGTCTTGAATGAATTGTTGTGTTTTTATATTTTTATACTGTGGTCCTGATGAAAAGCTACTCCACCAACCTCCAAAGCTTTTTTGCCCAGGGGCTTCTAAGACTTCTTCTTCTTTGAAAATTGAAGCTTGTTTGTCAAAAGTTAAAATAAAAGACTTTTCAAACATACCTCGCATACGATCAGCCATTTGTTTTTTCTGTACCTCAGTAATTTTTCCATTGCCCCAACCACTCATGTCAGGAGTTGTTTTAGAAAAATAATAAGCTTTGCCTTGAAAGTCTTGTGCTTGAATCAGATTCCAAACTAGAATTAAAGCGATAGATAACGTAAGCTTGAATTTTTTCTTCATAATTTTATCTTATTTTTTTCTTTGAGCTTTTTCAAATTTACATATTGTTTAGCAATGAGGCGTTAAATTATTCACAAACTTAAACATACTTTGCGCTGCACCTAGTATTTGTAGACGAAAGAAATTATGATTTGTTACAAAAAATAAAGCTGTTTTTTGTACTTTTCGATCGATGAAAAAATTTGTCGTTTGTTTATTATTTTTATGTTCTATGGGGGTAGCGGCTCAAAATCCCATACAAGTTCGCTTGCTTAAAAAAGAGAAGTTAAACTGCTCAAATTTTGTTGGGGTTGATCGTTTTGATTCGCGATACTACATAAAAAACTCGGCCCTTGAAAAAGATCAGGACGGGAACATACAATCCTATAGTAATCTTCAACTTGGTAAGATTGATCAAGTTCATGTTTTTAATGCCCTTAAAATTGCAGTGCTTCACAAAAATTTCAATTCCGTGGTCCTGCTAGACAATCGGATGGCAGAAATTGGCATTCTTAATTTCAACAACAGCTTACCTTATCGACTAATTACAAAAGTTACCTATGCCAATGAAAGTACGCTCTGGTTATTTAATGCACTTACACTTCAGTTAGAGTTGTTTGATTATAAAAGACAAAAGACAAAACTAAATACACTTCCATTTAAAAGTGAAATTTTGGCGATTCAAAGTGACTATAACAATGTATATGCTTTGACAGGATTGTCTTTTTATCATTACAATTATACAGGCAGCTTAATATCAGAAATGAATCATGATGGCTTTGATGATTTTAAATTAGGGTCTGGTTTTATTATTTTAAAAAAAGAAAATAGCCTCTACTACAAAAAAAATGATAACAAAAAAATTCAGATTTTAAAAATTCCAAAAAAAACAATTAAACAGTTTTTTGTAATGAACCAAACCTTGTATATTTATGATGGTGAATTGCTTTACTATTACCAACTTTTAAATATATAGATTATGCATATTGCTATCGCTGGAAACATTGGCGCTGGAAAAACAACACTTACACAATTACTTGCCAAGCATTACAAAATAGAAGCACAGCTGGAAGATGTTGTTGACAATCCATACTTAGATGATTTTTACAACGAAATGGAACGCTGGAGTTTTAACTTACAAGTTTACTTTTTAAATAGCCGTTTTAGGCAAGTTGTTCAAATCAGAAAGAGCGGAAAAAATATTATTCAAGACCGTACTATTTATGAAGATGCCAATATTTTTGCGCCCAATTTACATGCAATGGGCTTGATGACTAACAGAGATTTTGACAACTATTCCTCACTCTTCAATCTTATGGAAAGTACTGTACAAGCACCAGATCTATTAATTTATTTGAGAAGTTCAATTCCAAACCTTGTTAATCAAATTCACAAACGCGGACGGGATTATGAAAACTCTATTTCAATTGATTACTTAAGCCGCTTAAACGAGCGCTATGAAGCATGGATTCATAGGTATGAAAAAGGTCGCTTATTAATAATTGATGTTGATCATTTAGATTTTGTAGAGAAAGCTGAAGACCTCGGAGAAATTATTGAAAAAATTGATTCGGAAATCAATGGATTATTTTAACTTAAAACAAAATAACCCTCTATAATTTATAGAGGGTTTTTTTATGATTAATCATTAAAAATTAATTTATTTTGATAAGTTCAACTTCAAAAATTAAAGTTGCATTAGGTCCAATTTTAGGCGCTGATCCTCTTGGGCCATAAGCAAGATCTGAGGGAATGACCAAACGTAATTTTTCGCCAACAGACATGAGTTGTAATGCTTCAGTCCAACCTTTAATCACTTGAGATACTCCAAATGTAGCAGGGGCTCCACGTTCTACAGAGCTGTCAAAAACAGTCCCATCAATCAAAGTTCCTGTGTAATGTACCGTGACGCTGTCTTCAGGAGTAGGTGAGGCACCAGTACCCTCGCTAAGCACTTCGTATTGAAGTCCAGTTTCTGTGGTAACCACCCCATCCTTTTTGGCATTTTCAGCTAAATAATCGATGCCTTCTTGTTCTGAAACCTTGGCTTGATCAGCAGCTTCTTGCTGTTTTTTGGCTTGCAATTCTCTAAAATAGGTTTGTAAAAACTGTAAGCTCTCTTGTTCAGAAATCTCCAAATCATTGCCTTCAAATACATCATTAAAAGACTTAGAAATAGCCCTAGTATCTATGGACTCAACCCCTTGAGTTTTAATTCCAGAGGCTACGTTAACTCCCAAGCTGTAACTGAGTTTTTTCGTATCAATGTCGGAACCGTTTGAATGGCCACCCAAAATTGGTGCAACAACCAAACCAATCAAACAAGTAAGTTTTATTAAAATATTCATTGAAGGTCCTGAAGTATCCTTAAAAGGATCGCCTACAGTGTCTCCTGTAACAGCTGCTTTATGAGCATCAGAACCTTTATAAGTCATTTCCCCATTTATCTCCACACCAGCTTCAAAAGACTTTTTGGCATTGTCCCAAGCACCACCAGCATTATTTTGAAAAATTGCCCAAAGTACACCAGATACTGTAACACCTGCCATATAACCCCCTAGCATTTCGGCAATCGCTAAGTTATCCATTCCAAAAATCATTGGAACAAAGGCGATTAATAAAGGAAACCCAATCGTTAAAAACCCAGGCAACATCATTTCTTTAAGAGAAGCCTCTGTAGAAATTGCAACACACTTGTCGTATTCTGGCTTTCCAGTACCTTCCATTATTCCAGGGATATCTTTAAACTGACGTCTCACTTCTTGTACCATTTTCATAGCTGCTTTCCCAACGGCATTCATAGCTAAAGCAGAAAATACAACAGGAACCATACCCCCTATAAATAACATCGCTAATACAGGGGCTTTAAAAATGTTAATTCCGTCTATACCTGTAAATGTTACATAAGCAGCAAACAAGGCTAATGACGTTAATGCAGCAGAAGCGATGGCAAATCCTTTTCCAGTAGCGGCTGTTGTATTACCTACAGAGTCTAAAATATCAGTTCTTTCTCTTACAATAGGATCTTGTTCACTCATTTCTGCTATTCCTCCAGCATTATCAGAAATTGGTCCGAATGCATCAATAGCCAACTGCATTGCTGTAGTTGCCATCATAGCAGAAGCTGAAAGCGCTACACCATAAAATCCTGCAAAGAAATAAGATGCCCAAATGGCGCCAGCAAATAGTATTACTGAGGGGAAGGTAGAAATCATACCGGTAGCTAGACCAGCAATGATATTTGTACCAGCTCCAGTACTTGATTGTTGTACAATTTTTAAAATTGGAGATTTACCGAGTCCTGTATAATATTCAGTTACAGAAGAAATAACTGCACCTACCACCAAACCAACTAACGTGGCAAAGAATACACTCATTCTAGAAACTTCTTTTAACCCTTCTCCAAAAAATTCCATATTCATAGTTTCAGGTAACATATACATACACAATGCATAACATGAGATAGCTACCAATACAATTGAAGTCCAATTTCCTATGTTTAATGCACCCATCACCTGATCTTCTTTTGCATCGTTATTATTGATCTTTACGAGCATTGTCCCAATGATAGAAATAATAATACCTGCACCAGCAATAGCCATAGGTAATAAAATAGGACCTATACCGCCAAAGGCATCAGAAATACTTCCCCCCATGTCTTTAATTACATAATTTCCTAATACCATTGCTGCTAGTACAGTTGCGACATATGAACCAAATAGGTCAGCTCCCATTCCTGCAACATCTCCAACATTATCACCAACATTATCTGCTATTGTAGCAGGATTTCTTGGATCGTCTTCAGGAATACCAGCTTCTACTTTTCCTACTAAATCTGCACCAACATCAGCAGCTTTTGTGTAGATACCGCCACCAACACGAGCGAATAATGCTATGGATTCAGCTCCTAAAGAAAATCCAGCTAAGGTTTCTAAAACGATGGTCATTTGGTCAACAGAAAAAGCACCTTCAACTCCACCCATAAAATAATTATAGAATAAAATAAAGAATCCTGTTAAACCTAAAACTGCTAGACCAGCAACACCAAGGCCCATAACAGTACCACCACCAAATGAAATTTTCAAGGCATTTGGGAGACTGGTTCGTGCTGCTTGGGTCGTTCTAACATTTGTTTTGGTGGCAATTTTCATTCCAATGTTTCCTGCAAAAGCAGAAAAAATTGCTCCAAAAATAAATGCAATAACTATTAACCAATGAGTAGTATCTACTATGAGAGAAACACCAAAAAGGAGTATACTTACAATTACTACAAAAATAGCTAGTAGTCTATACTCAGCACTTAAGAATGCTAAAGCTCCTTCATAAATGTGATCTGAAATTTCTTTCATTTTTCCATCACCAGCATCTTGTTTCATTACCCATTTTTGCTTGACTAGCATATAGATTAGTCCTAAAAGCGCCAAAGCTATTGGCGTGTAAATCATCATTGATTCCATAATTTGATTTTAATTAATTTTTAAAGGCCACAAATGTAGTAAAATGATTAACAATAGAAAAACCTAATTTTCCCATCGGGATCCGAGTTGTTTATTTGTATAATACTTTTTTTACTGCTTTTACAACGTCGCTACTGTTGGGAAGCCATTCTTCTAACAATACAGGAGAATATGGCGCTGGCGTATCCGCTGTATTAATTTTAACAACAGGAGCATCTAAATAGTCAAAGGCTTTTTCTTGAATTTGATATGTGATTTCTGTTGATACATTTCCAAAGGGCCAAGCTTCTTCTAATATGACCAATCTATTGGTTTTTTTAACAGATTGTAAAACTGTATTTATATCCAAGGGGCGCACGGTTCTCAAATCAATAATTTCACAAGAAATACCTTCTTTTTCAAGATCATCTGCCGCTTTATAAGCTTCTTTAATAATCTTTCCAAAGGAAACAACAGTCACATCAGAACCAGCACGTTTGATGTCAGCAACTCCAATAGGTAAGATGTATTCTACTTCAGGTACATCGCCTTTATCACCATACATTTGTTCACTTTCCATAAAAATAACAGGATCGTCATCTCGAATGGCCGCCTTGAGTAACCCCTTGGCGTCATAAGGATTTGAAGGGACAATAACTTTCAGTCCAGGGCAATTTGCAAACCAACTTTCAAAGGCTTGGGAGTGGGTCGCAGCCAACTGGCCTGCTGAAGCTGTAGGGCCTCTAAATACGACTGGACATTTAAACTGTCCTCCAGACATTTGTCTGATTTTTGCAGCATTATTTATTATTTGATCAATCCCTACCAAAGAAAAATTAAAGGTCATGAATTCTACAATCGGCCTGTTACCTGTCATGGTTGATCCAACGGCAATCCCCGCAAAACCCAGCTCAGCAATGGGGGTGTCAATAACGCGTTTCTCTCCAAACTCATCAAGCATTCCTTTTGAAGCCTTGTAAGCCCCATTGTATTCTGCGACTTCTTCACCCATCAAATAAATGCTTTCATCACGGCGCATTTCTTCGCTCATGGCTTCACAAATAGCTTCTCTAAATTGTAATGTTTTCATAAGTTGAGTCCTATCTTACCTACATCAGATGTAGCGGTGACAAAAATTGGTTAAACAGAATAAGTGGTTTTTCTGCGAAGCAAAAATAACAATAAACAATCATATTTAAAGCTTATCTTATTTAAAAATTTCCTATGCATGCATAGGAAATTAAATTTTTTTTTGTAATTTTGTTTTGTAATTACAACAATCCAAAATAATGAAGATTTTAGTTTGTATCAGCCATGTACCAGATACTACTTCCAAGATAAATTTCACAGATGACAATACAAAATTTGACAGCAATACCTTACAGTTTGTAATCAATCCCAATGACGAATTTGGTTTGACGCGAGCCATGTGGTTCAAGGAACGTCAAGGAGCTAGCGTTGATGTGGTCAATGTTGGAGGTGCAGAAACAGAGCCAACATTGAGAAAAGCGCTAGCCATTGGCGCCGATGCAGCCATAAGAATTAACACAACTGCTACGGACGGATTTGCAGTCGCAAGTGAACTTTCTAAAATTGCCAAAGAAGGAGACTACGATTTAATTATCGCTGGAAGAGAATCTATAGATTATAACGGTGGTGTTGTTCCTGGAATGATGGCCGCAAGCCTAGGAGCCAGCTTTGTCAACAATTGCATTTCTTTGGAGGTTGAGGGACAGTATGCAACAGCTGTTCGTGAAATGGACGGCGGTAAAGAAACATTGTCAACCACTCTCCCGCTGGTCATTGGGGGTCAAAAAGGTTTGGTTGAAGAAAGTGATTTAAAAATTCCAAACATGCGAGGCATTATGATGGCTCGGAAAAAACCACTGCGAGTTGTTGAACCTGAAAATATTCAAGAAAAAACCCAGACCATTTCTTTTCAAAAACCCGCTGCTAAAGGCGCCATAAAAATGATAGATGCCGAAAACATTGACCAACTTATAACCCTTTTACAAAACGAAGCAAAAGTGCTCTAAATATCAACTCCATGTCAGTACTTGTATATATTGAATCCGAAAATGGAAATTTTAAAAAAGCTGCTTTAGAAGTTGCCTCATATGGTAGGGCTATAGCAAATTTATTAAACAGTTCTTTATCAGCAGTTGTTTTTAATGCCAATGATATCTCTAAATTAAGTAATTATGGGGTTGAAAAAGTTTTGAGCGTAAAAACAACTGGGGACTTCAATGCTGAAACCTATGCAGATGTTTTAAAACAAGCAGCGGAAAAGGAACAATCCAAAGTGGTTGTTTTGAGCAGCAGCGCAGACAGCAAGTATTTAGCTCCTTTGCTTTCCTTTGGTTTGGATGCTGGTTATGTTCCTAATGTTGTAGATATACCAAACAGTATGGCTCCCTTTCAGGTCAAAAGAAGTGTTTTTACCAATAAGGCTTTTTCAAGAACTGAAATTTCAACAGAGATCAAAATTATCGGATTATCAAACAACGCTTTTGGTTTGGTTGAACAAGCTGTCTCATCTACAGTTGAAGTTTTTAGCCCAAAATTCAAACCATCAAAAGTTGTTGTAAAAGGCATTGATAAAGCGATGGATAAGGTTTCAATCGCAGATGCCGATATTGTTGTTTCCGCAGGCCGTGGTTTAAAAGGTCCCGAAAACTGGAATTTAATTGAAGATTTAGCGGGGGTATTGGGTGCTGCAACTGCTTGTTCAAAGCCTGTTTCAGATCTTGGTTGGAGACCTCACAGCGAACATGTGGGTCAAACCGGTAAACCGGTCGCGAGCAACCTTTACATCGCAATTGGTATATCCGGTGCCATTCAACACCTCGCAGGTGTCAATTCTTCCAAAGTGAAATTGGTCATCAACAACGATCCTGAGGCGCCCTTTTTTAAGGCAGCTGATTATGGAATTGTTGGTGATGCCTTTGAGGTTGTACCCAAGCTAATAGAAAAACTAAAGGCTTTTAAATCCCAAAATGATTAAGGCCTAAAATAAATAGCATAGAAGTTTGGTATTTTAGGAATTAAAATTGTTATTTGTTGGTGTAAACGATGAGTTTAGTTCGACTAAATATAAAAGGAATTTCCTACAGCCAAACACAAAGTGGTGCCTATGCGCTTATTTTAAGCGAAGAAAACGGCGAGCGAAAACTACCCATTGTTATTGGAGCTTTTGAAGCCCAATCTATTGCGATTGCACTAGAGAAAGACATTCGCCCTCCACGACCGCTTACCCATGATTTATTTAAAAATTTCTCTGACCGTTATGATATTACCGTCAAACAAGTCATTATTCATAAGCTTGTAGATGGTGTGTTTTATGCTTCTTTAATTTGTGTAAGAGATGCTACAGAAGAAATTATTGATGCGCGAACCAGTGACGCCATAGCCCTTGCCTTGCGCTTTTCTGCGCCAATATTTACATATAAAAATATCTTGGAAAAAGCAGGTGTAATTTTAAAAATAAACCCTGAAAAAGATGGTAAAAAAACAGAAGATAGTTTTGTTTTTGACAATGAGATTTTTGAAAAGCAAGATGAAATAGAAGCTGCCTCAGACACGACTTTTAAAAACTTATCGCTGTCGGATTTAAAAGACCTTTTGAAAAATGCAGTACAAGACGAAGATTACGAAGTAGCTGCCAAAATAAGAGATGAGATTTCTAAGCGCTAATGCATTAACCAATATTTATATGAAATCATATTTAGCTTTATTTCTACTTTTTACAACTCAAACAACTTTTGCCCAAAAGGTTTCCACCGAAATCATTCAAAGTCAAGGCTTTAGCGGAGAGAGCTTTTTTCGTGGGTTGCTTGGAATGGTAATGCTTATTAGCATTTCATTTTTACTGAGTAACAATAGAAAAGCCATCAAATGGAAGACCGTAGGAATTGGTTTGACCTTTCAACTTATTATTGCAATTGGCGTCTTAAAAGTTCCCTTCATAATGAGAGCCTTTGAATATGTAGGACAAGGCTTCATTGCTATCTTAAGATTTACGCAAGCCGGCAGCCAATTTTTATTTGGAGACATGCTCAATATTGAATCATTTGGGTATATTTTTGCCTTTCAAGTGCTCCCTACAATTATTTTCTTTTCGGCGCTGACTTCAGTGCTTTTTTATCTTGGCGTAATTCAAAAAATTGTCAAAGGTATGGGGTGGCTGCTCAGCAGAGTCCTACAAATTTCAGGGGCGGAGAGTTTGAGTGTAGCTGGAAATATTTTCTTGGGCCAAACGGAAGCGCCATTGTTGATAAAACCCTATTTAGAAAAGATGAATAGGTCTGAAATCTTATTGGTAATGATGGGTGGTATGGCGACCGTTGCTGGCGCAGTATTGGCAGCATATATTGGATTTCTTGGTGGCGATGACGCAGCATCACAACTTTTTTATGCCAAACACCTATTGGCTGCCTCTGTGATGGCAGCACCTGGAGCTATTGTAATTTCTAAAATCCTCTTCCCTCAAACAGAGGAAATTAGTACCGACATCTCAGTTTCAAAAGAAAAAATTGGTTCAAATATTTTAGAAGCTATTGCCAATGGAACAACGGAAGGCTTAAAGCTTGCGATTAATGTGGGTGCCATGTTGTTGGTATTTGTGGCCTTCATCGCCATGTTTAATGGAATTCTTGGTGGAATCGCAAATTTTGATGGAATTGTCATAGACACATTAAATATAAATTGGAAGTTTAGCTCACTGAATGAACTTATTGCATCCAACACAACCTATGATGGCTTATCGCTTGAATTTATACTTGGGTACACTTTTGCACCATTGATGTGGCTGATAGGGGTCGCAAAAGAAGATGTGGCACTTATGGGCCAGCTTCTAGGAATTAAACTCGCTGCAAGTGAGTTTATTGGATACATTCAGTTGGCAGATTTAAAAGACATTACAAATCCAATCCATTTGAAGTATCAAAAATCTATCATTATGGCAACCTATATGCTGTGTGGATTTGCTAATTTTGCTTCTATTGGGATTCAAATTGGTGGTATTGGTTCATTGGCACCTGGGCAAAGAAAAACCCTTTCTGAATTGGGGATTAAAGCGCTCATTGGGGGCACCATCGCTTCGCTTCTCTCTGCGACCATTGCAGGGGGCATCATCGGCTAAAAATTCGTTGATAACTTTTCAAATTATTAAGTTGCTTCGCTTCCTATTATTGGGGGTATTAATTATTTTTAGGTCGTTATAAATAATTCATTTTTATGAAGCAATATCTTGATTTAGTCGGCCATGTTTTGGAGCATGGAAATGAAAAAGGCGACCGCACAGGAACCGGAACAAAAAGCGTCTTTGGTTATCAGATGCGTTTCGATTTAAGCGATGGCTTTCCAATGGTTACAACAAAGAAACTTCACTTAAAATCTATTGTTTACGAATTGCTTTGGTTCCTAAAGGGCGATACAAATATTGAATATTTAACAGAAAATGGCGTTCGTATTTGGAATGAGTGGGCAGATGAAAATGGGGATTTAGGTCCTGTTTATGGCCACCAATGGCGCAATTGGAACAGCGACGAAATTGATCAAATAAAATCGGTGATTCAAGCCTTGAAAAACAACCCTAACAGCCGCAGAATGCTTGTTTCTGCATGGAATCCTTCTGTACTTCCTGACACATCAAAATCTTTTTCAGAAAATGTAGCCAACGGAAAAGCGGCTTTGCCGCCCTGTCATGCTTTTTTTCAGTTTTATGTACATGAAGGAAAGCTCTCTTGTCAATTGTACCAACGCAGTGCAGATATTTTCTTGGGGGTTCCTTTTAACATTGCATCATACGCTTTATTTACTATGATGATGGCACAAGTTTGTGGCTATGAGGCCGGAGAATTTATACATACTTTTGGAGACGCTCATATTTACAACAACCATATGGAACAATTAGAGCTTCAATGTTCAAGGGCTCCTAAACCATTGCCAAAGATGATTCTAAACCCAGATATAACAAATATTTTTGATTTTACTTTTGATGATTTTACACTTGTAGATTATGACCCACATCCACATATTAAAGGCAAAGTCGCGGTATAATTATATGTGAAAGTGTTATTTTTACACACAAAATGTGTAGTCTATTGAAAACAATAAAACACCCACCGCTTACTGTAATTGTGGCGGTATCGGAAAACCAAGTTATAGGCAAGGACAACGATCTTATATGGGATTTGAGCATTGATTTAAAACGCTTCAAATCTTTAACTTCTGGGCACCATATGATCATGGGACGAAAAACATTTGAAAGCTTTCCAAAGCCATTGCCTAACCGAACACATATTGTTATTACGCGTCAAGCGAATTACGCAGTCCCCCAGGGTGTTGTGGTTGTTAATTCTATTGAAAAAGCCATTGAAGCCGTCCAAAATGATGAGCAACCTTATATCATTGGAGGGGGAGAAATTTACAAACAAGCCTTACCCTATGCTTCAATTATCGAATTAACGCGGGTTCATGGAAACTTTGAAGGAGACACTTATTTTCCTGAAATAGATTTAAATCAATGGGAAGAAATTAAAAGAGAACACATATTAAAGGATGAAAACCACGCCTGTGATTTTAGTTTTATCACTTACAAGAGAAGCAGCAATAAACCATCAAATTTAACTTTATGAATGCATTTATTTTCCCGGGTCAGGGGGCTCAGTTTTCTGGAATGGGCAAGAACCTATACGAACAATCTGAAGAGGCAAGAGCATTGTTTGAAAAAGCCAATGCTATTTTAGGTTTTGAAATCACTAAAATCATGTTTGAAGGTGAAGCTGCAGATTTAAAGCAAACCAAAGTTACGCAGCCGGCGATTTTCATACACTCTGTTATTTTAGCCAAGTGTTTAGGAGGTAATTTTAATCCAGACATGGTTGCAGGCCATTCTCTTGGTGAATTTTCTGCATTGGTGGCCAGTAATGCTTTGGATTTTGAAAGTGGGTTAAAGCTTGTCGCACAGCGTGCGAAAGCCATGCAAAAAGCCTGCGAATTAACAGAAGGAACCATGGCGGCTGTACTAGGCTTAGAAAATGAAGTTGTTGAAGCCGTTTGCAAAGACATTCAAGGCATTGTGGTAGCCGCCAATTACAATTGCCCAGGGCAATTGGTAATTTCGGGTGGGATTGAACCTATTCACATGGCTTGTGAGGTTTTAAAAGAAAAAGGCGCAAGAAGAGCCTTGGTTCTTCCCGTTGGTGGGGCTTTTCACTCCCCACTAATGGAACCAGCAAGAGAACAACTTGCCAGTGCAATTGAAAATACAGTTTTTAAAACGCCAAGTTGTCCAATTTACCAAAACACTACGGCCGCAGCGGTTACCGAAATAGCAACTATAAAAACTAATTTAATTGCCCAACTGACAGCGCCTGTTAGGTGGTCTCAAACTATTGAACAAATGATAAATGATGGTGCAAAAAGTTTTACGGAAGTGGGGCCAGGAAATGTATTACAAGGGCTGGTGCGAAAAATCAACAGGGATGTCAATACCGCTGCCGCAATTTTTGAAAATTAAGCATGCAAAAAAAACAAATTTACATCCTATTACTAATTTGCCTCAACATTGGAGCGGATCAATACAGCAAATATTTGGTAAGAGAAAAGGTGGTTCCGGGGTCTCGTACAGAGCTCGTTGGAGAACTCCTTCAATTGATGAATGTTGAAAATTCAGGGGCATTTTTAGGGATGGGAAGTGACGCAAACCCTACAATAAAAATGATTTTTTTGCTCATTGTACCGCTCTTGGTATTGACCTCAGTTCTATATTATTTATTTACAAACAAATCCATTGACCGATTGACCACAATTGGCCTGAGTTTTGTTGTTGGTGGCGGCATTGCGAATTTATATGACCGCTTTGTTTATGGGTCCGTGACCGATTTTCTTTTTATGGATTTTAACTTTGCTAGGACTGGTATTTTTAACCTCGCTGATTTGTCCGTAACCACAGGAATGGTTCTGATTTTAATATCGACTTTCAATGAAAAAAACAGAAAATCAAAACCTCTACCCTAAGTATTCTTTTATTGTATTTACGATATAATCGATTTGATCGTCTTCCAGCTCTGTATGCATTGGAAGTGAAAAAACTTCTTTAGATAATTGATTGGTTACTTTAAAATCCGCTTCATCATAACGCGCACTTATGTAGGCCTTTTGTTGGTGTAAAGGAATTGGATAATACACCCCGCAAGGAATACCCTTAGCATTTAAATGGGCCACCAAAGCATCACGATCCCCATTTTTTAACTTTAAAGTGTATTGATGAAATACATGACAATCGCAATTATCACAAATATTATCACAATCTCTTCCAGATTTGGGAATTACTAAATTTGGATGAGTTCTAAAAGCTGTGTTGTATTTTTTAGCCGCATTTCGTCGTGCTTGATTGTAGAAGTCTAGCTTTGGAAGTTTTGCGTCTAAAACTGCGGCTTGAATGGAATCTAAGCGAGAATTAACACCAACCACATCATGGTGGTAGCGTTTATACATTCCGTGATTTACGATGCCTCTAATGGTATGGGCCAAATCATCGTCGTTTGTGAAAATTGCACCGCCATCTCCGTAACATCCTAGGTTTTTGGAGGGAAAAAAAGAGGTGGATGCAACGTCTCCTAATGTTCCAGCCTTGGCTTTAGACCCATCAGAGAAGCTGTAATTTGCTCCAATCGCCTGGGCATTGTCTTCAATTACAAAAAGGTTGTTGTCTTTTGCGATCTTTAAAATAGCCTCCATATTGGCACATTGGCCAAACAAATGTACAGGGACAATAGCCGTGGTCTTTGGGGTTATGGCTTTTTTAATGCACTCTATGTCAATATTAAAATTGTTTGGGTCTACATCTACTAAAACCGGAGTGAGTCCCAAAAGTGCAATGACTTCTACGGTGGCGGCAAAAGTAAAATCCGCTGTTATGACCTCATCACCAGGTTTTAGCCCCACGCCCATCATGGCGATTTGAAGCGCATCAGTCCCATTTGCACATGGAATGACATGTTTAACCCCTAAATAATTTTCAAGGTTTGTTTGAAACTCCTTGACCTTAGGCCCATTTATAAATGAGGCCTCATCAATAACTTTTTGAATGGCGTTATCTACTGAATGTTTTATGTCTTGATATTGACCCTTTAGGTCAACCATTTGGATTTTTTTCATAGTAATTTACATTCGTTGCTCTAAATTATTAGCCAATGCAAAAATACAAAATTAGCAAGGCGCAAATGCTAAAATTAAGATAAAGAATGTATTTTTGTTTAAAACCACACCCTTTGACTGTAGTCTACAATTTTGCAATTCAGCTGGTTAACGCTGTGCTCCCAGCTTTAGGTCTCTTTAATGAAAAAATTAAAAAAGGCGTTATTGGGCGCAAAGAAACCCTTAACTTTTTACTCAAAAACATTGGTAAAGGCGATACTGTTTTTTGGTTTCACTGCGCTTCTTTGGGGGAATATGAGCAAGGGCTTCCGGTTTTTAAAAATCTAAAATCAATATACCCTAAAGCAAAAATTGTACTTTCCTTTTTCTCACCCTCAGGCTATGAGATTAGACAAGAAAACCCCATCACACCTTTGGTTGTTTATCTTCCCTTGGACACCAAAAAAAATGTCAACTTATTTTTAACGGCTTTAATGCCAAGCTTGGTTGTTTTTGTGAAATATGAACTATGGCCCAATTATTTATTGGCACTGAAAAGCCAGTCTGCAAAAGTTTTTTTAATCTCAGCATTGTTCAGACCTCAACAATATTTTTTCAAATCCTTTTTCAAAAAATGGCGGCAATTGTTCTTCAGCTTTGATCATGTTTTTACGCAAGATAAAGGGTCAAAAGCACTGCTGGCAGGGGTCGGATTCAATGAGGCAACCGTTTCAAATGACACGCGCTTTGACCGTGTTTCAAGTCAATTAGAGCAAAATAATACACTTGCGTTGGTAGAAGACTTTATTGACAACAAAACATGTATTGTTGCCGGCAGCACTTGGCCAGAAGATCATGCAATTTTGGGGACCTATATCAAAGCGGCAAAAGGGGATTTAAAATTTATCATTGCCCCGCACAAAATTGAAAAACAAGGCATTCAAAAACTTAAAAACACTTTAGGTGACAAAGCTGCTTTGTATACAAATTACAATCCAGAAACACTTTTTACAAAACAGGTCTTAATTTTAGATACTATAGGCCTTTTAACTAAACTGTACCACTATGCTGCGGTTGCTTACATTGGGGGTGGCATGGGGACAACGGGGCTGCATAATACCTTAGAAGCAGCCGTCTTTGGCGTTCCCATTATCATTGGAAAAAATTATGACAGATTTCCAGAAGCAAAAGCCATGTTAGCTCAAGGTGGGTTGGTGAGTGTTCAGGATGCTTCCAGCTTTAAAAAATCTTTAGATACTTTTATAGATGATGAAAACCTCAGACATGCTTGTGGTCAAAAGAACAAAGGATACGTTGATAAAAACAAGGGCGCAACGGCACTAATTACTGAAAAAATACAGACGATACTTAATGTTTAGGGATCTTGTAAACTTTAATGTAGTCAATGATAAATTCTTGAGGGAAAATAGTATCGTCCACATCAAATCCGCCAAAATATCCTCCTACTGCTAAATTTAATATCAAGTAGAACGGTTTATCAAAAGGCCAAATGGCATCTGACTTTTCTTTAGGTGCAAAAGTGTATACAATTTCATTATCGATTGAAAATTGAATCTGATTTTTATCCCAATTCATTTTGTAGACATGAAAACCATTTTCAATGTTTTTAACAGTTGTTATTTTAGTGTTTTTCGAAATTCCATAACTGTCTTTTGTATGTAGTGTATTGTGAATTTCCCCAGGTTTTTTTCCAACATATTCCATGATGTCTATCTCTCCACATCCAGGCCAATAAATTTCATCTATATCATGACCTAACATCCAAATGGCGGGCCAAACGCCTTTGCCTATAGGAAGTTTGGCCTTAACCTCTACAGTTCCGTATTGAAATTCAAACTTATCCTTAGTGGTAATACGGCCCGAATAATAACGGTTGTTTTCATTAGTGGCTTTGATAACTAATTTTTCATCTCTAATAAAAATATTTTCTTTTGTATAATACTGATATTCCTTATTCCCCCAACCGCAAAGCTCGGGACATCCATCTCCCAAGTCATAATTCCAATGCTTGAGGTCTAAAAACGAATTATTGAAATTGTCAACAAAAATGACAGGTCCTTTAGGGGGCTTGTCTGTTTTTTGAACAAATAAAAACGTTAGAAAGAATAATAATCTTAAAATCATGGTTAAATTTTAAGGTCTTAAAACCTCATTTCTTATTGATAAACTCGGATGTAATCAATTTCCATAGCATCTACATAGCCTGGCTGTAAATTAGGATCTATTACACCACCATTGGTACCACCCATGGCTACATTAAAAATGAAAAAGAAGTCTTCGTTAAAGGGATAATAGGGCCCAACTCCAGTAATATTCATAGAGAAAAACTCATTGCCATCTAAATATGTTTTAATGCTTGTTGAGGTCCATTCCAAGGCGTATACATGCCAATTTGATGATGTGGAGTTTGTGGTATTCTCACCATATAGAGCTCTTTCCCCATCCGCTAACTTCCAGTGCAAAGTAGAGTGAATGCTATTCTTATTTTCAAATTGTTCCATAATATCAATTTCACCACACTGTGGCCAACCAACACCAGGATCTCTAAAATTAGCTCCCAACATCCATAATGCTGGCCATGATCCTTGAACAGATGGCAGCTTTGCACGGATTTCAACGCGGCCGTATTTAAATTCAAATTTATCTTCAGTTATGATACGAGCAGATGTATAAGTCCCGTTAGTTTCCTTTCTCACTTTAATCTTTAATATACCTGCTTCTTTTCTAACGTTATTGGAACTAGAAGTATATATCTGTTCTTCTTGATTGCCCCATCCACCACCACCGAGTTCGGTAGTCCACTTGGAAGAATCAATTGAACCTGTTCCGTCAAATTCATCGGACCAAACAAGTACATTATTATTTCCAGAACCTCCATTGCCTTCAACATCAATTGCTAAATTGGTGATTTTAGAAATTGATGTTCCATCTTCAGCATAGGCATAAACATAAAATGGAAACTGATTAAGTCCTAGATCTGTTAGTGTAAATGAAAATTCTCCTGTTGTATTTTGTGTTTCATCTCCATTGTTCCCAATTCTAAACCCATAATTAACAGCATTGTCCGCTGTCGCTGTTCCATAAAAAACACCTGATCCATCACCATTGGGATTGTCGGCGTCTTCACCTTGAATATTAACCTCAACCACTAAATTTGAAACATTATTAGATTGGTTACCCATATTGCCGTTTGGAGATGTATCACTATCAGATGAACAGCACACAAGCACAAAGTTAGTGGCTACAAGTAATAGTATATGAAAATTGATTTTTTTTAGCATGATAAAATTGATAAAGAGGCAGATAATTATATCCGCCTCATTTTATGATTAAATTAATATTATTCTGCAATTAAAACAAACCACCAAGTAAACTCATTGGCGCCGTCAACGGTTTTTAGATACAATTCGTTTTCGTTGTAATCCCAAATTTCGTAAACGTGATTACCACCAGTGTAATAAGTGAAAAAAGCTTTGCCCGACAAATTGATGGACACTTGGCCAGGGTCTGTAATGGCCCAGTTTTCAGTGTAATCAGCAAATTCATAATTTAATATATCGGCACCATCAACACCGCCAGTTCCGTTATTCCCCAAATCTGCAAAGACTTGAGCTGCCCGTCCAAAAATGTCATTGTTGGTGATGTGGTTGATAGTTCCATCTGAATTGATAACCCAGCGGTCGTCATAAGCACCAACACCTGTTTTTTCTTCAACACCCGCGCCATACCATTCACAAGCGACAGTGCCTCCTACAGGACCCAATCCAAAATGATTTGATACCTCAGATTTTACACGCCAGGTCTTAGAACCGCCATCAGTAAGCGCCTGTATGAGTGCTTCCGGGGGGTTGTAAGTGGCTAAAACTTCGATACTAAAAGCGGTTGAACTCGAATTTCCAGCGGTTCCAGTGGCCAATACGACAATATTGTAAGTGTTAACTCCTACCGTATAAAATGCTCTCTGAAGTTGACCGGAAGTTGAAACAGCAGCAGTCTCACCATCAATAATAAATTCGTAATTGATAGCGTTGGTAGCTGTGGCGTTGAAATTAACAACACCACTTCCATCACCAAAAGGATGATCTGCATCCGCCCCAACAATATCAACACTGACTTGTAAATTTGAAGGGGTCGTTATGGGACCAAATTCGTAATCATCTTCTTCGCAGCCAGAAAATAAAAGCAGCGATAGAAAAAGGATTGATATGTATTTTAAATTTTTCATGTTATTTTTTTTAAATTTTAATTCAACAAAAGAATTCATACTATTCAATTATTAATGACACATTATCAATAATAACAGCACCTGTTTCAGCGCCCAAGTCAAATAAAACTCTCGCTTGTGGGTCTCCAAATTCAACGCCCTCAAAAGTGACAGAAAAAGTCTGTGGAATCAATGTCAAATTGATAGTTTCAACTGCATTCGTCCAAGGATTTCCGCTCAATCCAATTCCTGCTATAATGCTGCGATTAGTGTCGGACCAAGCATCAAAGGTTAGGCTATAAGTATTATCTTGAATGATCTCAACTTTTTGACTCAAATTGACATCCCAAGGGTTTCCTGCGGATCCAACTTCTGTGTAGTAATAAGAATTTCCTTCACTATCTGTTATGACATTTGCCGGCGCATTGTCATCAACCCCTACCAACCAAGATTCACTTCCATTTTGGAAATCTCCGTTATTTAGGATACCATCATCAAATTGTGCTGGTGGGCCATCCCCTAAAAACAATGCTACATTATCTAAATTAACAACACCAGTATCAGCCCCTAAATCAAAAATTACTCTAGCCTGAGCAGCACCAAAGCCAATCGCATCAAAGGTGTAACTGTATGTCGTTCTTGCAGTTGTAATGCTGGTCGTTTCAACTACATTGGTCCAAGGATCCGCGCTTAAGCCAATTCCTGCTAAAATATCTCTATTGGTGTCAGACCATGCATCAAAAATTAATGTATAGGTCTCACCATTTATAAGTTCAACAAATTGACTTGTATTCACATCCCAAGGATTCCCAGCAGCTGTAACATTTGTAGAGAAATGAGTGTTGCCTTCACTATCAACTGCAACAGAAGCAGCCGAGTTTGAATCAACGCCGACCATCCAGAAAGCACTTCCAAGTTCAAAATCTCCATTGGTTAAAAGGCCATCGTCAAAACCTTCCGAAGGTTCCTTATAAAAGTAAATATTATCGATGAAGACTGTACCAGCCGCCCATGGAATACCAACGAATTTCATTTGGAAAATTTCTGAAACTGTCAATCCTTGGTCCACATATGCAGAAATTGGAATTTCTAAACTCGTCCAAACCCCCGCTGTTAAAGGTTCTGTTACTGGAGCTTCAGTGACAACGCCTTCTGCATTATTAATAATGGAGGTTTCAATATCAGTAACTGCATCTGTAGTCCATACATCTAAATGTAAATAGTCCATATTGGATACGTCAACTGAGGTGCCAGCTGCAAATTCTATACCTTGATAACTTAGGTTTATATATTGTAGCGCTAAATCTCCCTCTACAACAAACATAGACCAAGAGCTCCCTTGTCCACCTTGTCCCCAGTCTGGAAATAAATTTGTACCAGGAATATCATCATAAGCAGCACTAAATATAGAAATCACATCTCCAGGTTGTCTTGGCTGAGGCGTAGGAGCAGCTATCGTGGGAGCATCAATGGACGTCACTTCAAAACTCTCTTCCACGTAGGTTGTAGTTTCAATAGCAGCACCCATAACAATAATTGTTATGTCATAGACCCCGGCTTCAGCATATTGTACATTGGCTGTCTCTCCAATATTAGCCACTACGGGATCAACAACACCCGACTCACCAGAGTAAACCTCAAAGTTAACAGCAAAATCTGCAGTTACAGTCACATTAACTTGTTTGGAAACTGCCAGATCGTTTTCAACGGTTACCTGTATATTTTCAGGGGCTTGAAAAGAGATGACCAAATCTTGTGTCATCGTAGTTGAAAGCCCTGTAACCCCAAAAGCAGATGCAGAAACAGTATAAGTGCCTTCCCCATAGATGTGTGATAAACTTTCCCCATTTTCAACAGACACGGGTTCTGGTGTGTCATCCCCAAAAGTAATGTCAAAAGACACGGCACCTTCAGCAGTTGGTAACATGGTTACAAGTCCAGTATTGTCTTGGGTAACATCAAATTGAATGGCTAGATTTGTTGGCGCTGTTGCCGAATTAGCAAAATCCACATTCTTTTCGTCATCAGCACAAGTCCAAACGGTCAGTGCTATTAAACATAAACTCAATATATATCTTATTGTTTTCATCGTCTTTATATTTTAATAATTTGGATTTTGATTCCAGTTGCCATTAGAAAATTGAATTTCTTCAAACGGAATTGGAAAAACTTCATGTTTATCAGTGACAAAGCCATCAATGGCTGAAGCAGCTTGACCAGATCTGACAAGGTCAAAAAATCTATGCCCTTCACCCATAAGCTCGAGACGTCTTTCTTCCCATATTGCAGCAGTTAATTGTGGCCCTGATGCTGAAATATTACTATTACTGTTACCAAAAGCTCGTTCTCTAACTTGATTAACGTATGCAAGTGCTTGAGCATCATCAATTTCGCCTCTGTTTAATGCCTCAGCAGCCATTAACAAAACATCAGCATAGCGTATCGACCTATAATTATTAGGGTTAGTAAGGTTTTGATCGCCAATATTTTGATCTCCCTTGCGGGGCAAGTACTTACGATTATAATAACCTGTGTGTTCATAGCCTTCAACATATTCAGCACCGGTATCATTAGCCCAAGCAACAATGTCTAAAATAGAAACATCTCTACGATTATCGCCGGGTGTGAAAGCATCAAAAGCTGCCTGAACTGGAACATTGAAACTGTATCCTGAGTCATAGGTTGGACCAGTATGGTTTCTAATTCCCATAAATCCAACAGCGACATTACCCTCACTACATTGTAAACATCCGAAACCAGCTCCTTCTCCATCAGTATATTGAACTTCAAAAACCGACTCAACTCCATTTTCGCCTTCTAGTTCGAAAATTTGTGCATAATCATTACTCAACTGGTAAGGCCCACTGTTTATTAAATTTTGTAAAGTTACTGAAGCAGCATAATATTTATTAATCTCTGAGTCCTCCTCTAATCCTAAATAATCATTAGTTATTATTTTAGGTGTTATTGACGAAATATCGTTAAAAATAGTATTGTCCGATGGGTAATATAAAAAAGCTTTACCAAGTAATGCCTCTGCAGCTCCTTTATTAACACGACCTGCTTGAGGAGCAATATATTCAAGGTTATTTACAGCGTAAATTAAATCAGTAATTATAAGAGCATATATATCAGATGCTGAATACCTTGGAATAGAGGTTTCATCGCCAGGTGCAAATCGTTTACCTTGACCGAGCAATGCGTTGTCATATTCCTTTACAGGGATTCCACCAAACCATTTAACCAATTCAAAATGGTAATAAGCTCTTAAAAAACGAACCTCTGCTACCATTTCTAATCTTCCGTCAAAGTCGGTCTTGTCTTGAAATTCTAGAAAGTAATTGGCACGTTTAACACCTGCAAACATCCAATTCCATACATCACGTAAGTTGCTATTTACTGGATTATGAGTCATATCGTCAATTTGCTGAAATCCAATAACATCTGTTGCACTTTCACCTCCACATAATGTATTGTCAGATGCAATTTCACCTAATAGATTATTGACATAAGTTGCTTGTAGTAAGTCATAAGCACCAACTAGTGCTAAATAATAATCTGTTTCAGAATTAAAATAATTTTCTGAATCAATTAGATAATTTTCTTCCTCGTCCAGGAACTTGTCTTCACAAGAGTAAATTCCAAAGGCTAATAATAAGCCCAGGACTCCTAGTAATATATTTTTATTTGTTTTTTTCATTGTACTCTATTTTAAAATGAAATATTAAGTCCTATTAAATATTGTCGTGTCACTGGATAAAAACCAGGATCAATCCCTCCTCCGAGGGCATTTCCTGATGTTGCTGCAGGATCAAACCCTTTATACTTAGAAAAAGTAAAAGCATTGTTAACTGATGCATAAAGGCGTACTTTGGATAATGCAACTCCTTCATATGAACTTTGAGGAAAGGTATATCCAAGCTGAATGGTCTGAATTCTTAAAAAAGACGCATCTTCAACAAAGAAATCTGAGAACAACTTATTTGACGTTGCCCCAGTAGTGGCTCTAGGAACTTCATTACTTGTTCCTGGACCAGTCCACCTATCTAAATAATAGTCAAGTCTATTGACATTAGGTTGATCCCTCTCATAATTACGAACCATGTCTTTCCCTAACTCCGCATAAGCATAAGCAGAAAAATCAAAGTTTTTATAATCAATGGCCAAATTGAAACCCATGATATAGTCTGGAAGCGGCTTTCCAATAAAGGTGCGGTCATTGGCGTCAATTGTACCATCCTGGTTGACGTCTACAAAACGTAAATCTCCAGGTTGAGCAGTATTCCCAAGCCCAGCTTGAGAAGGGTGTGCATCTACCTCCGCTTGCGTCTGGAAAATTCCATCGGTTTGAAGCCCATAAAAATAACCTATAGGCTGCCCCACTTCCATTCGAGAAGGTGCCAATTGACCAATCCCAAACGATCCGCCTTCTAATGCCACATCCGAATTGATTGAAATAACTTCACCTTCAAGCTGGGTAATATTATAACCCACATCAAAGGATAAATTATCACTCAACGCATCACTATATTTTAACATTAATTCAAACCCTTTTGTTCTCGTGGTTCCTGCATTGACAACAGGTGTCCCTGAGCCTGGAGCAGTAGCTCCTAAAATTCCTGAAAAGGGTAATCCCGGTACAAGGAGATCTACACGATCTTCTGAAAAGTAGTCGGCTACAATTTCTATTTTATTGCCAAATAGCTGTGCATCCAAGCCAATATCATACTTCTCCGCTGTTTCCCATGAGGCAACTGGGTTTGGTAGTGGTCCTAGCGCTGTTCCATTGGTCAAAGCGTTGTCAAAAACGTAGGTTGCTTCTCCACTAAGGGTCGCTCTGTACAAATCACTCCCCACCAAATTTCCAAGCGTTCCGTAGCTAGCTCTTAGCTTTAAAAAATTAATGAAAGTGGTGTCTTTTAAAAAGGCTTCATCTGAAATTTTCCAGCCGGCTGTTACAGATTTAAAATGATCAACTCTGTAATCCGTGTCAAAGGCTGAGGAGGCGTCTCTACGCAACATGGCGGAGAGGAAATATTTACCTTTATAATCGTATTGCAACCTTCCAAAGTAAGACAACAATCTATTGTCATAAGTATAAGAACCTGTTTCTCTGGCGTCATTAGTACCTGTCGTCAGTGCAATATCTGCAAAATCCCAAGAATTGTTTGGCACGTCATATCCTGTAGCAAATAGGCCATCGCCCCAATCTTTGGTCACCGCCATTCCCACAGTTACTTCAGCGGTGTGATTGTTAAAAAAGGTATTCTTATAGTTTAGAAATGTATCCCAAGTGTAGGAATTGTATTGTTGTTTGTTTTGACTGACAGTACTGCGGTCGGTATTAAAAACTTTTCCAGCTCCGTAATTTACAATTGGTGAGAAATTTTTTGCTTTATCATTGTAAGACTTGAATCCTAATCTAGTAGTCGCGGTAAGGCCTTCTATCATTTTGTATTCTAGCTGAAAATTTCCTTCTATACTGTTTCCAAAATAGGAATTATAAGTATCTCTAATCTGTGAGAATGGATTGATAATTTCATTACCAAATAAGCCCCCTAAATCTTCTTGATTCAAGGTAAATAGTGGTGAATAACTAATTGCATTAAAAAGAACAGAACCCAAGCCAGATTCATTGATGGTTCTTCTGCTGTTTGCAAAATAGTTAAGGTTTAATGTGGTTGTTAATTTCTCAGAAATATCAATGCCAAGACTTAGCTTTACATTGTCTCTAACAAAATTAGATTTGTCACTTGCAATGATTCCTTCTTGATCTAGGTGTGAAGCGCCTAAATAATAAGTTACATTGTCCGTACCACCAGAAAGACTAATGTTGTGATTAGTAATGTTTGCTGTATCAAAAAGATTATCCTGCCAATCAGTATTGCTGCCTAAATTATTTAAATTTGGAAAAGGAAGCGATTCTCCATTGGCAGCATAACTTTCATTCAATAGAGCGGCATACTCCACATTATTTAGTAGTGATAATTGCTTGGAGGTTTCTTGAACCCCTGCATAAACATTATATGAAACTTTTGGTGCAGTGTTTTTAGAACCCTTTTTGGTGGTTACCAGAATGACCCCATTGGCACCTTCTATTCCATAAATGGCTGCCTGTGCATCTTTTAGAACAGTCAGAGACTCAATGTCGTCTGGGTTGATACTATTCATGGAGGCGATGTATCCGTCTACAACTACCAGTGGATCGTTGTCGGAATTACTGCTAACACCACGAATGAGAATACGAAATCCACTCCCTGGGGAACCAGAAGACGAAGTCACGGAAACTCCAGAGGCACGTCCTTGAAGGGCTTGAGATACATCCAAAGGTTTCAATTTCTCAATGGTTTCGGACTTTACCATAGAAACGGATCCTGTCAGATCTTTTTTGCTTTTAGAGCCGTAACCAATTAGAACGACCTCGTCTAAAGCTTCACTATCTTCTTTTAGAAGAATTTCCATATTTGTAGAGGCCACTAATTCTTGTGTTTCAAAACCTAGATAAGTCAATACTAAGACTGATCTTGGAGATACATTTGATAATGTGAAATTTCCATCAAAATCTGATACAGTACCGTTGGACGAGTTCTTGACAACAATATTAACGCCTGGAAGCGGCATGTTGTCAACGCTAGACTTGACTGTTCCTGAAGCTGAAAACGTTTGCGAAAAAAGAAATGGAGCAGCCAAAAAAGTTAGCAAAAATGAATAAATTATTCTTTTCATAAAATTTGGTTTGTTTGATTTTTGTTAAAAATATCATAACAAATTGTGTAATCAAAAATTAAAACGCTACAATTTGTATACATTGGGCTGTAAATAATTTCCAACAATATAATATTAAGTTTAAATAAGAAGAAATATAGGTATCTCAAATATACCACTTGAAAAATAAAACAAACTATAGATTGCAGATAATGTTGAGGAAGTGTATAGGTTTCATTAGAGTTTGTAGAAGATTAAAGCC
>JBJKXC010000024.1:0-28767 GCA_045561735.1 Flavobacteriaceae bacterium | reverse complement strand
GCAGTCTAACTTACACTCGTTACTTAAGTATTTTAAAGGAAGGAGAATTGTATATCGTCCAAGTTAAGTGGATCGTTAAAAGAAGAAATTATGCTGCAACTTTGAATAATAGGGGGAGCAAAAGCTTTACAGAGATGTAGGGCTTTTTTTATGGGCTCTCTCGCTCTAAACCAGTCGTGAAAAGCAAACTACTTTACTTCAGCACTTAGAAATAACTCAGCCAAATATACTAAAAATCTTGGCACTCATTTGGCACTATTGCTTTTCCCAACACGCTTTGTTCCAAAGCTACTGAGCTAATAAAAAGTTTTTCGTAATTAATCTATTCTTATTGCACAAAACAATAGTTTTCCGTAGTTTTATAGTTCCCTTATTTACCCCCAAAGCCTATACAATTATTACACTATTGAAGGCTTTTTATATTCTTTTATTATTCTCTACTACCACTGTTTCTGCTCAGTTGCACCACCAAATGCTATCTAGTCAAGGTAGTACTTCTAAGACCAATAGTGGCGTTATGGTTACCCAGACTATAGGTCAGCAGTCTGTTGTTGGTAATTATTCAAATAGAGGCTTTGACATAGGCCAAGGCTTTCAACAGTCGAATTGGGCGCGTATTATTTTAGAAGGGACATCTCCTGATTTTGAAGTATCGATTTACCCTAACCCATTTAGTGGTATTGTTAATGTTCAGCACAATTCTGAAGATGATATAACAATCAATGTTTTTGATCCTGCTGGTAAGCTGGTTTATAAAAACCTATTAAATGTAACAGGCCCTAACCAAAGTATCAATTTAGAAACGCTGTCTTCAGGGGTATACCTCGTTAACCTAAAATCTAACCAACTAACTTATTTCACTAAACTAATTAAAGAATGAAACATTTATTTTCCATAGCCCTTATTGTATTTGCGCTTAATTTCTCATCGGCTCAAGAAGTCTATTTGAATGTAGGGCGTAATTTTACAACCTATGACTATACAAACTCTCAAGGTGATAGTAACCCTAATGTTGAGTCTAGTAGCGGCGCCTCTTACGAAGTAGGTTATATATTCTCATTAGGAGATAAGTTTGGTATAGCAGCTGGACTTACACTAGACCAGTTTAATGCTACAGGCGGTAATATGGTAAACAACTATTCTTGGGATACTAATTACTTGGGTCTGCAGGGTGTAGCTAAATATAAAGTGCTTGAGGCAAACCGCTCTCCTATCTCTCTAAACCTCAACGCTGGTATTAACTTTAACCACATAATTGGTGGCGAGCAAAAGATAAATGGACAAACGTTTAAGCTTACTGGCGAAGATGAATTTAAAGGCTTGTTTTTTAAACCTATTATAGGTCTTGATGTACAATACTTCTTACTGGACAATATTGCTATTGGAATAGGCTACCACTATTCTAAAAACTTTGGGCTTAGCAGTGGCGAACAGGATCTTAATTTTAACAATAGTCAACTACAGTTTGGTATTTTAATGTCACTTAATTAATGAAACGTTTTTTACTTTTTTTTTTATTTGTATCTAGCTTAGGTTTCGCACAAAGCAGCGGTATTACCTATCAAGCTGTTATTTATAACCCTAATGGCGAGGAACTACCCGGCGTAGACAACCCCTATGCACCACTTACTAACCAAGATGTATGCTTACAGTTTGGTATTGTTGATGCTTCAGGAAGCGTTGAATACCAAGAAGAAGTACAAGTTACTACGGACGCTTTTGGAATGGTTAATTTACTAATAGGTACTAATACCCAAACAGGCGGCTATGCTGCGGACTTTGCTGGTATACAATGGACAGCAGACGCTAAGTTTCTAAAGGTAGATTTAGATATTAAAGGCAGCTGTACAGACTTTGAAGAATTATCGAACCAACCCTTTACCTATGTACCGTTTGCTTACTACTCTCCTGCGTCAGACGTACCGGGACCAGAAGGTCCTCCAGGACCAGCAGGGCCACAAGGAGAACCAGGTCCAGCAGGAGCTGATGGACAAGATGGTGTAGATGGACAAGACGGAGCGGTTGGTGCAACCGGACCGACAGGACCAAGTGGCCCAGCAGGACCTCAGGGGCCACAGGGTGAACAAGGTCCGGCAGGTGAAGATGGAGATGTTGCTGTAAAGACACTGATAAATACCAGTGATGAAGCTGCAGGAGATAACTGTGCTAATGGTGGAGTAAAAATAGAAGTTGGAGAAGACATTAATGCAGACGGCATACTAGACACAGATGAGGTAGATGACTCATTAACTAGGTATGTTTGTAATGGAGCTGATGGTGAAGATGGAGAAGATGGTAATAATGGGACTTTAGGTGGCTCGGGTGATTTTTTTACTAACGTAGAGGACTTGGACGTTTTAATTGTTCGAGGGAGTTGTGAAACTGGAGGTGACCCAGAGGGTTATATTGCAGCGTATGGGAGTGGTTGGACTCAAGAAGGCGCGAGTTATTCTTCTTGCTACACAAGTCCTAATGGTCTTTGGTGGGGTGGTTGTGGAGTACAATTCACCTATCCAGATCCACCAGAACTGTGTAATATTGATATAAGCAACCCTGTACCAAGTGAAATTGAATATACCTATCAAGATTTAAACTCATCAAGAATAGAAATTACTCCACCTTTTGGGAAAGAATGCTATGAAACAATAATGAGTATAAAATTTACAGACTCAAGTGGTGAATTAATTCCTAGTTTTGTTGAGCATCAAACTTTGAATAATTACTATAATAATTTGGAAAGTGATTATATTTCCTCAAATTCAATTCAAGAATTTAATTTAAATTTGCTCAATCCTTACAGTAACAACTCAACAAATCCAACTTTAAACAAGCTAATTTTTAACTTACCCGTTAATGCATCGAGTTTAATTATTTCATTTGAAGCATTGGCACCTACCTCATTCCCGCCTGGATCTGGCTGTGGCCAGGAAGAGTATTTAACAATTTTTCCTGCGACTTATTTTGGATCTGTCAGTCAAGCCTATTTAGAAACTAACATTGATCATTATCTTACAGTCAAGGTTTTCCAATGATAAACTGTAATCCTAACTAAATGAAAAAACTACTCTTACTCTCCGCTTTATTTATCTCTAGCTTAGGTTTCGCACAAAGTAGTGGTATTACTTATCAAGCTGTTATTTATAACCCTAATGGCGAGGAACTACCCGGCGTAGACAACCCTTATGCCCCACTTACTAACCAAGATGTATGCTTACAGTTTGGTATTATAGATGCTTCAGGAAACGTTGAATACCAAGAAGAAGTACAAGTTACTACCGATGCTTTTGGTATGGTTAATTTACTAATTGGTACTAACACCCAAACAGGCGGCTATGCTGCGGACTTTGCTGGTATACAATGGACAGCAGACGCTAAGTTTCTAAAAGTAGATTTAGATATTAAAGGCAGTTGTACAGACTTTGAAGAATTGTCTAACCAACCCTTTACCTATGTGCCTTTTGCATATTACTCACCAGCATCCGATGTACCGGGACCAGAAGGCCCTCCAGGACCAGCAGGAGAACCAGGACCTGCAGGAGCTGATGGACAAGACGGAGCGGTTGGTGCAACAGGACCAACAGGACCACCAGGCCCCCCGGGAGCTGATGGACAAGACGGAGCGGTTGGTGCAACAGGCCCACCAGGCCCACCAGGCCCCCCGGGAGCTGATGGACAAGACGGAGCGGTTGGTGCAACAGGCCCACCAGGGCCCCCGGGAGCTGATGGACAAGATGGAGCGGTTGGACCAACAGGGCCCACTGGTCCAACTGGACCCGCTGGACCTCAAGGACCACAAGGAGAACAAGGGCCAGAGGGCCCTCAGGGCATTTCGGGAGGTTCTTCTACTTCTTCAACAATTATCATTAACGGTTATTCTACGTTGAGTACAAATGCGATGAAATTTATGGAAGCAATCGAATATTGTAGAGATTTAATTTATAATGGATATGATGATTATAGACTGCCTTCTTTTGAAGAATATATTGTAATGCGTCAAACTTTAGCAACTCCCGATGACTTATCTTTAACCGGCTCTGCTACACCATCCGATGCACATTTTTTATGGACTGTCACTCTGTATAATGATGGAACCGGAGTCTATTTAATTGAAGATGAGTCAACAGGGTATCCAAGAGGGACTAACAACGAAAGATCTCATAAATGTAGATGTGTAAGATAAAATTTAAACTATTATGAAAAACATAATATACACCCTGTTACTATTCAATTCCCTGGTCTTTTCTCAAAGCAGCGGTATTACTTATCAAGCTGTTATTTATAACCCTAATGGCGAGGAACTCCCCGGCGTAGATAACCCCTATGCACCATTAACAAACCAAGATGTATGTCTTCAGTTTGGCATTGTAGACGCTGATGGAAACCTAGAATACCAAGAAGAAGTACAGGTCACTACGGACGCTTTTGGTATGGTTAATTTACTAATTGGTACTAACACCCAAACAGGCGGCTATGCTGCGGACTTTGCTGGTATACAATGGACAGCAGACGCTAAGTTTCTAAAGGTAGATTTAGATATTAAAGGCAGCTGTACAGACTTTGAAGAATTGTCTAACCAACCGTTTACTTATGTGCCTTTTGCTTACTACTCACCTGCGTCAGATGTACCGGGACCAGAAGGCCCTACGGGACCATCAGGACCACAAGGAGAACCAGGACCCGCAGGAGCTGATGGACAAGACGGTGTAGATGGACAAGACGGAGCGGTTGGTGCAACGGGCCCGACAGGGCCAAGTGGACCAGCAGGACCTCAGGGACCACAAGGGGAACAGGGACCAGCAGGTGATGATGGAGAAGTTGCTGTAAAGACACTGATAAATACCAGTGATGAAGCTGCAGGCGATAACTGTGCTAATGGTGGAGTAAAAATAGAAGTTGGAGAAGATACCAATGCAGATGGAATACTAGACACAGATGAGGTAGATGACTCATTAACTAGATATGTTTGTAATGGACAAGATGGGGAAGGAGGCTTAGGATCTGGAATTGGAGGAGGACTTAGCGGCGACTCTGGTTATTATTTATCAGACTATGTAAATAGCACATTTTCAACTGGAATAAGGGCTATTAGCGGAGATGGGAATTGTTTTTCTTCAGATAATAACTTTGATGATTTACTACTGATATCAAAATTTGATAATAATGTGATATATAATTTACCCCCAATTCAACTTAACGGAGGTTATGTAACTGCATTTAATTATGATGGCAGTATTGCTGCTGTAAGTACAAATGCTGGCGAAAATTCATTTTATGAATTAGTAAACGGAAGTTACCAATTTTTGGAAAATACAGGGCTAGGGCAAGTTAAAGCAATTTCATCTGATAATCTCAGGTATTATGAGGGTAATAATATCTATGAAAAAAGTTTGGGAAACTGGCAACTTGAGACTGTTTTAGATGATTATGTTAGTGTTGGATATCAAATCAAATTTAATAACTCTTTTAATTCATTTTACAGTGCTGGAATTGGCAGTTTTAATGGATTAAATAACAATGGCTCAGTAACAATTTACAATTATAATAATGGAGCTCCTGTCCAAAAAGGAAATGTAATTTACGGTTTGAATGATGGAGAATGGATTGGCAGCTATGATAACGTTTCCATAGATGAAAACGGAACGAATATAGCCCTAATTATTAGAGATGATCCGCCTCAAGGGCAAAACTGGAACAAGATTAGAGTATACAATTATGACATTAACCAAAATCAATGGCTAATTAAGGGTCAGGAAATAACATTTTATGGATATAGTAATGCCAGAATAACTGGTGCTTATCTTTCTGAAGATGGGTCAAAAATATATGTTGTAAGGAGATATATAGATGGAAGCGCTGGGTCAAATCTTGATACTATAACCCCATTGGGTTTTTCAAATGGTATTTGGGGGCAAATTGGCTCGGCATCAACATTTCCTAGTAACCCTTCATATAATTCATTTGGTGATACATACGGTGAAAAAGATACTATTTTTGCAGAAAGTTATGATGGGGTTTTCATTAAAAGGTTTTGATATTCTAATTTCTTTAAATTAATAAATTATGAAACGTTTTTTACTTTTTTTTTTATTTGTATCTAGCTTAGGTTTCGCACAAAGCAGTGGAATTACCTATCAAGCTGTTATTTATAATCCAGCAGGTGAAGAGCTTCCTGGCGTAGATAATCCTTATGCGCCACTTACTAACCAAGATGTATGCTTACAGTTTGGCATTATAGACGCTTCAGGAAGCGTTGAATACCAAGAAGAGGTACAAGTCACTACCGATGCATTTGGTATGGTTAATTTACTAATTGGTACTAATACACAAACAGGCGGTTATGCTGCGGACTTCGCAGGAATACAATGGACAGCTGATGCTAAGTTTCTTGTTGTTGATTTAGATATTAAAGGGACTTGTACAGACTTTGAAGAATTGTCCAACCAACCCTTTACCTATGTGCCTTTTGCCTATTACTCACCAGCATCAGATGTACCGGGACCAGAAGGCCCTCCAGGACCAGCAGGAGCTGATGGACAGGATGGTGTAGATGGACAAGACGGAGCGGTTGGAGCAACAGGACCAACAGGACCCCAAGGCCCAGCGGGTAATGATGGAGAGGTTGCTGTAAAGACACTAATAAATACTAGTGATGAGGCTGCAGGAGATAATTGTGCTAACGGAGGGGTAAAAATAGAAGTTGGAGAAGACACTAATGCGGATGGAATACTAGATAATGATGAGGTAGATGATTCATTGACTAGATTTGTTTGTAACGGGCAGGACGGTAATGACGGAGAAGATGGGATATCTGTTCCTTTAAACGATGGGTCTGTACTTACTAATAATGCTTTAGAATATTTTCTTGGAGTGAGGCCAAGTACTACTTTTAAATTAAGTTCAAATGGGTATAATATAGCATATCCATACGATCAAGCTGATCCCCAAACAGATGCAGGAATTAGAATTGTAAATATTGAAAATGGAGTATTTAATCAAAAAGGTGATTTAATTAATCAATACAATTTTGTTTCAGCTATTAACGGAGATGGTACAAGAATAATGGTGTCTAGTAATACAACTAATTCTGTATCTATTTATGATTTAGTTGGTAATAACTGGGTACCGTTAGATAATATTCCTTGGGGCCAGACCAACAGTATCTGGGGTTATAATTGGGCCAAATTTTCTAATGATGGTAACTTACTATTAACAATTGCAAATGGAGGTGCTGTAACAGTTTGGTCTTACAATAATTCTCAGTGGAATTCAATTTCAGAATATAGTATTCCAGGATATAATTATTATATCTCAGATAATTTAAATTATATATCTACATACTCAGCATCTGGAGTTAAAGTTTATAATATAAATAGTATACAAAACTCGATAACACAAGTTGGTGAAACACTAGAGGGTACTCGTTCTTCATTAAGTGAAGACGGAAACTTTTTAGCTATTTGCGCTGATACTCCATCAAAAACTGTAAGTGTTTTTGAGAATATTTCAGGGAATTGGGTGCCTAGAGGAAGTGATATCGATTTACATAATTCTCCTAGCCATTGCTTTTTATCTGAGGATGGAAGTGAGTTAGTTGTAATAATTAGATCTGGTGCATATGCAAATGAATTTCCAAAAAGTGCAGCACGGTTCGTGTTTGAGAGTAACCAGTGGAATCAAATAGGAAGTTTAATTAAATCTAATGACATTAGCGCTACAATAAGTATGAATCAATATGACTTTCAAAATAATACTTTAGTGATGATTGATTTTAATGAAATTGCATCTTTCCTGATTAAAACTTTTTAAACCAATTTGAAACGATTTTTTCTTCTTTTACTATTTGTATCTAGCATAGGTTTCGCTCAAAGTAGCGGTATTACTTATCAAGCTGTTATTTATAACCCAGCAGGAGAAGAACTACCCGGCGTAGACAACCCTTATGCACCATTAACAAACCAAGATGTATGTCTTCAGTTTGGTATTATAGATGCTTCAGGAAACGTTGAATACCAAGAATAAGTACAAGTCACTACAGATGCATTTGGTATGGTTAATTTACTTATCGGTACTAATACGCAAACAGGAGGCTATGCTGCAGATTTTGCTGGCATCATAAAAACCATTTCCAATTACAAAAGCTGTATTTTCTGTACTAAACTCTGTAGCACTATTAGTAACTGTATGGCCTAAAAGGTTGTAATGACCTATAGCAAATGATGCATAATCACTTGCTGTTGAGAAATTGGTTTGAATACCCCACCCCCCATTTGAATTAAACTCCCATTGCGCATTAATACTAAATGATATAGTTAATGCTAAGAGTGTATATTTTTTTTTCATAGTTTTTTAATTTTTTCATTTTGTAATAAATACCAAAAGACATAGGAAGTAATACGATTATAAAATATGTAATTATATTAAGAACAGAGTTTTTAAATGGTTGTAAGTACTCTCCAAAAAAATCATCAAAAGCTAAAGTACCAAGCGCTAAAAGCATTGATAACCAAACACCATTATTGATAAAGAATTTTTTCATTTGTTTTCTTTTTTAGTTTTCCTGTAAATAATCTCAAATAAACCACCAATGACAATAAATGCAATAATGCGCTGAAGAAGACTCAAGCCGATATATCTACCGCCGAAAACTACAAGTCCTCCAATTGTAAAGGTTAATATGTTATAAGTCTTTTTATTCATATAAACATCTTTTTCATTTAGTTAGGATTACAGTTTTTGAAGTTAGTTGCAAGAACCATCTTCGTATGCGAGTACTCCATACCAATTTAAAGCCTCACAGCTATTACTATATGTATTGCCATCACAACCACAAACAGGCTCAAATACTGCAATACAAGCTGTATCTAAATTAATTAATGTTTCATCAACACACATATTAGGTACATCTTCATTATCATCACTACTACAAGCGAAGATTAGAAAGGCGGAGAGTAAGAGTAGTTTTTTCATTATTCACAAGGATTTGACAAAGATGTTCTTGATGCGTTGAAGATCTCATCATCGCTTATAAATTCTGTAATGGTATTTCCATCCTCAGACACAGTTATAACAGATGTGAAATCTATCAAGCCATTTTCTTCTAAATTCACAACTAGACTATCGTAATTATTTTCTAGTAAATTCCAAGTTAAACCGTTGCTAGAGTTTTCCTCTCCCCAAGTGTATATTAAGCACTCCTCTCCTTTTCGAATAAATCCGTTTAAGTTTAGAGAAGTTCTAATACCCTCTTCTTCAATTGATTCCCAAACAATATCTGCATATCTCTCTAAAAAAGTTTGATTAGAGTTCTGATCATTATTAGAACTTTCATCACTACTACAAGCGAAGATTAATAAAGCGGAGAGTAAGAGTAGTTTTTTCATTTAGTTAGTTTCAATTTATGTTTAGCATCCAAGTACATTACATATCCATCCTACACAAGTGAATAAGGATAATATTAATAGTGCCGAAAATAAAATCTTGATTTTTTTCATTAGTTGATATTTTTCCTCAAGGTAAGAAAACTTTTATTTAGCTCAGTAGCTTTGTAATAAAGCCTGTTGGAATAAAGAATTGAGTTGAATTTTGTAAAAGGTTTCATATTTTTGCTAAAAACTTATATGTATAAATTTAATACTAACGATTATTTAGTTAGAATTCCATTATTCATAATTTTCTTTTGGTTTGGCTTCTTAAAAATAATTAATCTTTCGCCAGCACAAAACCTTGTTCTTGACACTGTCTATTGGATGCCATTTCTAAGTGCTGAAAGTTGGGTTATAGTTATTGGTTATTGGGAGGTTTTGATTGCAATTTTCTTCATGTTTAAAAGAACAACTTTCATTGCGATGTTATTTTTACTTTTACAAATGAGTGGTACATTTTTGCCACTTATTATTCTGCCGGAAGTTACATTTCAGAAGTCAAATCCTCTATTACCTACATTGGAAGGACAATATATAATTAAAAATATAATAATTATTACAGCAGCTTTAATCATTGGTGGAAGTAGACTGAAGGTTGGTTTTTTTATAAAGAAATAATATTGTTTTTTATGCTGACATAAACATCAAACAACATTAAGAAAGAACACCTAACAAATAGCGAACGCATAGCATTGCTTAGAATACCCATAAACTACTCAGTGCTTAAACTACAAACCGAACGCTCAGAGACTACAAGGTATAGGGAGTTTACAGCTAATTATCAAAGTCTGAACTGTTAGTTATGTGAACTCCACCGTATTGTGCGGGGGAATAATGTTGAGTTTTTAAAACCCAGTCTCCATTTTCTTTAATCCAGTTTTGAGTCACTCTTGTACGATAGTCTTGTGATTGTGATCCATTTGCGGCGATCCCTTCATAATAAAATCTTACATATACAACTCCGCTTGATATTTCAGAAAACTCTGGATAATATGTATCTAATGTTCCCGACTGTCCGCTAGCTTTCCATTGGGCTGCTGAAGTTTTAGAAAAAGGTTTATGAAAGCTTCCGTCAGAGTTAGTATTGTAAGTCCCAGAGTAACTTTCCATCTTAGCTACGGTATCCCAGTCTTGAGCTTTTCTTGCATCAAAATATTTCTCAAAAGCGACTGAAACCTCTGTTTCTGCTTTGGTTTGTGCTGATGATTTTGAAATGGCGGTCGAACAAATTAATGTTACAAAGCATATAAAAATTATTTTTTTCATTTTCATTTATTTAGGTATTAATGATTGCAAAATACAATCATTTTTTTATTTGAAGAAGAAAGTAATAGTAATTTTCTCATTGTTTGTTGAGAGTGGTAATTAGACCTGACGGATATAAAACCCAATTTATAGTAGTCTCTGAAACTTTTTCAAATTCATAAGTGTACTCACTAAAACCAGCACTAATCAAGATATAGTATCTTGTATCAGAAATTTCTTCGTATACACTGCTTTCTGGATCAAAAGTCATAAGTTCTTTAAAACAAATTGTACCACCAGTTGATATACTACAAAGGTTGTCATCTCTAAACTCAACCCCCACGGAAGCAGTATCGTTTAACCAAAGCCCATGAATCCATGCTGGAGGATTAATGGAATTTCCATTCGAATTTGATGAGTCAGAATCATCACTACCACAAGCGAAGATTAATAAAGCTGAGAGCAAGAGTAGTTTTTTCATTTTTTCTTTTTCTTTAAATAGAGTTCATAAGCTATCCCTAAACAAAGAATTGAAATACAAAACATATTTATAGCTTCGGAATATATCCAAGTTTCTTTGTAAATGCCAAAATAACCATTTACAAGCATAACAATTATAAGTGTGACATAGAAGATGAGCCACTTTCTCATTTAGTTAGTAATTACAGTTAACTGAATAAAGGTAAGAAAACTTTTATTAGCTCAGTAGCTTTGGAACAAAGCGTGTTGGGAAAAGCAAGAGTACTATATTAGTCCCGAGCTTTTACTATATTTGAAAAACTATAAATATGAAAAAAACCACTATTTTATTACTAATAATTGGAGGATATATTAATGCGCAGACTAAATTATATGTCCATCCAGACGGAGATAATTATTCAAATAATACCTCGGCCATAGCAATATTGCCACTTAAAGTTCAAGTTAAGCTCAGGCCAAAGCAATTGAAGGATTTTACTTCCGAACAAATAATCCAAATGCAAAAAGATGAAGCTTTAGATATTCAAAAAGCGATGCATTCTTGGTTCTTAACCAGAAAGAAGAGAGGGTCTTTTGATAAAAATATACAACCTCCTATTAGAACAAATGCTCTTCTTAAAAAAGCTGGAATAGATTTTCACTCACTAAATGAGTATTTACCTAGTGAGCTTGGCGAAATTCTTGGTGTTGAATGTATAATAATGGGAACTTTCGAAACTTCTAAACCTATGTCAGATGCTGCGAGTATTGCAATTGGAGCACTTTTTGGTGCCTTTGGTGCGACGCAATCTGCAACCTGTAACATAGACTTTTATAATGTTTCTGATGACGAACTAGTTGTAAATTATCTAAAAAACATTCGCGGAAGCCTAGGTAGTAACTCACAAGATTTAATTAATATTTTAATGAGAAAAGTAACTAGAAGAATACCTTACACTAAATAAAAGAACCCCTCTATTAATTAAACTATGAAAAAACTCATCTTATTTTCCTTATTTTGTTTGCTTGGCTGTAAAAATTCAAATCAAATTACCATTACCAGAGTTGAAGGCTCAGTCGCTTACGAAAATGCAAAACTTTTCTTAAAAGAATCGCAAATAACAGAATCTGGCCATTTGTTTTCATTTGATTTGGAAAATTATAATCTTGGTGTACAATCCCCTAATACTTTCGATTACCAGCTTGCAAATTCAGCAAAGGGACAACACATTCATTTTATCATAAATAATGGGCCTTATTACGCAAAATACACTACAGAGTTTGTTCATGAAAAGTGGGATCAAACTAGCGACAATAACGTTGTTTTAGCTTTTTTATCTCGTTCCTATCACGAGTCTGTTAAAAATAAAAACGCCTATTTTTTGACTCAGATTGGCGGTGAAGTTTCCAATAAAAAAGATTTATCAAAAGAGTTATTGTTTTATAGCCGTCCAAAAGGTGTATACAAAGGAGCTGATACCGAGCGCGTACTGTTAGACTTTTATTTGGTAAATACTAGCCTAGCACCCAATGGGAACAAGGTTAAAGTTACCATACAAGGCACCGAATTTTTAATTGATGAATGGGCTCCATATTACATTGAAGGCCTCCCGAAAGGAGAAATTTCAATTAAATTAGAATTAATTGACTCCAAAGGCAATTTAATAAACAGCCCCTTTAATCCTTCAAAACGAACAGTTGTGCTTGAAGATTAGTTTTATATTTTAAACTGTTTTTAGAAGTCTGCCTCAAAATAATAACAATGACTTTGAATCTTTCATAACGAAATTTCTTTCCAATAGTTCCATTCGCCACTTAAGATATAAAGTTCAATAATTTTTTTGAAATTTAAGGATCCATAAGAATTACCACTTCTCAGATAGTTTGGCACAACGTTTTTTACAATCTTTTTTATTTCATCTTTCATGAAATACTCCCCTCTTCTGCTAATTTCTTTTTGGTGGAACTGTTGAAGTTTATTTATAATGGCCTTTTTTTTACCTAAATAAAAACTGAAATGCCAATCTTCAAATTTTACGATGCAATTATAAGTTGACCAGCGTTTATCAAATCCCACTGAGACTACTAATTTATTTTTGCCTCCAGTAATTTTGAGTTTATTTCTTAATTCTTTTTCCTTTATTTTTATAGCATTAATTTCCTTAATTAATTTTCTTTTTTTATCTATTAACGATCTTTTTCTAGATTTAATTGTGTTAAGTTTTCTTTGAAGATCTTCAATTGATGGATTCATGTCTAAATATTAATAGTGATTAAAACTCTATACCAAATATACTAAATAAATTTAATAGCATAGTATATTATAATATCATTTTTAATCCTTTATTTTTCACGCTTTTACATTTGATTTAAAATTGAACTTATTCAGTTTTTGTTTTAAAATAAAAGTTATATTGCATTAACAATTTATATTAATAATTAAAAAGATCAAATTATGAAATGGTATTTAAAAATAATGAGTCAATACATAAATTTTAGTGGCCGTGCCCGAAGAACCGAATATTGGATGTTTGCTTTATTTTACTCACTAATATTATTTACAGCCTTAATTATAGACAATATCTTAGGGTTGGACTTTAAATACGAAATGATGGGACAAACCGTCAGCACAGGTTACGGATGGGGGTATCTTCTAGTTGTTGCTTTACATTTTATTCCTGCACTTGGAGCGGTTGTTAGACGATTACACGATATTGGAAAAAGTGGATGGATGTACCTTATTATTTTTATTCCGATAATTGGGATTTTTTGGATATTGGTGCTCCTTGTAAAAGATAGCCAAAAAGGAGAAAATAAATATGGACCCAATCCTAAATCAAATTCTTAGTATTTTTTAGAGTTTAAAACTTATATTACAGATTCAAATTCAATACGCACGAATTTGAATCTGTAATTAGAAGAATTCAATGCTAATACAAGAGGATTTTACTCGATTTAATAACTATGTTTCTCAACCTGAAACATACAAAACCTTGTTTAAGCCCCGTAGTCTTTGGGACAAAATGAGTTTTCACCTGGACTACGATAAACCACCAATTATTGAACATAATTGTATTACGGCTTTTTTTATCACCTCAAACAAACATGGCAAAATAAATCTTCCATTAAAATTTACAAAGCTTTACAGTCATAAATACCAACGTAGTTGGATCAAATTGTCACTTACAGGGAAACACCCAATTATTTTATTTATAGAGCGATTTTTTTTTCATTTTGTAATGAGATCGATCAGAAGAACGGTCATTCGAAACTTTGATTTAAATGTATGAGAGATTTTAAATCTATTGGATTCAACCTCACCATTCCTTTATTGTATGTAGTCTTTTTTTTTAAATTCACAGAAAATCTGAGTGATTTCAGTTTTATTCTTGAGCATTTGTATTTAACGATAATTATCTCCATTTTTTTATTGTCTTTCTCTTTCAATACAGTAAACGTCAATCAACTAGGCATTTCAAAGTCATATTTAGGAACCCTAAAGTACAAGCAAAAGACCTGGCGTGACATAAAATTTTACGCCGAGGTCGACGAAGTTTATACTGGCCAGCACGCACAAACAATCAAGGCTCTGTGGTTTATTGATATAAATGATAAGGTTTGTTTAAGAGTTCAAACTAAATACAGAAAAAATTTAAATGAGGTTTTGCGTATTATCGATAAATTTGAAGACAAGTATGAACACAAGCTCACTCAAAAGAATCCTCATTTTATGAAAAAGGGTTGGACTAAGGTGAAATACAATGTGGCCTAACCAAAAAACAAATAGGACCTATGAGAAAATTAATCGTTCTGTTTTTTTTAAAATTCATTTCTTTTGGATACAATCGCGGTTGCTTTACCCCCAAATAAAAGTATTTTAGTGGAGAATTTCGATTGTTTAGAGTCTTTGATTTCAAACAAACCGCTGCATAAGATCGGGATTCAGCCAAAGCAAATACAATTGCTATGAATGATTAAGTTATTTCAGTTTAGTCTAAATAAGAATTTTATCAAAACAGCTATTTAAATTGTTTCTAAACATTCCCACCTGTACTTTTGTTTAAAATTAATATACTATGGAAAATTTATCATTAAGTAATAGTTGTGTTAACTGTGAAAACTTTACAAAAACCTCAATTTGTGATTTTCATAAAATTGAAGTTAGTGAAAAATATACCTGTGATTCTTTTGAAAGCAACCCTGCTTAAGCAGTTGCTATAATAACCTCAACATACTGTTGAGGTTCCTTTTTTCATTTTTTCTGGCACTAAAGGATTGATGACATAGAACCAAAGGGGTGGTAATAAACTCAGCAATATGGAAGCGGGATACCCCATTGGTAGGGTAGGACTCTTTTCGTGGCTATCTAGGACTTGGTATTTTTTGGAGGCTTTGAAATGGTGGTCACTGTGCCTGGTGAGTTCATACAATACAATGCGTCCTATATTAAAATTTGAATTCCACGAATGATGTGGCTGTACACGCTCATACCGCCCCGAGGGCAATTTAAATCTTTTTAATCCATAGTGCTCTATATAGTTAATGGTCTCTAAAAACAAAAAGGATAAAACTCCCACTACTACTGCAAATAACATTACTTTTAAAGAAAATAAATAATAAATAGAAAATATATATCCAGCTTGGATAAAGTGGTACCAAAACACATCATTTTTTAAAGATATAAATCCTTTTTTCTGAGCCTTTAAAAGATCCAGCTGTCGTTTCCATGCACCAAAATATTGCTTGCTCACCGAACTCCACCAAAAGGAATATACGTTTTGGTTATATTTAGCTGTCGCTCCATCTTCAGGAGTTCCTACATTCAAATGGTGTCCAAAATTATGTTCAATATAAAAGTGCATGTACAGACAAGGCATGTATAGAAACTTGCTAATAAAACGTTCAAAATAAGGCTTACGGTGGCCGAGTTCGTGTGCCACATTGATGGCGTTTGTAGCCAATAAAATACCAGCGGAGAGCCCCATACCGATTAATTCATAAAGGGCGTATTCTGAGGACTGAATTTTTATAAATGCCAAGAATAAAAGTCCAAATACAATTGGAAGGTTTAGATATAGCATCCAATCGAATATTCTTTTATTTTTTTTACTTTGCACTGTTTCTTTAGAAATATTTGCTTGGGTTTCTCCCGTAAGAATATCCAAAAATGGCAGGACAATAAATGCATAGAAAACAGCTGTATAGCAACCAATTCCAGTCGATTCGAATGCTATATAGGCTGAAATTGGAACCGTATAAGCAAAAAGATATTTTAGGTCTTTCATATGCCAAAAATAAAAAAATATATTTTAGTTCCGAATCACCAGTAGCTCAGTTTCTAATGCTGTTTTGGCTGTAAGGGCTTCAAAAGAAAGCTCTTGATCTATTAAATTCTGATATTCGTAGGGGTCTGAAACTAAATCATACAATTCTTGAGTACCATTTGCTCTTACAATTAATTTATAATTTCCATTGCTTATAGCCCATTTACTAGCATTTGGAGACTCCATCTCAGAATATTGATACGCTCTTTGACCATCTTCGTTGGTTAATAGATCTTTAAAGCTCTTACTGTCATGGATTTCAGTTGAGCCAACCCCAGCTAGCTGTGCAATCGTACTGAACAAATCCGTACTGCTTAATAAATTATAATCATCACCAGTTCGATGCACACCATTTCCAGAAACAAATAAAGGGACATTAATTCCACCTTGATAAAGGGACCCTTTTACGGCATTTCCAGCATAAGGGCTTTGGCCCACTTCATTTGGGGTTCCATTGTCGCCCATAAAGAAGATAATCGTATTATCTCTTTCTTCTTGTGTGAGTGCATTAAGAATCCGACCAATTTGAAAATCCATGGCTTCAATAGCGGCCAGGTAGTAGGGCATTGGATCCATTCCATCTGAATAGTTGGCTAATTGCCCCTGGCTGTGCATGATATTAGGAGGCCTGTGAAATGGAGTATGCGGGGCGTTATAGGCCAACCACAAAAACCAAGGCTTTTCTTGGGAGCCCACCCAATCCATTGCTAAGTCTGTAAAAATTTTAGAACTGTAACCTGACTGTGGGTTAGTATCTTGACCATTTGTTAAGTTCCATTGGAAATAATTTTGAAGGCCACCCCCCAAAAGTCCTGCATAGTAATCAATTCCAAATACCGATTGATCAAAGCTACCACTATTTCCAGACAGATGCCATTTTCCAATCACAGCAGAGCTGTAACGGCTGCCCGTCTCTTCTTTTATGTATTGCTGCAGGCTTGTTTCAGTATTAGGCAGCACATCACCAGCCCATTTGACGCCTGTTCTATAGCCGTATTTTCCTGTTATAATGGAAGCTCTGGTTGGGCTGCAGGTTGGATAGCTCCAGAAGTTTTGAAAGTTAATGCCGCTGTTTTTGATTGAATTGATATGAGGGGTTTGCGGTTTTAAATTCCCTTCGCTAAATCCAAAAGTGGCATCCTTGCCCATATCGTCTGCAATAATGAGCAAAATATTAGGATAATTTTCGGGTGTAACAACGGGATGAACAGAATTATCGTAGGAATTATCAGGATCTGAGCTGCAAGCGACAAAGCTCAAAGCTATAAACAGGAGAAAAGAACTATATGTATAAATTATTTTCAATAAGGAATTATTTTTTAAGATAGTATTTTTTTACCATTTAATCTTGAAATTCAACATTTTTATATGCAAGTAATTTTTTTTACTTTCGTAATAAACAAGTAAATAACAAATTTATGAGCAATCAAAAAGATATTATTAAAGTCCGAGTACACGACGGAATCGTCGGCATTTTAAACATCAGTTCCATTCTTTTGGCTAGTCAATTTGGTTTGAACTGGATTTATGTCGCCGTCGCTGTTGCTGTTTTACAAATCATAAGCCCCATTACAAAGTTCTGCCCAGTTTACACTATATTAAACAAGCTGATGCCAGACACAACTCCAATACAAAATGGGAAATAAGAACTTTTAATAAACCATCAAACCTATTAAAAAAACATTAACCAATTTAATTTTAAGAACCCCAACCACTTGTTGGGGTTCTTATATTAAGCAATTTAAAATCCTATGAAATTAATCAAAGAATTCAAAGATTTCGCTGTCAAAGGCAATATGATTGACATGGCCATTGGAATCATCATTGGGGCCTCTTTTAACGCCATTGTCAATGTTTTGGTTAAAAACATCATTCTTCCACCGTTTTCCTTACTCTCAGACGGTATTAGTTTTGCTGAAAAGAAACTTATTTTAAGAGAAGCCACCGCCCATGCTTCTCAGTTATCCATAGATTACGGACTTTTAATTGAAACGGTTTTAGATTTTTTAATTGTTGGATTTACTATTTTCTTAGTTGTCAAATTTGTTAATAGGCTAAGAGCCAAGGCAGAGGATGTGCAAGATATATCTGTACCCACGCCAGCGGATGTTGAGCTTTTGTCAAAAATTAAGGACTTATTAGAAGAACAAAACAAGGTTTTGTCTAAGAAATAGTAGTCTTAGTGTGTAACCTGGAGACATATTTTCCAATGACATCAAACTCTAAATTTACCATAGACCCAATTTTAAAGTGTTTAAAATTGGTATGTTCATAAGTGTATGGAATAATGGCCACGCTAAAGCTATTATTTTTAGAATCCACAACGGTTAAGCTCACGCCGTTGACGGTGACGGACCCTTTTTCAATGGTAATGTTCCCGAGCTTAGGCTCGTATTCAAAAGTGTAGGTCCAACTGCCATTTTGAGATTTCACTTCTACACAAGTTCCTATCTGATCAATATGCCCCTGAACTATATGACCGTCCAAGCGATCACCAAGTTTTAAGCCGCGTTCGAGATTTACAATTGCGCCTTCTGTCAAGGTGTTCAAGTTGGTTTTATCTAAAGTTTCTTTAATGGCTGTCACGGTGTAAGAGTTTGAATTGCGTTTGACAACTGTTAAGCAAACTCCGTTATGAGACACACTTTGGTCAATTTTTAACTCTGAAGCTAAGTGACTCTTGATCGTTAAATGCAAATTGGTCGCTTCTCTTTCAAGAGATTCTACTACGCCTAAATCTTCAATTATTCCAGTAAACATTCTTTCTAATTCGTTAAATTTGTAATATCAAAATTACAAACATTATACATCATTTTTATTGCTGAAAGATAAAAAAATAAAAGTCGGGTTTTCTATTGGAGATTTGAATGGCATTGGCGGTGAGTTGATTGTCAAAACTCTTCAAGACGAATGGCTATTGGAATTGTGTACTCCTGTTATTTATGCGTCTTCTAAAATAATCTCTTTTTTAGGTGCACACTTCCAAACCCCTTTTCGGTTTAACAGTATTCAAAAGGCTCAAAGCGCTCTGCCCACAGAAGTAAATGTACTTGACGTTTGGGAGGAGAACGTAAACATTAAATTTGGGAAATCCACCCGAGAAGCAGGCCGATACGCCATTTTATCACTGGAAGCTGCGGTTCAAGATCTAAAATCAGCCTCTATTGATGTTTTGGTAACGCCTCCTATAAATAAACAAAACATTCAATCGGATACTTTTCATTTTCCTGGGCACACAGACTATCTCAATCAACAATTAGATGGGGATAGTCTGATGTTCATGATTTCCAATAATCTCAGAATCGGGCTTTTAACAGACCATCTTCCTATTGCAGAAGTGACATCTCAAATCACTGAAGCCCTTATTTGCAAAAAACTTGAAATCATTCATCATAGTTTAGAATTTGATTTTGGAATCATCAACCCCAAAATAGCAGTATTGGGACTAAATCCTCACTCTGGAGACAATGGGGTCATTGGGCTTGAAGACGACAGCGTTATAAAACCCGCACTACATCGACTTAAAGACAGCGGCAAATCAGTTCATGGACCTTATGCAGCAGATAGTTTTTTTGGTTCAAATACTTATAAAAATTTTGACGCTATTGTGGCGGCCTACCACGACCAGGGCCTGATTCCCTTTAAAACGCTCACTTTTGGATCTGGTGTAAATTTTACGGCCGGACTTAAAAGCATAAGAACTTCTCCAGACCACGGCACAGCCTATGAAATTGCTGGTCAAGGCATTGCGAATACAGATTCTTTTAAAGAAGCTATTCTAAGTGCAGTTGAAATTTATAAACAACGCATGCTAAATCAAGGCTTTTAGTATTTAGTCACTTAGAAGCATCAAAAAAACAGAAATAAAAAAAGTTGAAGGCCACATAAAGTAAACCTTAATAAAAATTTATATATTTGCACGCTAAATTATGTTGACTGATGAGGCCATTAAAAGCATTTGACATACAATTTGTAGGCTTAAAGCTTGGATTACATCAGTACGAATACAAAATTGAGCAGACGTTCTTTGAGCTTTTTGAATTTGAGGAGTACAACAGTGTTGATGTCAAAATAACGATTCAGCTTGAAAAAAAGGCAACTCTTTTAGACTTGCACTTTTTGGCAGAAGGCTTTGTAAATGTCAATTGTGATGTCACGAACGAGCCTTACAGCCAAGCCATTCAATCCGAATTTAGCCTGGTGGTAAAATTTGGTCCTGAATACAATGACGACAATGAGTCAATTTTAGTCATTCCACATGGTGCTTATGAATTGAATGTGGCACAATACATTTACGAACTAATTGTTTTAGCCGTTCCTCAAAAACGAATACATCCCGGAGTTGAAGACGGCAGTTTAGACTCAGAGATACTCAAAACGCTTGAAAAATTTAGCCCAAAAGGGCCAAAAGAAAACAATTCTGACAAGGACACCGATCCGCGTTGGGATTCATTAAAAAAATTATTAACGGACAAATAACTGAAAAATGGCACATCCAAAGAGAAAAATCTCAAAAACAAGAAGAGATAAAAGGCGAACACATTACAAGGCGACTACACCACAAATCGCTACTTGTCCTACAACTGGAGAGCCACACCTCTATCACAGAGCTCACTGGCATGAAGGGAAGTTGTATTACAGAGGTCAAATTCTTATTGATAGCACCTCTACTGAAGAAAACGTAGCTTAAAAAGTCACATTTTTAGAACCCATTTTTAAAAACGCTCTTTGAGCGTTTTTTTTTATTTTAAAAAACCCATTTTTTGACTTTTTTTGACTAAAAATCAGTATTTTTGAGCTGTTTTTTGATCATTTTGAACCAATTTTAGTCAAAAAACAGCATTTTTTAAAAAAAGTATATGAGTAATATCTCAGCAGCCATAACCGCTGTGGGCGCATACGTTCCCGAATTTGTACTTACTAACCCTATGTTAGAGACCATGGTTGATACCAATGACGATTGGATTACCAGTAGAACAGGGATTAAAGAACGGAGAATTCTAAAAGGAGATGCCAAAGGCACCTCTTTTTTAGCTATACGAGCTGCTAGGGACCTTTTCCAAAAATCAAGTATTGACCCATTGACTATTGACCTTGTGGTTGTAGCAACCGCAACACCAGACATGAAAGCGGCTTCTACAGCCTCTTATACTGCTACACAAATTGGTGCCAATAATGCCTTTTCTTTTGATATGGACTCTGCTTGCTCTGGCTTTCTTTTTGGTATGTCCACTGCTGCGCGATATATAGAATCTGGCCGTTATAAAAAAGTACTTCTCATTGGAGCTGATAAAATGTCATCTATTGTGAATTATAAAGATCGGGAAACTTGTATCATTTTTGGAGATGGTGCTGGTGCGGTACTTTTTGAACCAAATGGTGAAGGCCTTGGAGTTCAGGACGAATATTTACGAACTGATGGTTCGGGGCGAGAATTTTTACAAGCTACTTATGGCGGATCTTCAAACGCCATTACACACGAAGTTTTGGAACGCGGGGGTCATTATGCGTTTCAAGAAGGAAAAACAGTATTTAAAAATGCTGTTTTTAAGATGTTAGACGCCACAATAAAAATTATGGAACGCAATCAATTGAACAAAACAGATATTCAATGGTTGGCAGCACACCAAGCCAATAAAAGAATTATTAATGCCACGGCGGAACGCATGGAACTCAGCCCTGAAAAAGTGATGATGAACATAGAGAAATATGGCAACACAACATCTGCAACTTTACCATTGTTGTTAAATGATTATGAGACTCAACTCAAAAAAGGCGAGACAGTCATTTTTGCTGCCTTTGGTGGTGGATTTAGCTGGGGGTCTATTTATTTAAAATGGGCTTATACAAAGACTATTAATTAACATAAATTAAAAACTATATTATGAATTTAAAAGAAATTCAGAACCTTATCAAATTTGTAGCCAAGTCTGGCGCAAGTGAAGTGAAATTAGAAATAGAAGATGTTAAAATCACCATCCGGACAGGGGGCAGTGATAAAACCAAATTTCAGCAAATGACGCTTCCTGTATCAGTGCCACAAGCGCCACTTCCACAAGTCGCAACAGTAGCGGATACAATTTCAGATGTGGTACCTGCAACAACATCGTCAACTACGGATGATTCAAAATACATTACGATAAAGTCTCCAATTATTGGCACTTTTTACAGAAGACCTTCCCCCGACAAACCAATTTTTGCTGAAGTTGGTCAAGCTATTGCTGAAGGCGATGTACTTTGTATTATTGAAGCTATGAAGCTTTTCAATGAAATTGAATCTGAGGTTTCAGGAAAAATTGTAAAGATTCTCGTTGACGATTCTTCACCAGTAGAGTTTGATCAGCCACTTTTTTTAGTGGATCCATCATGATTTTAAAATTTTAATTTTAGAATTACAGTTTAATAAAATAACAATAATTTATGTTCAAAAAAATATTAGTTGCAAACCGCGGTGAGATTGCGCTGAGAATCATAAGAACGTGTAAAGAGATGGGTATTCAGACTGTAGCAGTTTATTCTACTGCTGATGCAGAAAGTTTACATGTGAAATTTGCTGACGAGGCTGTCTGTATTGGCCCACCATTGAGTACGGAATCCTACCTTAATGTGGCCAATATTATTTCTGCTGCAGAAATTACAAATGCCGATGCAATACACCCTGGTTATGGGTTTTTATCTGAAAATGCTCGATTTTCAAAAATATGTGAAGAGCATGGCATTAAATTCATTGGTGCTTCTGCCGAAATGATTGACCGAATGGGTGATAAAGCCAATGCAAAAGCAACCATGAAAGCTGCAGGGGTGCCATGTGTTCCTGGGAGTAATGGGGTCATTGAGAATTTTACCGATTGTAGAAAAGTTGCAAAAAAAACCGGATATCCAGTGATGTTGAAGGCTTCTGCGGGCGGTGGAGGAAAGGGTATGCGTGCTGTTTGGAAGGAACAAGACCTTAAGGATGCATGGGATTCAGCGCGTCAAGAATCTAAGGCAGCTTTTGGCAATGACGATATGTATATGGAAAAGCTCATTGAAGAGCCACGGCATATTGAAATTCAAATTATCGGGGATTCCAAAGGAAAAGCTTGTCACCTTTCTGAGCGAGATTGTTCCATTCAAAGACGTCATCAAAAATTAACGGAAGAAGTACCTTCCCCTTTTATGACGGATGCACTAAGGAAAAAAATGGGCGCTGCCGCTGTAAAAGCAGCCGAATTCATAAAATATGAAGGCGCTGGAACGGTAGAATTTTTAGTGGATAAACACCGCAACTTCTATTTCATGGAAATGAATACCAGAATTCAGGTGGAACACCCGATTACTGAGCAGGTCATCGATTTTGACCTCATCAGAGAGCAAATTATAGTGGCTGCAGGTGTACCAATTTCAGGTAAAAACTATACTCCAAACTTACATTCTATAGAATGCAGAATCAATGCGGAAGACCCTTTTAATGACTTCAGGCCTTCACCTGGGAAAATCACAACCTTGCATTCGCCAGGAGGACATGGGGTAAGATTAGATACGCATGTTTATGCCGGGTATACCATTCCACCGAATTATGATTCAATGATTGCCAAGTTGATTACCACGGCGCAAACTAGGGAAGAGGCTGTTCATAAAATGAAAAGAGCTTTAGACGAGTTTGTCATTGAGGGTATAAAAACGACCATCCCATTCCACAGACAACTGATGGATCACCCCGCTTATATTTTAGGCGATTATACCACAAAGTTTATGGAAGATTTTATTATGGAATCGGAAGATTAAAACTTAAAAACTTCGAATTGTTTTCGGAGTTTTTTTTAATTCTTTTAAATTTAGGGCATGAATTTATCCTATTGGGAACAAAAAGAATGGATAGAAAATATTGATTTCGCTATCGTAGGAAGCGGCATTGTAGGATTGAGCACCGCGTTATTTTTGAAACAGCGTTTTCCGGAATCAAATATTATACTACTTGAAAAGGGGATCTTACCACAAGGTGCCAGTACTAAGAATGCAGGATTTGCTTGTTTTGGAAGTATAAGTGAAATTCTACAAGATTTAAAAACACATTCAGAAAACGAAGTTTTAGAATTGGTACAAAGCAGGGTCCAAGGCCTCCAGTTGTTGCGACAATCTCTAGGAGATGCCAGCATTGATTTTAGAGCCTACGGTGGGTATGAACTTTTTTTAGAAAAAGACAGTGCTGTTTACGAAAACTGTTTAGAAAAAATGAGCGAAATAAACGCCTTGCTTTTTTCTATTTTCAAAGCAGATATTTACCATTTAGTAGCCGATAGATTTCAATTTTCAAAGGTTAAAAAAAAATACATTTACAATAAATTTGAAGGCCAATTAGATACGGGTAAAATGATGCACGCTTTACTTAAAAAGGCACAAAATTTAGGGATAAAAATACTAAACAATATTACAGTTGAATCCTATGAAGAAACGAATCATTCGGTTCAAATTAAAACAGATGCTTTTGAATTCAATGCTAAAAAATTGATTTTAACAACCAATGGTTTTACAAATACATTACTGCCCACTGACACAAAGCCCGCTCGCGCTCAGGTTCTCATCACAAAGCCCATTTCCAATCTTGAAATCAAGGGAACGTTTCATTTAGATTATGGCTATTATTATTTTCGAAATATTGACCAGCGTATTCTCTTAGGCGGTGCCCGAAATTTAGATATAGTGGGTGAAACCATAACTTCTTTTGCAACCACAGACAAGATTCAAAACGAACTGGAAAGGCTTTTGAGTCAAGTTATTTTACCAGGCAAAGATTTTGAAATTGACCAGCGTTGGTCAGGGATCATGGGAGTAGGCTCTCAAAAGAAGCCTCTTGTTTTTCAGGAGTCTGACCATGTTTTTGCCGGTGTTCGCATGGGTGGTATGGGCATCGCTATTGGCAGTAGTGTTGGCAAACAGCTTTCTGAACTTATTGCATAAAAAAAAGGCGGTTTTTAAAAAACCGCCTTTTTTTTAATTCACTTCAAAAGTGAATTCAGATTGACTCTAAATTCATCCACTTCTCCCCCGCTAACGGTTGCACTCTTGTCTTGAACGTAGACTGAACGAATGTTTTTAAGGGTTTTAGAGGCGTGTTGAACGGCTTTTTTTGGCATCTCCCCAGCACTTTTTGGAATTAGACAGCACTTCGATTACTTTTAAGATTCCCATAGGTTTTTAGCATTTGAGGATATAAATAATTTTAATTTTAGATATAACCAAGAATTTCAAACCTTAGCCATTAAAGGCTTCAACACTTTCAATTTTTGGCCCCATCATTTCTTTAAGCATGTTTTCAATTCCATTTTTTAGTGTAAATGTTGAGGAAGGGCAGCCACTACAAGCCCCTTGTAAAATTACTTTAACGAGCTTTGTTTCAGGGTCATAAGATTTAAAGACGATGTTTCCACCATCACTGGCCACCGCTGGGCGAATGTACTGTTCTAAAATATTTATAATTTCTTTAGAGGTGTCATCAAGATTTTCGTAGGCCTGGTTCAGTTGAGCCGAAGTTTTTTCCAAGCTTTCACTCGCATTGTTAGTGACCATTTCCTTTTTATCTTCAATGTAATTTTTGATAAATGTTCTGAGTTCAAGCGTAATATCATTCCATTCAATGACATCAAATTTTGTAATGGAAACATAGTTTTTATCTAAAAAAACAGATTTTATAAAAGGAAACTGAAATAGGGCTGTGGCAAAAGGGGAAAGCTTGGCTTCTTCAATGGAATTGAATTCAAAGGTTACAGGCACCAAGTTTTTATTGGCTACAAACTTAAGAACACTTGGGTTTGGAGTGCTTTCGGCATAAATAGTAACCGCTTCTTTAGTTTTAGATTTTTCTATTGTAATCGCGCCACCTTTATTGAGGTAGGATTCGATTTGTGTGGCAACTTCAATCTTAACATCCTCCCAATCAACAATATCAAAACGCTCAATGGCTACAAAGTTACCAGAAATATAGACTTTTTTTACAAACGGCAAGTAGAACAACTGCTGTGCCAGTGGAGACCTTTTAGCTTCATCAATGTTTGAATATTCAAAACTGTCGTGTTGCGTCAGAAATTGATTGGCTTCAAATTTTAAAATTTTGGGATTGCTCGTTTCTTGCGGAAAAACCTTAAAAGCAGTCATGTTTTTTTTTCAAAGATACTAAACGATTCAAAATACTCAATTTAGTAACACATTTTAATTGACCACTTCTAGGTTGTATCTATTCAAAAACATTTCAATATCTTTGGATGTAAACCAATTTAATTTGAATAGATTAGTCACCTTTTGTTGTCTTTTTTTGTTGAGCTTTAATTTTCTTTTTGCGCAAGATGCATCTAATTATTTAACAGTTGACCAATCAACCTACACTGTTGATCAATTGGTTGAAGACATTCTAATTAATAGTTCTTGCGCGGAAATATCAAATATTATTTCTTCAACTGGATCAGATTTTGGTTCTGTTAATGGGATTGGATATTTTTCGGGGAATGATTCTAGTTTCCCTTTTTCAGAAGGATTGATACTCTCCACAGGAGATGCAGAACTTGCTGATGGGCCAGAAACATTTATTCAAGGTTATTATGATACAATTGGATGGGATGGTGACTCAGATCTTACAAATGAAATCCCTGATCACGATAACTCTAATGATGCAACTTTCATCCAGTTTGATTTTATACCTCAGGCTAGTGAAATTAGTTTCAATTTTATATTTGCATCAGAAGAATATGGTACTTTTCAATGTGGTTATACGGATGCTTTTGCGTTTTTATTAACTAATAATCAAACAGGACAAACTACCAACTTGGCTTTGGTCCCGGGAACTTCTGATCCGATTTCAGTCACAACCGTTAGGGATGGTCAATATAATTCTAGTTGTGGCTCTGTCAATGACGGTTATTTCGCATCTTACTATGGATGGGGAGGTGATAATCCACAAGACAGTCCAACTAATTTTATAGGCCATACCGTCAGTATGCAAGCTCAATCTGATGTTATTCCAAATTCATCCTACACCATTAAGCTTGCAATTGCAGATTATATAGATAGCAATTATGATTCTGCTGTTTTTTTAGAAGCTGGGAGTTTTGATTTGGGCGGTAATTTAGGTGAAGATATTACAATTCAATCTGGTAATGCGCTTTGCGATGGAGGGGCAATAACTTTAGATTCTCAATTGCCTGACGCTAATCATATTTGGTATTTTAATGGCGTTGAAATCACAGGTGAGTCAAGTTCTATTATTGATATTAGTCAAGAAGGAACTTATTCGGTTGATATAATTTATGGCATAGATTGTTCTACTTCAGATTCAATTTTAATTGAATATAAACCCGCTCCACAAATTTACAATAGTGTAGATTTATTTAATTGTGAATCAGCTGCAACTAGTTTTAATTTGTCTGAAAACACCCCACTTATTTTAGGCCCTCAAAACCCAAATGAGTTTAATATTTCATATCACTTATCCATTCAAGACGCAGAGAACGATTTAACCCCTATAATTACTAATCTCACAAATTTTACTACAAGCGACCCTAATACTATCATATATATTAGAATTGAAGACGCAATTACTGAATCCTGTTTTGTCACAGAATCATTTAATTTAATTTCAAGTGGTCCTGCTGCTCCAACAGGTGATACAGAACAAATTTTTTGCTATACAGCAACCCTAGCTAATTTAACAGCCACCGGCGACAACGTTCAGTGGTATGATGCGGCATCTGATGGTAACCTATTAGATCTAACTGCAGTACTTACTAACGGAGAAGTGGTTTATGCCTCTCAAACGGTTGATGGATGTGAAAGTACAGAAAGATTGGCAGTTACAGCCTCTTTTCAGGACACAGAAGTTCCATTAGCAGATTTAGCTTCATTACCATCACTCACAGCACAGTGTGAATTAACAGCACTCACTCCGCCTACAGCGACGGACACTTGTGATGGAACAATCACAGGTTTGACTACCACCACACTACCAATTATGACATCCACTACAATTACTTGGACTTATACGGATTCAAGGGGGAACGAAATAACACAAACGCAAGATGTTTTAATACAGGACACAGAAGCTCCAGTAGCAGATTTAGCTTCACTACCACAGCTCACAGCACAGTGTGAATTAACAGCACTCACTCCACCCACAGCGACGGACAGTTGTGATGGAATAATCACAGGTTTGACCACCACCACACTGCCAATTATGACATCCACTACAATTACTTGGACTTACACGGATTCAGTTGGGAACTCAAGCACACAAACGCAAGATGTTTTAATACAGGACACAGAAGCTCCATTAGCAGATTTAGCTTCAT
>JBJKXC010000023.1:0-29054 GCA_045561735.1 Flavobacteriaceae bacterium | reverse complement strand
ACAGATGCTTCATTTCGTTTTGAACGCGGAGTTGATCCTGAAAAAACAAAATATGTTTTAAAGTATGCAGCAAGCCTTATAAGTGAAATTACAGGCGGGGAAATTTCTAGCGACCCTAGCGATGAATATCCAAAAAAAATTGAAGATAAGCAGGTTTTTTTAAGTTTTGGAAATATCAATAGGCTAATTGGCCAAAAGATTCCCAAAGAAACAGTTAAACAAATCCTATCGTCTTTAGAAATTAAAGTCAACAACGTAACAGAAGCTGGATTAGGTTTGACCATCCCCGCATATAGAAACGATGTAGAAAGAGAAGTCGATGTTATTGAAGAAATATTACGTGTTTATGGTTATAACAAAATTGGGGTTAATGATAAACTGAATTCTTCAATTTCTATTGCTTCCAATAACAGCAGTCATAAAATTGAGAATACATTAGCCAACCAATTGGTGAGCCATGGGTTTTATGAAATAATGACCAATTCATTATCCACCCAAAAATACACAGCATTAAGTGCGTCCTTGAACGCTGATGAAAGCATTGTCCTTGTAAACCCATTGAGTAATGACCTAGCAACGCTAAGGAGGTCAATGTTATTTTCGGGACTGGAAACCATTGCTTATAACTTAAACAGGCAACAAGAATCACTAAAATTATTTGAATTTGGTAAAACCTATCATTTGCTAGATGGTGATCGAAAAGAATATAAACACCTTTCAATTTTAATGACAGGTCAAAAATCTCCCCTTCATTGGCGAAGTCAAAAAGAAAATATAGACTTTTTCTATGCCAAAGGGATTGTCAGTGCTTTGATTGAAAAGATGGGTATGTCAAAATTAAAAAGCAGCCCAGTAACCAATGCTGTTTTTGAAGAAGGGCAAATGCTTAAGGTTGGAAAAACGACAATGGTTGAATATGGTATCGTAAAAAAGAGCATCTCTTCAGCTTTTGGAATCGATCAGGCTGTTTATTTCGCAGATTTTAACTGGGATGCGATTGAAAATTCCATCAAAACCACAAACGTTAAATTTAAACCCATTCCTAAATTTCCTGAAGTTAAACGAGATTTTGCATTGCTTATTGATGAGGACATTAGCTTTGAGGCCATTTATAAAGTTGCCAAACAAACCGATCAAAAATATTTAAAAGAGATCAGCTTGTTTGATGTTTATAAAGGGAAAAACTTACCAATTGGCAAGAAAAGTTATGCCCTTAGCTTTACTTTGCAGAATCCAACAAAAACCCTGACAGAAAAAGAAATAGAAGCAATCATGTCCAAATTACAGAAACAATTAGAGAAAAAAGTAGGCGCAGAACTGCGTTAACTTACGCCCTTAAGATGCTTTAGCAGCCAAATAACGCTCTGCATCCAAAGCTGCCATACAGCCTGTTCCAGCGGCTGTAATAGCCTGTCGGTAAACGTGGTCTGCAGCATCCCCGCTCACAAAAACACCTTCAATATTTGTTTTAGAAGATCCAGGACGATTTACAATGTATCCGGTTTCATCCATCTCTAAAAAATCTTTAAAAATATCATTGTTGGGTTTGTGTCCAATAGCAACAAAGAATCCAGTCGCGGCAATGTCATACACTACATTGGTTTTATTGTTTTTAACTTTAACAGCTGTTACTAGCTGTCCATCTCCAAGAACTTCTTCAGTTTCGGTATTAAAAAGGATTTCAATATTATCAGTATTTATAACACGATTGGCCATAATTTTTGAAGCTCTAAAGACATCGCGCCGAACCAGCATAGTTACTTTAGAACACAATTTTGATAAATAATGGGCTTCTTCGCAAGCAGAATCACCAGCGCCAACAATAACAACTTCTTGATTTCTGTAGAAAAATCCATCACAAACAGCACATGCTGACACACCGCCTCCAAGTTTTAAATACTTCTGTTCAGATTCAAGTCCGAGATATTTGGCAGAAGCACCTGTAGAAATAATAATGGTCTCACAGTGTATTTCTTTGGTTTCATTGACCCAAACTTTGTGAATGGGGCCAGAAAAATCAACTTTTGTTATCCAGCCGTCTCTCACATCCGTACCAAATCGCTTGGCTTGTGCTTGAAGCTCCAACATCATTTCTGGTCCTGTTATACCTTCAGGGTAACCTGGAAAATTTTCAACTTCGTTGGTAGTTGTCAATTGTCCACCAGGTTGAGTACCTTGATACAAAACTGGAAACATATTGGCCCGAGAAGCGTAAATAGCAGCCGTATATCCGGCAGGGCCAGACCCAATGATTAAACATTTAATAGATTCGATAGTTTCAGACATGGTTTGAGATTTTAAACAAAAATAAATGTTTTAATCAAATTAACGGGCCTAAGTTATCAACACTTTATATCAACTTATCAGTATCAAATACACATGAAATAAAACATTAACTTTGTATATAATTATTTTTTTAAGAGATGATCATTATTGGCGTTTTTGGAGGTACTGGAAGTGGTAAAACTACCATTGTAAATCAAATTGTGTCTGATTTTAATGCATCAGATATTCAAGTCATTTCTCAAGATGCTTATTACAAAGACAACTCAAGCATTTCATATGAAGCACGCTGCTTACTTAATTTTGACCACCCTGAAGCTATTGATTTTGAGCTACTCCATGAGCATTTAATGGCTTTAAAAAACGGCGAAAACATCCAACAGCCTATCTATGATTTTAAAATCCACAACAGAACAGATAAAACTCTGCAAATGAGTCCGAAAAAAATTCTAATTTTAGAAGGTATTTTAATTATGAATTACCCCAAACTTCGTTCGCTTATAGATCTAAAAGTTTTTATTGAAACCAACAGTGATATGCGCATGGAAAGACGGGTTAATAGGGATATTGCAGAGCGCGGAAGAACACCAAAAGAAGTTATGGACCGTTATTTGAAAACTCTAAAACCAATGCATGATCAATTCATAGAGCCAATGAAAATACATGCAGATCTGGTAATTAAAAATCATGAAAATACTTCAATTAATCTAGATAAACTTATCTCTAAAATTAAATCCTTAATATGATGAAAAAAAAGTTCAAAGCAATTTTAAGTAAATTGAACCCGTACAGAAATATTTATTATTTTGTCTCTATTCTATTTATTTTTTGGATGCTTTTTTTTGATACCAATTCATGGTTGATTCATAGGGTGTTAGATAAAGATATTAAAGTTTTGGAGGTTAAAAAAGATTTTTATAACAATGAGATTGAGAGTGACCAAGAACAAATAAGAGCCTTAGAAACTCCTGAGGGTCTCGAAGCTTTTGCGCGTGAAAACTACAAAATGAAGCGTATAAATGAAGATATTTATATAATTGCATCAGATACTGTAAATCAATTAAAATAAAAATTGATTAGTTTTGTATCTTCTTGAGTGAAGTTGAAAATATTCTAAACCAAGCCGAAAAATGGTTTTTAGACTAGCTATCAAGTATTTTATGCTGTAATTTTAATATTCAAAATTTACTTAGATAATCTACCATTAAATTCAAAATCAAGTTGTACAATTTGATACCAAATCAATATAGAATTCACAAATTCTTTACCGTTCTAATTATAAAATCGATTATTAGTTATAAAATTAATAACTAAAAAATAAGTCAGAAAAATAATAGACTTTTGTACAACTATATACACTCCGATATTTTGATATTAAGAATTTCATAATGGGCGAGTCTATTTAGGAAAAATTATCTCAACTTATATTTTATCAATAATCCTGTACATCGCATAGAGCTAAAACGCTTCAAGCACGGTTAAAAAGTTGTTGACATTCTTCTGTTCTTTGGTTTTTATTCCCCGTAAATAGTTGTATTTTTACAGATATTCGTTCAGGAAATCATATGGTTAAAATTATCGCGGTAGCCAACCAAAAAGGAGGCGTAGGAAAAACCACAACAGCCGTTAATTTGGCGGCTTGTCTTGGTGTTTTAGAAAAAAAAGTCCTGCTCATTGATTCTGACCCTCAAGCCAATGCAAGTTCTGGGCTTGGAATTGATGTAGATAATGTTAGATTTGGCACATACCAACTCCTTGAGCATAATTGTAGTGCTAAAGAAGCCGTCATAAATACTTCAGCTCCCAATGTAGATCTAATTGCTGCTAATATTGATTTGGTAGCCGTTGAAATTGAACTTATAGATTTTGAAAAAAGAGAATACATGCTTTTAAAGGCATTACAACCAATAAAGGACCAATACGATTACATTTTAATTGATTGCGCTCCATCTCTTGGATTGTTAACACTCAATGCACTTACCGCCTCAGATTCGATTATCATTCCAATACAATGTGAATATTTTGCACTTGAAGGTTTGGGCAAACTACTTAATACAGTAAAAAGTGTACAAAAAGTTCACAATAAAACCTTGGATATTGAAGGTCTTTTGTTGACCATGTACGACTCTAGACTGCGCTTATCGAATCAAGTGGTGGAAGAAGTTCAAAACCATTTTAACGATATGGTATTTAAAACTATTATTCAAAGAAATGTGCGTTTGGGAGAAGCACCGAGCTTTGGGGAGAGCATTATAAATTATGATGTCAATAGTAAAGGTGCTTCAAATTACTTAAGTTTGGCGCAAGAAATTCTGGCTAAATAAAACTAAAGAATGGCAAAAGCGATAAAGAAACAAGCATTGGGACGCGGACTTTCTGCAATTTTGAAAGACACACAAAGTGACTTGAATCAGATGGATGCCAAAACTGCCAAATTAGCTTTGGGTTCCATATTGGATATCCCTCTTGAATACATTGAAGTCAATCCATTTCAACCGAGATCAAAATTTAAAGAAGATTCATTGCTTCAACTCGCAGGCTCCATCAAAGAACTGGGGATTATACAACCAATCACTTTAAGAAAATTGGGGACAAATGCCTTTCAATTGTTGTCTGGGGAACGTCGCTTTCGTGCGTCTAAAATGTTGGGTTTAAAAACAATACCTGCCTATATTCGCCTTGCCAACGACCAAGAAGCACTCGAAATTGCATTGGTAGAAAATATTCAGCGTCAAGATTTAGACCCAATAGAAATTGCGATGAGCTACCAACGATTGATGGATGAAGTAAAGCTAACACAAGATCAAATGAGCCAACGCGTTGGAAAAAAACGCTCCACAATTGCAAACTATCTAAGACTTTTAAAACTAGACCCTATCATCCAAACAGGCATGCGAGATGGGTTTATTGGAATGGGACATGGCCGTGCAATGGTAAACATCCGAAAACTCCAAGATCAACTGGCAATATATGAACGTGTTATATCCAAAAAATTGTCGGTAAGAGATACAGAAGCTTTGGTGAATGAATACAGCAACACAGAATCAAAACCCAGCAAAAAAACAGTCGAACTTCCCGACTTTGCAAAAAAAGGTTTAAATAAGATTTCTAATTTTTTTGGTCAAAATGTTTCAATAAAAATGGGGAAAAAGAATAAAGGAACCATTTCTATTCCCTTCCATTCTAAAGAAGACTACAAACGCATCTTAAAACTTTTGGATGAAAATCAATAAATTTCTGATTACAACTTTTTGCATCGTTAGCTGTTTTTTGACCCAATCACAAAACAAGCCCATTGAGAATGATGATGCACTTGTCATTGAAGCAAAAACAAAACCTGATAAAATGAATCCATTGCGACCTGCAAAGGCTGCTTTTTATTCGGCTGTTCTACCTGGCTTAGGACAAGCATACAATAAGAAATATTGGAAAATACCTATTGTTTACGGGGCAATTGGCACAGCACTTTATTTTTATTTTGACAATGATAAAATTTATGACCGCTATCGCAATGCTTACAAAAGACGTTTAGCAGGCTTTACAGATGACGAATTCTATGGCCCTGGTGAAAGCCCCTTTATTTCTGAAGATGCGCTCATTAGAGCACAACGCACCTTAAAACGCAATAAAGAAATGTCTATGCTGGTGTCTGTAGGCTTGTATGTGCTTAGCATTATTGATGCCAATGTAGATGCACATTTACTTCAATATAACATGGACGAAAACTTATCATTTAAGCCCTTTATCGACTTTAACAACCCCAATTACAACGCACAAATTGGGCTGTCATTAAACTTAAAACTCTAAGATATGAAAATTGCATTGTTTGGCTATGGAAAAATGGGGAAAGTCATCGAGAAAATTGCAATTGAAAGAGGCCATGAGATTGTATTAAAAATAGAAAAAGGGGATGCTAGTTATAATTTAAAAATAGCCGATGTAGCCATTGACTTTAGTACACCAACCGCGGCAGTGTCTAACATAACCGATGCGATTAACTGCCAGATCCCAGTGGTTTGTGGAACCACAGGATGGTTGGAAGCTCTTGAATCCATTAAATCCTTATGCCACACCAAAAATGGCGCTTTTTTATATGCCTCCAATTTTAGTTTGGGCGTGAACCTCTTTTTTGAATTAAATCGGAAATTAGCGCAAGTGATGAAACCCTATGGAGAATACAGCATGGGTATAGAAGAAATTCACCATACTCAAAAACAAGATGCCCCCTCTGGAACCGCAATAACTTTGGCAGAAGATGCTATTAAAGATAGTGAATATACAGGCTGGTCCCTAGGAAAATCTTTAGGTCCTAAACAAATTGGTATCGAAGTCAAACGTATTGAAAATATTCCAGGTACACACTCGGTTTCCTACGATTCAAAAATTGATAGCATTGAAATTAAACACATTGCAAAAAATCGAGTAGGGTTTGGATTGGGGGCTGTGATAGCAGCCGAATGGTTGTTTGGTAAAACAGGGGTGTTTTCTATGAATGATGTTTTGAATATTAAATAATATGTAACGAAATTTGAATTTGCACATCCAATAAAAAAAATAGATTATGACTTTAGCTGAATGGTTTTATTTTGGCCTTTTAATTCAATTGATACACGGTATTGGAACTTGGAAAATTTATAAACAAGCAGGACAAAAACCATGGGCTGCTTTTGTTCCAATTTACAATGCGCTTGTTTTGTTCAAAATCATAAACAGGCCCTGGTATTGGATCTTTTTTATTTTCCTTCCAGTTATCAATTGTGTTATGTTTCCTGTGATATGGGTTGAAACAGCTCGAAGTTTTGGGAAAAATAAAACAACAGATACCATTCTAGCGGTCTGCACATTGGGTTTTTATAATTATTATTTAAACTATTTTATTGATTTACAACATATAAAAAACCGCTCACCGGAACCAAAATCGGCAGCAGGTCAATTTGTAAATTCCATTTTATTTGCCATCGTCGTAGCCAGTACAGTTCATATTTATATGATGCAGCCTTTCGTAATCCCCTCATCTTCTTTAGAAAAATCACTGCTAGTAGGAGATTTTTTAATAGTTAGTAAATTACATTACGGTGCTAGGGTTCCAATGACAACCCTTAGCCTTCCAATGGTTCATGATACCATTCCATTAACCAAAAAGAAATCTTATTTGTTTAACGACAGAGTAGAAGAAAAGGGAACATCTTGGTTGAATAAATTCCAACTTCCTTTTTTAAGAATTCCTGGATGGGAAAACGTAAAACGCAATGAGATTGTAGTGTTTAACCAGCCCGCTGACACGCTTTTGGATATGAACGATTTTACTCCAGATCGGAATTATTACAAGCCTATAGATAAGAAAACCAATCTGGTAAAACGTTGTGTGGGCATCCCAGGAGATTCTCTTGAAATTCGCAATGGATTTGTTTTTATCAATGGTAAAAAGAATGTACTTCCCTACCGGGCAAAACTTCAGTTCAGCTATGAAGGACGTATCAAACCAGGCAAAAGTTTCAGTCGAAATATTGAAAACCGCTTAAAAACTTATTATGACATTACAGATGGAATTCAAAAGTCAAATACAGCTTTTAAACTGCCTGCAGCTACAGATGAATCCGCGAAAGCATTTAAAAACCACCCCAGCGTAGCAAGTATCCAGAAAATAACTCTTCCTGAAGATTATGCCGACCGAGATATGTTTCCACAAGATGCTGAGTATCCTTGGAATATGGCGTATTTTGGCCCTATATATATTCCAAAAAAAGGAGCCACTATTGAAATAAATGCCAGCAATCTCCCTTTGTACAAACGTCTGATTTCAGAATACGAAGGCAATAAGGTGTATGCCAAAGGAAATCAAGTTTATATCAACGGGAAAGTTGCTGCCACATATACATGTAAACAAAATTATTATTGGATGATGGGAGACAACAGAAACAATTCAATTGATGCTAGGCGTTGGGGATTTGTTCCTGAAAATCATATAGTTGGAAAACCTGTCTTTATTTGGATGAGCTGGAATACCCATGGAAAAGGCCTCAACAAAATTCGTTGGGACCGTGTATTTACTACAGTACATCACGATGGACCAAGACGATCCTACTTAAAATATTTCTTATTTTTTCTGTTGGCCAACTACGGCTATAGAAAATGGCGGAAAAGAAGACAAAAAGCGGCTTAATTTTTAAGAATGTGTCTGCTATATCCCTCTTATTTCCCAAACATTGCTAGCTATATAATCTTTACACAGCACAAAGACCTTTGCTTTGAGGTCAATGATAATTATCAGAAACAGACCTATAGAAACCGTTGCTATATTTATGGTGCTAATGGAAAAATGGGACTCCATATCCCCGTTCATTACACCCAAAAGAAGCGCCAAAATACACAAGATATTTTAATAGACAACTCAACACCATGGAAAAATGTACATTGGAAATCTATAGAAAGTGCCTATAAAACCTCACCATTTTTTGAATTTTACGAAGATGAATTAAGACCTTTATTTCAAAAAAAAGACAACTTATTGTTGCCCTTTGTTTTGAAATGTATTAAGGCCATTAACCACTGTCTTGAATTTGAATTTAATCATACGACTTCTAAAGTGTTTAAGAAAGAATCAACTGAAAATGACTTTCGCTTTTTGATAAATGCGCGGAAATCAGCGGCCATTCAAACCAAACCCTACGTACAAGTTTTTCAAGCAAAACATGGGTACATTTCGAACCTCAGTGTATTAGATGTGCTTTTTAATATGGGTCCTGAAACGCTCAACTATTTAAAAAACCACCCACCAATATAAAGCAGTACTGAAAAGCATTAATGCTTAGTTAATTTTAAAGTGGCGCATATTGGGTAGTGATCTGAAAATTTAACAGCGTAATTTTTGAAGTTTAAAACCTCAATACCGGGGTCTGTTAAGATAAAATCTATCCGCAAAGGAAAGTAATCAAAATTGTAGGTGCCACCAAACCCATTACCTGCAACTTCAAAAGTATCTTCTAAATTTGATTTTAAAAGCCTGTAAACATAGGAATGGGCGGTGTTATTGAAATCTCCACACAAAACGACTTTGTGAGGCGATTTACGCATGTGAGTGGCCATGAGCTCCGCTTGAATTTGTTGGGCTTTAAAAGTAGAACTCAATTGATTGAACATCCGGTCAGATTGTTTTGAGTCAAGCGCTCTAACATCTGTATTAATACCTGTTGACTGTAAATGTAAGTTGTATATACGAAGGGTATCCGATTTTATTTTGACATCTATAAAAACAGCGCGATTAGCTGAACTTGGAAAATTGATAACCCCTGAATTCACAAATTTATACTTTGAAAAGACAACAAGCTCGGATTTTGAGTTGGATTGAGGTCTAAAAACATAGGGATAGTTTAAATCTGTAGCAATGCCGCTTTCATATTCTTGAATACACACGATTGCAGGACTTTGATTTATGATAAAATCATGAATTTTTTCTGGAATGTCGTCCGCGTCTATCCACTTATACAAGTTTAATAAATGAACATTGTAACTCATAATTTCGATGCCCTTTTGCTGAGAATTATCGTTAGAATTAAAATTAAAAGAAGATTTTATATGCGTGTAGCCCAGGGCCATTACAAACAAAGATAAAATGAATTGTCGCTTTAATTGTGCTAGCCAATAGATTAAAAATATCAAATTTAACAACAGTAGAAAAGGGACAGCTAGACTCAATACTGCCAAGACAGAAAAAGACTTTGGGGGTAGGAATGGTAAAATATAAGACAGTAAAAGTAGGGTTGCTGCTAAAGAATTAAGCAGAAAGACAAGTTTATCAAAAAAGTTTAAACGTTTCAAGGGTTTATTTTTTTCCAGCCCTAAAAAGAAAGTCCTTCTCTTCTTGAGTCAAACTTTCATAACCGCTCTTACCAATCTTATCTAAAATTAAATCTATTTGTTTTTGGTGGGTAAAAGCGTTCTGGTCTTTCTTTGGTTTTGATGTGTCTTTTTTAGTTTTTTTTCTGTAGGCTGTTTTCAATGGGGGTTTTTTATTGGATAAATAATCCAAAATATTATCTAGAAATTGGCCAATTTCACGTCCTTTTTGCAATTGATAAGCAAAATAAAATCCCATAGCATAGCCTCCAATATGGGCGACTGTGCCACCAGAATTGGCAGAAAGTAAGCCTGGTAAATCCAAAACAACCATGGCAATGCCCAAATACTTAAGTTTAAAACGGAGGGTGAAAAAGCCTACCAATTTATCCGGCATATAAACACATAAAAAAATAATACAAGAGCGCACCCCTGCTGAAGCGCCTACCAAAGGTCCATTGATGTTTAAAATGCCTGGAAATAGACTTGTAGCCAGTGAAAAGAAAACAGCACCAGAAATAATTCCCAATACATAAATCTTAAGGGACATTCTAGGACGGTATAGGTTTGCGAAAGTTCTAGCCAAGATATACAAGACCAGCATATTAAAAAATAAATGAGTAAGGCTGTAGTGCAAGAAGCCATAAGTTATAATTGTCCATGGATTTAAAAATACCTCCCAAATATCATTTGAAAGGGACAAGAAATCTAAAACATAGAAGCGGCCATTGCTTATGACCAAACTTAACAATCCGGTGATAAGGAATACCAGAGCGTTGACCACAATCATTTGTTCTAGAACGTGAAGCCGTGCTAATTTATCTTTAAGATCTTGGTAAAGCGTTGTCATTTAATTCCAGCGGTATTTATTAAATTGATTTTTTTTCCAAAAATACATGATTAGAAAACCTGTGACAGCTCCTCCAATGTGCGCAATATAAGCCGTATTACTTGGGCTGAAGAAAGATACACCGGTTGTAGCAGAGATCAAATCTAATACAATGATTCCAGGGATGAAGTATTTGGCTTTAATTGGGATTGGTAAGAAAATTAGCATCAATTCGGCGTTGGGATTCAACATGCCAAAGGCCACTAAAATGCCCATAATAGCACCTGAAGCCCCTACCATGGCGCCATTGCTTTTAACATTCAGATCAAAAAGGGCTTTAAAAGATGTGTTATCTACTTGATTTAAAGACATCCCATTAGACTCCAATACAACTTGCATTTTATTCGCCAAAAGTTCTCCTTTAAACATATTTCCTTCTAAAATATTCAGTGCTGTAAGCTCTTGAACCAAATCGTAAGAAAAGCCATTGGATTCCAAGGCACCAATCAATGGATAAATCTGGATAAAGTATACCAAAAAGGTCAGGGCAACTGCACCTAAACCGCAACTCAAATAAAAAATTAAAAATTTACGAAGTCCAAACTGTTGTTCAACCGCAGTCCCAAACATCCATAAAGCAAACATGTTGAAAAGAAGGTGCGTTAAATTACCGTGCATAAACATATGGGTACCAATTTGCCAAAACTCAAAAGCACCACTCATGGGATAATAAAGCGCTAAAATTCCGTCAAAAAAATACTTATTTCCCAAAAAAGTGTGGTACCAACAAAAATGATGACGTTTAGGATTAAAAGGTGTTTAACAGCAGGAGTTATTCGAATCATATCAATTAAATTTGGAGTCTAAATAAGAACCATCAAGAGTAATAAAAATGGTTTTATTGTAGGGGGTGACAGTGGGCTCTTTACATGCAAAAAGCGCGTTGATAATAAATTCTTGTTCTTGTATACTTAATTTTTTGCCATTTTTCGTAGCTAAACTTTTGGCGATAGATTTAGCCAATAAGTCACTTTGACTAAAATTAAAATCTGGAACTTCGTTCTGAACATCGCTAATCAATTGATCAAAAATCTTTGAAATAAATGTGTCTTGAACGCCCACAGGCAACGCCGTAAGTTCCAGGGCCTCCTTATTAAAAGCTGAAAACTTGAATCCCGCTTGAGCAAGTTGCGGCTCTATGTTTTTTACAACCGCCAATTCCTGGGTTGAAAACTCCAATCGCAGAGGAAACAACAATTGTTGACTCACCGGTTCTTTTAAGGTAATCTGTTGGAGATAATCTTCGTATAAAATGCGTTCGTGCGCTCGGTTTTGATCAATAACAACAAGTCCCGACTTTATGGTGCCTACAATGTATTTATTTTGAAGTTGAAAAGTACTTTGGGTACTTTTAATGGACGCTTTTTCAAAAATACTGGATTGCAGCGCATCAGATTCAAATTGAGCTTCACTAATGGAGTTGAAATCAGAGTTAGATTTTGATTCAAGTCCCACATATAGCCCTTCCCAATCAGAAATATTCCTTTTAGCAGCTGCTTTTGTTTGAGTTCTAAAAGGGTTGAAAGAAGGATCTACTTCTACTTTTGGTGAAGACACTTTTTTCATGTCTTGTTCATAAGGCGTATCCATAGATGGATCTCTTTCAAAATCCAAAGCGGGTGCAATGCTAAACTGTCCTAGACTGTGTTTTACAGCGGCTCTCAGCAAGGCGTACAAAGTGGGTTCATCATCAAATTTAATTTCTGTTTTGGTAGGATGAATGTTGATGTCAATACTTTTGGGATCTACTTCAAGATTAAGAAAATAACTCGGGTATTTGTTGGAGAGTAGTAAGCCTTCAAAAGCAGATGAAATGGCATGGTTTAAATACGAACTTTTAATAAAACGATGGTTGACAAAGAAGAACTGTTCACCTCTTGATTTTTTAGCAAATTCGGGTTTTCCAACAAAACCAGAAATTTTCAACAATTCGGTGTCCTCTTGCACTGGCACTAATTTTTCATTCATTTTAGCACCAAAAATATGAATGATACGTTGTCGAAAAGGTTCTGATTTCAAATCAAAAAGATCATTGTCATTGTGATGCATGGAAAAATTGATTTGAGAATGGGCCATGGCAACCCTGTGAAATTCATCCATAATATGCCTCAACTCTACAGGATCGGACTTTAGAAAATTTCGTCTTGCGGGAATGTTAAAGAACAAATTTTTAACCGCTACTGAGGTCCCTTCAGAAGTAGAAACCACGTCCTCAGACTTTAGCTTACTGCCTTCAATTTTAACCGCAGAACCCAAAGATTCGCCCCTTAATTTGGTTTTTAATTCGACATGGGCGATGGCCGCAATACTGGCCAAAGCCTCACCGCGAAACCCCTTGGTATTTAGACAGAATAAATCTTCTGCAGTGGTTATTTTAGAGGTAGCGTGACGTTCAAAACAGAGTCGGGCATCCAAAGCACCCATTCCCATACCATTGTCAATAACTTGAACAAGCGTTTTACCAGAATTCCTTATGATGAGTTTAATTTGAGAGGCCCTGGCATCAATGGCATTTTCCAATAATTCTTTCACTACAGAAGCAGGTCGTTGAACGACCTCACCGGCTGCAATTTGGTTCGCCACATGATCTGGAAGAAGTTGAATGATATTCGCCATTAATTAAAAAAAATAGTTAGGTCAAAATCAATGATAAACAAAAAAATAAAGACCAAAATTAAAACGATAATTGCAATGGTTTTAGTGGATTTTTGATCCCGGTTTTTAAAATCATTTATAGCATTGGTTAAAGTTCTTTTTAAATTTGCTTTTTCAACTGTAACACGCTCATCCTCAAATTTATGCTTAATTTCAAACGGACTACCACTACCCTTGTAATAACGCGGTTCGTAATTGAATTTTTTATTTTTTCTAAGTTTAAATAAGCCCATCTTATTTAATCAAATTTAAGTTACAATACATAAATGCCAATCATAATTAATAGAAGCAAAACAAACAATAATGGCAAGGATACAAATGAGGAACGCCGTTGCCTTTTAAATTTAAAAGGTGAGGTTGATTTGGTTTGTAATTTCGATTGGAATCCCATACTGCTTTGCAATGCAATAAAAATACTTAAAATTTAACCAGAAATAAAACCAGCAATCAGAAATTTGTAAACAGAGTTTATTGGCCCTTGTTTAATGCCGCCATTTTAAGCGCAGTAATGGCCGCTTCTACCCCTTTATTTCCGAGTTTACCACCACTGCGATCTAAAGATTGTTGCATGTTGTTATCGGTTAATAAACAAAATATAACGGGGACATCGTTTAAGATATTGAGGTCTTTAATGCCTTGAGTAACCCCTTGACAAACATAATCAAAATGCTTTGTTTCCCCTTGAATAATACATCCAATGGTAATAACAACATCCACATCAGAGGCTTGTACAACTTTGGCACCATAAATCAATTCAAAACTACCAGGAACGTATTTGATCGAAATATTTCCTTTCATTACACCACAGTCTTCGAGTGTTTCCAAAGCCCCTTTCAAGAGACCATTGGTAACCCTCTCGTTCCATTGTGAAACCACAATGCCAATTTTAAACTCTTTAGCATTGGGAAGTGCTGATTTGTCGTAATTAGATAAATTTTTGTTAGCCGTTGCCATGCGGTTTAATTGATCGTAGCTTGTGCTTTTCCAATAAAAACATCAATGTTTTTAGCTTCAGAACTATCGGGGAAGTCCGTTTTTATAGATTCAAAATAATCCAGTGCTTTTTTAGCTTTACCAACTTTAAGACCAATCATACCGGCTTTATAAAGATAGATTGGAGTAGTATAATTATTGGTTTTAAGTTGAGCCGCTTGAACATAATAATCATAAGCATCTTCCAATTGTTCTAATTGAACAAAAGCATCTCCAATACCGCCTTTGGCTATGGGCCCTAAGACATCGTCTGTGGAGTCAAAAGCATTTAAGTATTCAATAGCATTCGCATAATCTTTCATATTCATGTAGGCCATTCCAGCATAGTAGTTGGCTAAATTTCCGGCTTTGGTACCCGCATAGGTTTCGGCAATGTCCAACATGCCGTATTTGGCGCCATCGCCATTGAGAGAAAGTCTAAACAGTGAATCTTTATCAGTTGCAGAGACGGCTTCATCAAAATAGGTTTGAGCGGAGTACATGTCATTCATGGCAGCTCGCTCGTTGGGTTCTTGGATGTATTTGTCATAGCCCAAAAAGCCTAAAATCAAAACGGCAGCCAATCCAACGATTATAAAAATATATTTCTGTTTGGCAATAATCCATTGTTCAGTTTTTGAAACCCCTTCGTCCAAAGTGTTAAAAACCTCAGCCGTGGTGGATCCATCCTCAATAGACTGTTGTATGTCGATCTTTGTTTTGGGCTTACCCCCCCGTTTTTTATACGTTGCCATAATATTATGAATTCTGAAGGGCAAAAATATAATTTTATTCTATAAAAAATACTACTTTATTTGTTATTTTTCAATAATTTGCAACTCAATTAACCAAGAACGCTAATCGCGTTTGGTGCAAAATATTTTACTTTTACAGATGCGATTAAATACGATAAATCTTATCAATTATAAAAATTTCGAACAACAATCTTTCGAATTTAAACAAAAAGTTAATTGTTTTGTTGGACCCAACGGCATTGGAAAAACCAATGTTTTAGATGCCATTTACCACCTGTCTTTTGGTAAAAGTTATTTCAACCCCATTGCCTCACAAAATATCAAGCATGGTTCAGACTTTTTTTTAGTTGATGGCCGTTATTTAAAACAAGGTAAAGTTGAGAAAGTAGTTGTTTCATTAAAAAAAGGACAAAAAAAAGTCATCAAACGCAATGCCAAAGCCTATAAACGCTATAGCGACCACATTGGATTTTTACCGCTGGTTATAATTTCACCAGCAGACCGCGATTTAATCACTGAAGGCAGTGATTTAAGACGAAAATTTATGGATGGGGTGATTTCGCAGAGTGACAAAAGTTATCTGGAACAGTTAATTCAATACAACCGCGTTTTGGCCCAACGCAATGCCTTGTTAAAACATTTTGCTTCCAGTCGAACTTTTGATCTTGATACAATAGAGCTATACAACGATCAACTTTGTAAATTAAGCATACAAATTCATCTAAAAAGACAGGCCTTTATAGAGATTTTTACGCCTATATTTATGAAACAGTACGAGCGCATCAGTAATCAAAATGAAACGGTCAGTCTGCAATACAAAAGTCAGCTTACTGAACAGCCCTTAGAAAATCTTTTAAAAACAAGCATCAACAAAGACCGCGCCTTGCAATATACTACCGTTGGAATACACAAAGACGATATCGAATTTCAGATTGGGGACTACCCAATCAAAAAATTTGGTAGCCAAGGACAACAGAAATCGTTTTTAATTGCTTTAAAATTAGCTCAGTTTGAAGTGCTAAAATCCCAAAGTGGTAATACGCCCATCTTGTTGTTAGACGATATTTTTGACAAATTAGACGCCGATCGCGTGGCGCGAATCATTAAAATAGTGAACGATGCCAATTTTGGGCAGTTGTTCATCTCCGATACCCATGCTGAACGAACTGAAAAAGTAGTTCAAAGTGTTCATGAATCTTATGAGATTTTTCAATTATGAAAAATACATTGGTGTTTATTGTTTTGTTGGCAATTGGTTGTAAATCATACCCTAAAAAACACATTGAATTCATTGAAGGTTATTGGGAAATAGAAAGTGTATACAAAGACAATCAACTGCTTAGAACCTTTAAAATTAATAGCGGTATTGATTATTTTAAAATAAATACAGATTTAAAAGGTTTTCGAAAAAAATTAAAGCCCAATTTCAATGGAACATTTGAAACTTCCAAAGATGTTTTAAATTTTAAAATAGAAATTCAAAACAATGGTTTATTTTTGAACTATATTGACAACGCTACAAGTTTTAGAGAAGAAGTTATAGAAGCGGATAAAGAAAAACTTGTAATAAAAAGTAATTTGGGACTTGTTTACAATTACAAACCTTATGAAGTATTAGATTTAAGCCAATGAGTAAACGCCACAACGATAATCAAAAAATTGGAGATGTTATTACATCTTTTGTAGAAAACAGTAAATTAAAAAAAGGACTGGACATGGTGCGCTTGGAAAAGGCTTGGCAAGAACTCATGGGCAATGGCGTTCAAAACTACACCAACAGCCTTAAATTACACAATGGCACGCTGTATGTATCCCTTTCCTCTTCTGTATTGCGACAAGAACTGAGTTATGGAAAAGAAAAAATCATAGCGCTTATCAATGAAGAATTGGGAAAAACTGTGGTTAGCAAACTCATTTTAAGGTAATCAAAAGTTTCTTGCTTTTTTGTGAAATAATTAAAGATCTAAAAAAAACCACGCAAAAATCGTGGTTTGTAGTTATTAATTTTTGGATTTATTAAAATATTTCGCGCGCAGAAAAATGAAAAGCACTTTCGATGCTGGCGTTCTCGTCACTATCACTTCCATGCACTGCATTTTGGCTGATAGATTCTGCAAACATTTTTCGAATGGTGCCTTCCGCTGCTTCAGCAGGGTTGGTAGCGCCAATTAGGGTTCTAAAATCTTCAACTGCATTATCTTTTTCTAAAATGGCAGCCACAATAGGACCTGAAGTCATGTAGCGCACCAAATCTTCAAAAAATGGACGGTCTTTGTGAATGGCGTAAAACGCTTGGGCATCCGATATGGTCAACTGCGTAAGTTTCATCGCTACAATGCTAAAACCAGAGGCTGTAATTTTCTCTAAAATTGGTCCGATGTTGCCTTTCTCTATGGAGTCTGGCTTTAACATGGTAAAAGTTCTATTGTTTGTCATGTGATTCATTTAATTGTTGCAAAAGTAATGATTTTGAAATGAAAATCATGTTGCAGGACTATTAAGAAAAATTGTATCTTTATGACCTATGAAAAGTATGAGTTTTGAATCCTTAAAATCTCTCCTAAAATCGCCCAAAAATATAGTGATTGTTCCCCATATAAATCCAGATGGCGATGCCATTGGGTCTTCCTTAGGTTTGTACCACTACTTTATCCAAAAAGGGCATTCGGCAACGATTGTTGTGCCTAATGACTACCCTGATTTTTTAAAATGGCTTCCAGGAACAAAAGAAGTACTCAATTTTGAGTTTCACTCAGAGGTTGTTCAAAAAGCATTTGACAATGCCGATTTGGTTTTTACCCTAGATTTTAATGCGTTGGATCGCTGCGGAAATTTAAAATCTGTTTTAGAAGCCAATTCAGCACCAAAAATTATGATTGACCACCACCAGCACCCAGAAGCTTATGCAGCACATACCTATTCTGATACGGAAATGGGGTCAACTGCCGAAATGATTTACAATTTTATAGACCAATTGGGCGATTTAGAATTATTGAATAAAGATATTGGGACAGCTTTATACACGGGCATAATGACCGATACGGCCTCTTTTAAATTTCCTAAAACTACAGCTACTACCCATCGCGTGGTTGCCCATCTTATTGAAGTTGGCATTGCACACTCTGAAATACATAGTTTGGTATACGATGCCAATCGATTTGAACGCATTCAACTTGTAGGATTAGCCCTTAGCAATCTCAGGGTTTTAAAACCTTTTAATGCAGCCTATATCACTCTATCTCAAGACGAATTGAACACTTGTAATTATCAAAAGGGAGATACAGAAGGATTGGTAAATTATGGGCTTTCTGTTAAAGGCGTAAAATTAGCAGCCATTTTTATTGAAAATAGCGCTGATGAAATTATTAAAATTTCACTGAGATCAAAAGGAGCTATTGATGTAAATCAAATTGCGAGAGATCACTTTAACGGTGGGGGACATGTCAATGCGGCAGGCGGTAAAAGCAATCTTTCCTTAGCAGCAACTATTGACTTATTTAAAACTTTGGTGGTAAACCTTAATTCTGATTTTGAATAATGAAAAAACTGTCATGCGTTCTAATTTTCGGTCTTTTCATAGCTTGCCAAACCAACCAAGCCAGACGACCAATTAAATATAAATCTGGTAGTTTTTTAGACACTTCAATAATAACCAATAAAGCTATTAATAACCACGAATACACCCTAATCGAAACTTTTATTTCAAACTCAAAAGAAAATTACATACGCTCCAGTTATGGGTTTTGGTACAAATACGATATCAAAAATATAAAACCTGAATACACACCTAAATTTGGAGATCTTGTGACTTACACTTACGGGGTAAAAGATTTAAATGGAAATTGGATTTACAGTCCAAAAAAAACACAAGAAAAAAACTATTACGTAGAACAAGAAGAATTATTTATAGGCTTGAGAGAGGGTTTAAAACTGATGAAAAAAGGAGAGAAAATAACTTTTATTTTTCCCTCAAAATTGGCCTATGGATACTACGGAGATGGAGATAGGATTGGAACTGATAAACCTTTAATCTACCAAGTAACTATTCATAATATATTCCGAAACTAAAAAAAATCATGCTAAAACTTACAAAAAAAACCACACTCCTACTTTACACCTTTTTAATACTCAGTTCATTATCCTGTCAAAACGAATACCCAGAGCTTGGTAATGGCTTGTTTGCCGAATTTGTTACCTCAAAAGATACCATGGTCTTTGCTTTGTTTTACGAAAAAACACCTCTTACGGTGGCTAATTTTGTTGCCCTTGCCGAAGGAACACATCCAAAATTAGCAGATTCCCTTCGTGGAATTCCTTATTACAATGGAACGATTTTCCACAGGGTCATAGATAAATTTATGATTCAGGGTGGAGATCGCACTGGAACCGGTTCTGGAAGTCCTGGCTATACTTTTGGAGATGAATTTGACGCCAACTTAAAACATGACAAACCCGGCATACTTTCAATGGCAAATTCTGGTCCTGCCACTAATGGAAGTCAATTTTTTATTACGGAAAAAGCGACGCCTTGGCTCGACAACAAACACAGCATTTTTGGGGAGGTGGTCAAAGGGATTAATGTTCAAGATTCCATTTCTAATGTAGAAGTAAGCCCCGGAAATAATAAACCGCTGGAAGACGTGACCATTACAGCCGTAAACATCATCCGTCAAGGAATGAAAGCCAATGGCTATGATGCGGCTGAGACGTGGCAAAAAGAACTGCCTCTGCTTGAAGAGAAGCGACAAAAGAAAGCAGAAGAAATGCGAAAAGAAGACGAACTTAAAAAGAAACTAGCGGAGGAGAAAATTGGAGCCGCAGCAGCAGATCTTTTACCATTGATTGAGGATTATAAATCAAAAGCAACTACAACGGATTCTGGACTTTTGGTTTATACCATTAAAGAAGGTAATGGTGAAAAACCAAATCAAGGTACAAAGGTAAAATTGTTTTACGAGGGCTATTTTTCTGATGGAAAATTATTTGGCACCAATGTCAAAACTGTCGATGAAAATTTTGGCACCTATGATGCACAAAAACAACAACGCGGTATGTACAATCCAATGCCCATGTCCTACAGTGCCGATGCGCAAATGATTCCCGGATTTAAAGAAGGCGTTTTTGCAATGACTAAAGGTGAGAAAGCCTTTTTATACCTCCCCTCCTACTTGGCTTATGGCGAGAGTGGTCGGGGTCCAATAAAACCCAATACAGATTTGGTATTTATTGTTGAGATGCTAGAAGACTAACAAATAAATTTAAGCTTTTGGAATGGCTGCTAGAATGGCTTTGGTAAACACCCAAAATTTCTGAACTGAAGAAATTTGCACCCTTTCATCTGGGGAGTGCGCCCCTTTGATATTAGGTCCAAAACTGATCATTTCTATTTCGGGATAATGAGTTCCTAATATACCACATTCTAGTCCTGCGTGACAAGCAGCAACATGCGGTTCTGATTTGTTTATCTGTTTGTATAAACCGTTCAATACTTTCAAAATAGACGCTTCCATATTTGGAGTCCAGCCAGGGTATGCGCCTGAAAATTCAACTGAACACCCTGCCAATTCAAAAGTTGCTTTTAAGATTTGGGCTAAGTCTTGTTTGGAACTTTCAACAGAAGATCGCGTTAAACAGCCGATATGAATTTGGCCTTTTTCAACAAGAATGCGTGCTACATTGTTAGAGGTTTCTACCAAATTTTTAATATCTGGACTCATGCGAAAAACGCCATTGTGGGCAACATTTAAGGCTTTAATTAAAGGTTGTTGAACTTCTAATTCCATCACCTTTTCAGGTAAATCACAAGGATTTAGAGAGATGATGAGATCGGGTTCAATGGCCTTGAATTCTTTTTCAATGGCACCGATTAAAGTTTCTGTCGCGTTTTCAAAAGCAGCCTTATGAACGGCATCAACTACAACAATTGCAGAACTTTCTCTTGGGATTGCATTGCGAAGACTTCCACCGTCCATTCTTGAAACACGCAATCCGTAAAGATTGAATCCATCATATAGTAATCTGCTTATCAGTTTATTGGCATTTCCAAAGCCTTTGTGAATGTCCATACCAGAATGCCCACCTTGTAAGCCTTTTACCGATAGTAAAAAACCAACAACCGCCTGAGCAGTTGGTTCTTCAGCATAAGTACGTGATGCAGTCACATCGACTCCGCCTGCACAACCAACACCAATTTCATCGTCTTCCTCAGTGTCTAAATTTAAAAGAATATCTCCTTTTAAAACACCGGGTTGAAGCCCCATGGCACCAGTCATTCCAGTTTCTTCGTCAATGGTAAATAAAGCTTCCAATGCGGGATGTGGAAGGTCTTTACTTTCTAAAATTGCCATAATAGTTGCCACACCCAAGCCATTGTCTGCGCCAAGAGTGGTTCCTTTGGCTTTGACCCAATCGCCTTCAATATACATTTCAATTCCCTGGGTTAAAAAATCAAATTCTATAGCTGCATTTTTTTGATGAACCATGTCTAAATGTGATTGCAATATGACTATTTTTCGGTCCTCCATCCCTCGAGTGGCAGGTTTACGAATGATGACATTTCCAATGGCATCTTCATAAGTTTCCAAATCCAAGCTTGCACCAAATGCTTTCATAAAGGCAATGACGCGCGCTTCTTTTTTTGAAGGACGCGGGACTGCATTTAAAGCGGTGAAGTGCTTCCAAATGGCTTGGGGCTCTAAACTTAAGATTTCTTTATTCATAAACTTTTTTTGGCTTAGCAAAGGTACACATATCCTCTAAAACAAAATTAAATTACCTACATTTGATCTATGTCTAAAGCACTTCGATGGCTTCTGGCCTTTAGTATTTTTCCCCAAATTTTAATGCTCAAGCTTTTGACGCATTATCCTCAAATTGTAGAAACCTACTACAGCAATCTGCTCTACCGGTTTATATCGAAACTATTCCGTCTTGTTTTTGGTTGGCTGCCTTTTTCGGTTGGAGACCTTATTTATAGCATGGCTTTAATTTATATGCTTCGTTGGTTATATAAATTAACCAAAAAAGGATTTAAACAACTACGCTTAAAGGACGATTTGATAAGGATTATGGTGGCCGCATCATCAATATATTTTATGTTCCACCTGCTTTGGGGCTTGAACTACTATAGGATGCCGATTGAGGAGCGCCTGAATCTAAATTCTGAATATACAACCACAGCGTTGATTGAAGTAACTCAAAAGCTGATTATGCGTTCTAATGAGCTCCATTCAGAAATTTCAAAAGACCCCTCAAAACAGTTTGAAATCCCCTATAATTTTAAAAAAATAAGCAAGAAAGTAACTCAAGGTTACATGGCTCTGTCAATATCCTACCCTTTTTTGGCCTACGAAACGCCGAGTCAAAAGCAATCGCTTTATAGTTTACCACTGGCCTATATGGGTTTTAGTGGCTATTTAAATCCGTTTACAAACGAGGCGCATGTCAATTCAAAAACGCCTGTAAATTCCATGCCGCTAACATTGGCGCACGAGCAAGCACACCAATTGGGCTATGCCGCAGAAAGCGAAGCGAATTTTGTAGCCTTTTTAGCGACTTATAATCACAAAGACCCCTATTTTAGATACGCGGCCTATACTTTTGCCTTGCGCTATTGTTTGAAGGATTTGTACAAGAGAGACAAAACAACTTTTAAAGCGCTTACCAATAATATACATTCAGGAATTACAAAAGACTTTAGAAACCGTGAAAAACAATGGGCGCAATTTGAAAACCCTCTAGAGCCAATTTTTAAACGTGTTTATGGCGGTTTTCTAAAAGCCAACCAACAAACTCAGGGAATTGAAAGTTACAACCAAGTGGTGGAACTTGTTGTGAATTATATGAACTAAGAATTGATTTTAACTTTATCAGCTACCCTCAGCAGTTGTTTAGCAGTCTATCAAAGTTTATGTGTATATTTATCTTCCTAAAAAAATTAAAATGAAATTAAAACTTACTTTTTTGAGTCTTTGTTTTGCTCTTTTTTCAGTAGCACAAGACTACCGCCCAAAAAATGATGGAGTTAAAGCAAATTACAAGAACTTTACCGCCATAACCAATGTTAAAATTTACGTCAATCATGATAATGTGATTGAAAATGGAACGCTTTTAATTCAAAATGGATTGGTCGTCGAAAGCGGCCAATCTGTGAATTTACCCAAAAACAGTTATGTTATTAACGGAAGTGGAAATTATATTTACCCTTCATTTATTGACGTGTATTCAACTTATGGAATCGGGGATCCAAAGCCTGCCCCTGGCTATGGACGTTCTACACAATACGATTCAAACCGATCGGGCTTTTATTGGAATGATCATATTCGTGCTGAACAAAATGCCATCTCAGATTTTGAGTTTGATGAAAAAACGGCCAAAGCCCTTTTAGAGCAAGGGATTGGATTGGTGAATACCCATAAAGAGGATGGTATTGTAAGGGGTACTGGGGCACTTATTGCCTTGGATCTCAATGGAGACGAAACCATGCGAATTCTATCAAATAAATCGGGACAATACCTTTCTTTATCCAGAAGCGTACAATCCAGACAAGCTTACCCAACTTCTATTATGGGTTCAATGGCATTGTTAAGACAATTGTATTACGATGCGGATTGGTATAAAAAAGGAAATATTAAAACAACTGATCTTACCCTTGAAGCGTTCAATCAAAACACAAATTTAACCCAAATATTCGCCGCGGGCAGCCGTGCCAATGCCATTCGCGCAGACAAAGTGGGTGATCAATTTGACATTCAATACACCATTTTGGGCGGTGGTGATGAATTTGAACGCATTGAAGCTGTTAAAAATACAAATGCGACATTTATCATACCCATAAACTTTCCAAAACCCTATGACGTTGAGGATCCCTTTCTTGCAGACAGACTTGAACTAGAAAGCATGCGAGAATGGAATCAAAGACCGGCTAATTTGAGTGCATTGGAAAATAATGAGGTTCCCTTTGCTATTACCATGCAAGGTTTAAAATCCCCCAAATCTTTTAAAACAAACATTTTAAGTGCAATTGAACATGGCTTGAGTAAATCTGAAGCTTTAAAAGCCCTAACAACAGTTCCTGCACAAATATTAAAAAATGATAAAGTTGGGAACTTAGAAAAAGGAAGTTTCGCGAATTTTATGATGACTTCAGGAGATTTTTTCGAATCTAATGCCACTGTTTTAGAACATTGGATTCGCGGGTCGCGTCATGTTTTTGAAGATTTAACACAAAAAGACATTAGAGGTACATATAATTTTATGGCTGAAAATGATTCTTTAACATTGGAGATTACCGGGGGTAAACACAAGCCTTCAGCTACAATTAGTTCTCAGCAATCAAAACGAAGCAGCACTTTAAGCTACAGCAAAGACTGGGTTCAAATTTTATTTACTGCAGCCGATACCACAGATCAAAGATTTTTAAGATTCAATGCAAAAATTACAGCCGATGCTTCTGATTTGAATGGCGTTTTACATCTTAGAGATGGAAGCAAGCAAACTTTGATAATTAAAAGAGAAAACAAAGGATCGGAGGAAGCTGAAAAAACAGAGAATAACTCTAAATCAAACGAAAAGAAGCGTACGGTGCTAGCAGTCACCTATCCCAATGGGGCCTACGGAAATCTCAAACTTCCCGAAGCTGAAACCCTGCTTTTCAAAAACGCGACGGTTTGGACTAATGAAACACAAGGTATCTTAAAAAATACGGATGTTCTGGTGAAGCACGGAAAAATTTCAGCTATTGGACAAAATTTAAATTCAAAAAAAGCGCGTATCATTGATGCGACTGGAAAACATTTGACTTCGGGTATTGTAGATGAACACTCGCACATTGCAGCTGCCAGCATCAATGAGGCAGGGCAAAATTCTTCTGCAGAAGTGAGTATTGAGGATGTTATTGAAGCAGATGACGTCGATATATATCGAAATTTATCAGGAGGGGTAACAACCATTCAAATTTTACATGGATCGGCCAACCCAATTGGGGGGCGTTCGGCCATCATCAAACTTAAATGGGGTATGGCTGCTGAGGATTTGATTTATGAAAATTCTCCGAAGTTTATCAAATTTGCTTTGGGTGAAAATGTCAAACAGTCCAACTGGGGTGGCTACAGTCGATTTCCCCAAACAAGAATGGGGGTCGAACAAATGTATATAGACTACTTTTCAAGGGCAAAAGCTTATGATTTGCAAAAGAAAAGCGGCAAGCCTTACAGAATAGACGCTGAAATGGAAGTTTTAACTGAAATTCTAAACAAGGAACGCTTTATAAGTTGCCATTCATATATACAAAGTGAAATTAATATGCTGATGAAAGTCGCTGAAAAATTCAACTTCAACATCAATACATTTACCCACATATTGGAAGGCTATAAATTAGCAGACAAGATGAAAGCACATGGTGCGGGGGCTTCAACATTTAGCGATTGGTGGGCTTACAAATACGAAGTCAATGATGCCATACCATACAACGCTGCAATTCTAAATAATACGGGGGTTTTAACCGCTATCAATAGTGATGATGCTGAAATGTCAAGACGCTTAAATCAAGAAGCTGCAAAGGCGGTTAAATATGGAGGTGCCTCAGAAGAAGATACATGGAAAATGGTGACGCTAAATCCAGCAAAACTTCTGCATATTGATGACAAAGTGGGAAGCATTAAAATTGGAAAGGATGCCGATTTAGTGCTTTGGAGCAACCACCCCCTATCAGTTTATGCGAAAGCAGAAAAGACATTGATTGAAGGGGCTACTTATTTTGATATTGAAAGCGACCAACAACACAGAGCGGCCATAAAAAAAGAGCGCAATACATTAATTCAGATGCTCCTAGAAGCTAAAAACAAAGGCATGAAAACCCAACCTATAATGGTCAAAAAAAAGAAAGACATGCATTGTGATACTTTAGATAACAACGAAATTTAAAACTGAGTCATGAAAACATTAACAATAAACGTCACAATACTTTTAAGTGCATGCATGCTATATGCACAACAAACCCCTGCACCAGCACAACAAGGCCGAATCGCTATTAATGGTGCCAAAGCACACCTTGGTAACGGAGCAGTCATTGAAAATAGTTTGATCATTTTCGAAAACGGAATTATTGAATATGTAGGCGCCATGAAAGCCTCCCTAGACCACTCTGGAATAGAAATAATTGATGCAAAAGGTCAAAACGTATACCCAGGTTTTATCATTCCAAATTCAACCTTAGGGTTGGTTGAAATTGATGCCGTAAGAGCCTCAGATGATGTTTCTGAGATTGGCATATGGAATCCTCACATTAGGAGTTTAATAGCCTACAATACAGAATCAAGAGTGGTAGAAAGCATGCGTCCCAATGGGGTTTTAATTGGTCAAATTACACCTAGAGGAGGTATTTTATCAGGAAAATCCTCAGTGGTTCAGTTTGATGCATGGAATTGGGAAGACGCCGTTATCAAAACCGATGGTGGTATGCATATGAATTGGCCTAAAATTTTTGCTTATGGACATCAACACAGAGATGAATATCCAGGTTTAAAAATAAATGATGACTACAACAAAGAGGTTGCAAAAATTGAGACTTATTTTAAAAATGCAAAAGCACATAATACATTGGGGAAAAAAGGGGTGCATTTGCCTTATGAAGCACTCAATGGATTGTTTTCAGGAACCACCAAGTTATTCATACATGTAAACGATGAAAAAGGAATTGTAGATGCGGTCAGTTTTGCAAAAACACAAGGAGTGAAAGCCCTCACAATCGTTGGCGCTTACGAAGCCTATAAAGTGACAGGATTTTTAAAAGAAAATAATATTTCTATTCTTTTGCAGCGCGTGCATTTACGTCCCAATAAATCGGATGAAGACTATGATTTGCCCTACAAACTAGCAAAACTATTGATTGATGCTGGTTTAACTGTGGCACTAGAAGCCAGTGGTGATATGGAGCGTATGAACTCCAGAAACCTTCCTTTTTATGCAGGTACAACCGTTGGCTATGGTTTGAGCAAAGCACAAGCCTTGCAGTTGATCACATTGAATGCCGCTAAAATTTTAGGCATAGAGAAGCAATATGGCAGCTTAGAAGCTGGTAAAAGTGCAACCCTATTTATAAGTATGGGTGACGCTTTAGACATGCGCAGCAATAATTTAACAAGAGCCTTCATAGACGGTCGGAACATCAGCTTGGAAAGCCATCAAACTAAACTTTGGAAGCGGTATTCAGAAAAATATAAAACGCCTTAAAATCAATACATTTAGAAGATTCAAAAAGAATTGTGTTTTTCTGGCGCTAAATAAACTTACTTTTGTTTTATGTTTAAAGAAATAACCAGCTTACAAAACCCCATTATTAAACGTATTTTGCTGTTAAAAGACAAGCCTAAACAGCGCAATATTGAAGGGGTTTTTGTTATTGAAGGTCAGCGGGAGTTAGGTTTGGCAATCAAAGGAGGGTACGTTATTAAATCACTATTATTTGAACCTAATTTATTTGATGAAAGTCGAATCGATGCTTACAAAACGAAAGAAACCGAGATCATTCAAATAACCTCTAAGGTTTACAACAAAATAGCCTATCGTGGTAGTACTGAAGGAGTTGTCGCCATCGCGGAAAGCAAATCACATACACTTGAAGATTTGAAATTAGGATCTAATCCCTTAATTTTAGTTGCTGAAGCTCCTGAAAAACCTGGAAACATTGGCGCATTATTAAGAACTGCAGATGCTGCTCATGTGGATGCTGTCATTATTGCCAATCCGAGAACAGATCTCTACAATCCTAATGTGATCCGTTCCAGTGTAGGCGGGCTATTTACAGTGCCCATAGCTGTAGCAAGTTCTGAAGAAACCATTGGCTTTTTAAACGAAAGAAGTATTCCAATCTATAGCGCAGTACTTCAAAAATCCATGCCCTACATTGATATCGATTTTGGTGGTGCTTCTGCCCTAGTGGTTGGACCAGAAAGTACTGGATTGTCGGAAATCTGGCGTAGCGCTGCAGATAAAAAAATTCAAATTCCAATGTTGGGAGATTTAGACTCTATGAATGTTTCCGTCGCAGCAGGAATTTTACTTTTTGAGGCCAAACGCCAACGCAAATTTCTTCTCTAATTAACACGCTTTAAAACAATTTTGTAAAAATTCTGTAGCATGGTTGCTTGTTACAAATGTTTGTTTTAGTTTTAGGGTATGACGCCCGATGACATCAAAAAGGAAAATGCCAATATTGCTAAGGAATATAAAGAACTGCTTAGCATCAGCTACAGACGCCTCACTGCTGCCGATAAAAAATTAATTCGCAAAGCATTTGATATAGCCGTCGATGGCCACAAAAATCAACGCCGTAAATCTGGCGAAGCCTATGTTTTTCACCCTATTGCTGTGGCCAAGATCGTAGCAGCAAAAATTGGTCTGGACGCCACCTCTATTGCCTCCGCTCTACTTCACGACGTTGTGGAAGACTCACCAGATTATACAATCAACGATATTGAACAACTTTTTGGTGAAACAGTGGCCCGTATTGTCAATGGACTCACAAAAATATCCAGTCTAAAAAAAGACAAAAATATTTCTTTGCAAGCGGAAAATTTCAGGAAAATGCTGCTGACGCTTAATGACGATGTCCGTGTGATAATCATAAAAATTGCAGACCGGCTTCACAACATGCAAACCATTCA
>JBJKXC010000022.1:0-79645 GCA_045561735.1 Flavobacteriaceae bacterium | reverse complement strand
CCTTTGACATCAACCGGAATAGTAAATATTGATAGAATTTTGTTTTCAACAGAGAATCCTCTTTCTGTTGATGTATTTGACTTGGAAAATAATTTTGAGTTATATCCTAATCCAGTCAAAGAAACCTTGTATATAAAAACAACTTTGCAAATACATTCTTTATTTGTTTTAAATATGTTAGGTCAAGAAGTTTTTAGACAGTTTGGAAATACAAACAGTTTGAGTGTTTCTAATTTATCTCCTGGATTGTATGTTCTAAAAATACTCCAGGAGAATGGCCAGAAGACTAATCGAAAGTTTATAATTGAATAAAATAATCACCTATCTAAATTTTAAAAAAATGAAAAAAATAATGATTACCTGTGCATTTGTAATGTTTGCATTTATTGTTGAAGCACAAGAAAACAAGTTTGCTTCACAACGTACTGCAACTGCCATTGAATACATTTCTTCAAATATGGATTTATCTGACACCGATTTAGAATTTCTAAAAAAGACCCTATACAATAAATATGCATCCAATGTGTCACAAATAAGAGGTAAGAACTTATCACAAGAAGAGAAAAAACAAGTATATCGAGATGCTTTTGTACAAACGCGTAAAAAGTTAATGACTGTTTTTAGTAAAGAACAGGTTAGCAAAATCAATAAACTTGAGCGCGAGAGCCACAAGAAATAATTACATTTAACTTTTAAATTTTGAGGAGGCCATGGCGCCTCCTCATTATTTTAGTGTATTATGAAATTTAAAACAAATATTTTTCTCTGTTATTTTTTTGGATCCTGTATTGTTTTTGCCCAAATGTCTTCTTGGGAAGTTGTCGAGTCCATGGGCAGAGGATTAAACATTGGTAACACTTTGAGTGCCCCAACTGAAGGTAATTGGGCCCCAATTATACATGAGCAATATTTTGTAGACATTGCCAATGCAGGCTTTTCCAATGTTAGAATTCCTGCAGACTTTTTTGGATACAGAACATCTGGAACAACCTCAAATTGGTCCACTAATGCAAATACTTCCAGCCAATACAATGGAAGTATTGCCGATTTTTCTGTCAGCTCATCTTATTTGGACCGTGTCGAAACCATAGTTGATTGGTCTTTGAATCAAGGGCTTTATACAATTATTGACTTTCATGGTGCCAATCTTAAGTCCGAATTTTTAGAAACCTTCAACAATTCTAATTCAAGTTATACAAACCCCTCCTCTGCAAAGCGTGCCGCCGATTTAATGAAATTTCAATCCATTTGGATTCAAATCGCAAATCGCTTTATAAATCATCCCGAACAGCTCATATTCGAGGTTGTAAACGAGCCTTATTTTGAAGTCAGTGCTTCAGAAATGGACGCACTCAATGCAATGATTATTGAAGCCATTCGATCTACCGGTGGGAATAACGTTACGCGCTCTATCATAATAACAGGTGGAACTTCTACTTCCTACCAAGCACCAACAACCATAGGCAATCAGATTTTAAATAGTGATGCTCACTTGATTGCTTCTTTTCACTATTATCAACCATTCAATTTCACAGCCTCTTCAAGAGAGGAATACTCTAACTATACTTGGGGTACCAATGCCAATAAAACAACTATAAACAATCATTTCAACGCGGTCAAACAATGGTCTGAAATTAATAATATTCCTATAACCCTTGGGGAATTTGGCGTTGACAATGAAGCAGGACTCAATTATCAGACCGGAGTTTATGGTAGCTATGGTGGGCCAGAAAATGCTTCTCGTGTAGAGTACCACCGCTATTTGGCAGAACAAGCCATTAATAGAGGTTTTTCCTTTTCAGCCTGGTGCGCAGGCAATAAATCCACAAAGTCCATACATTTACGGACTGACAATCCTCAAACCAACAATACCATTACTGGAACTTGGGTCGAAGATGTAAAAGAAGCTCTTTTAGCTGATGGAACTTGGCCAGAGTGTTATGGCCCTTCCTCTGCAGAAATTATTCGAAACCCCGATTTTGAATGCGGCTATTCTAACAATTGGAATTTATCTGTTCAAGGGACTGCTGCCGCTACTTTTTCTGCCGCTACCGGTTCTGTATATTCAGGGGCAACAGCTGCCAGAATTGATGTGACTTCATCACAGGGCTATAACAAGGTGCTTTTGAGTAATGTGATTTATGAAGAAGATTTAAGCGATAAAAAACTGACCATTGGATGTTACGCCAGAGGTTTTCAGTCCAATATTTCCTTTAGATTGAGGTTTAAATCTCAAGTCAATGGAAGTACAACTTATGTACCTTCTGAGATTTTTCAGCTATCAACCAATTACCAGTACTATGAATTTGAATATGAGGCTCCGCCAGGAACTTCTTCTGTTCAACTTCAAGCATTATTAGGGGCGCATGTAGGGACTTATATATTAGACAATTTTAGTGTTCAGATTGAAGAAAATTCTCTCGGTTTAAATTCATTTGAGCCCTCTTCTGAATTAATATTGTATCCTAATCCTGCCCAAGATTATCTATTTATTAAAACTGATTTAATGATTCAAAATGTAAGTTTTTACAATGTTTTGGGAGATTTGGTACTTGAAAAAAAAACAAATCAATTCTATGTAAAAGAATTTTCAAAAGGTTTGTATTTTGTTAAAGTTAAATTTGAAAATGGACATTTAATTACAAACAAATTTGTTGTTGATTAAACTTCATTTGATTCTCTGATTTCTTTGGTAATAATAACAAAATAATTTTTATATTTACAAAGCATTGTTTTTGCTATTAATACATGCATGTCCCTCATTGTAGTTATTTAGAAATAAATAAACATTTTTGAAAATCTTCGATATTATAATTTTAATTTAGTTAATTTAAATCAACCAATTACAAACAAATGAAAAAGAAGCTAATAATTACATTTGCAATTTTGTTACTACCTCTGACAATTCTTGCGCAATCTAAAACAGTTACAGGGGTAGTAAATGACGACCAGGGATTACCACTTCCTGGTGTTACAATACAGGTTAGAGGAACAGATAACTTAGGAGCTGTCACAAATTTTGATGGAGAATTTTCTATTGCTATTCAGGCAACAAAAAAACAAGTACTTATTTTTTCATATGTTGGATTTCAAACGATTGAGTTGGATGTAACTGATTTAACAACGGTGAGTTTGTCCATGGAAATTGACACTGCTGAATTAGACGAAGTTGTTGTTGTTGGTTATGGTACCGTTCTAAAAAAAGATGTAACGGGCTCTATAAGTTCTGTTAAAGTTGATGAAAATATAGCAAATCAAACTACTGGAGTCGATCAGCTCTTACAAGGAAGAGCTGCAGGTGTTCAGGTATCTCAAAACTCCAGTGCTCTTGGTTCTGGTGTGAGCGTTAGAATTAGAGGAACCAATAGTTTGAGAGGAAATAACGAACCTCTTTATGTAGTAGACGGTATTATTATAGCATCTGCTGGAGAGGATGTTGCACATACTGGAGGCATCGGAAATGACGGTCAAGAAGTTCAAAATGGTCTCACTGGAATCAATCCAAGGGATATTGAAAGTATCGAAGTTTTAAAAGATGCATCAGCGACCGCTATTTATGGCTCCCGAGGTGCCAATGGGGTTGTATTGATTACGACCAAAAAGGGGGAAAAAGGCAACGTAAAAATTAATGCATTCCACACAACAACATTTAGGAGTATTCGAAAAAAATATGATATGTTGGATGGTGTTGGTTATGCAAGATATCAGAACGAGTCATGGGAAATTAATAATGGAAACCAAGATTTTCCTTATGAAATAGACGATAGTGGCAATGTTTATGCAACAGGTGTCAATGCTAGTGGTAACCCATTAGAATATTTTGATTGGCAAAGTATTGTTTATGAACAGACCGTGAGTCAAAGGCTTGGATTTTCAGCTTCTGGTGGTAGTGAAAATGGCAATTATTATATTTCTGGTGGAATTGGTGATGAAAGCGGAATTGTTGCAAACTCGGGAGTTAAGTCAGGAGATTTAAGAATAAATTTAAACCAAGACCTAAATAAAAACTTAAAATTACAAGCTCGAGCCACAGCCTTTTTTACTGAAACAGATTTTGCAAATTCAGGTGACCTCATTGGTACAGCCAATCAAAGCTTTGTTCGAAGTACACTTGTTTTTAGACCAATTGTTCCTTCAGCTGATGATGATTTTATTGAAGATTTGGAAGCATCAAATCCTTATTCTTGGATCAATGATTTTACAGATATTTCAAAAGAAAAACGTTTTATTGGATCTATTGCGCTCACATATAAATTACCAATTAAAGGCTTGAGCTATCAGTTCAGAACCGGAGGAAATGTTAGGATTAAAGACCGCAGAAGGCTTTTTGGATTGACTACTTTTGCAGGAAGAAATGCCAACGGTGCTTTGCAGATTTCTGAACTGAACTCCAAAACATATCAGGTTAATAATCTTTTAAGATATAACCGTAGCTTTAATAGGAAACATAGAATTAATGCGACATTAGGACTTACTTATGACGTAAGAGACAATGAAAACAGTGTTTATGCGGTCCAAGATTTTGTGGCATTAGACCTAACAACTGATCAACCTTATTTAGGTTCTGTCATTGATACACCGCTTACTTATTTATATTCAAAGCAACAGGTATTTTCTTTTTTAGGCCGTCTAAACTATTCTTTTAAAAATCGCTATGTACTTACGGCTTCTTTTAGACGTGATGGGGTTTCTAAATTTTCAACTGCAAATCGCTATAGTTTTTTCCCCTCATTTGCATTGGCATGGAATGTATCCAATGAACCCTTCCTTCAAAATTCAGAATTTATCACTAATTTAAAGCTGAGAGCAGGATGGGGACAAATTGGAAATCACGGAATACGTCCTTATGGTACCATAGCGAATTACGGAATTAGTTCTGGCGTTCAATATGGTGATCCAGCTAATGGGCTCAGTATACCAATTATATTGAACAACATTGCCAATCCTGATTTGACATGGGAGACCACTGAGCAAATGAATTTTGGTATGGACTTTTCGTTATTTAATGAAAAGATTTCAGGGACAGTTGATTTTTATGACAAGACTACAAAGGATTTACTTCAAAATATTCCTATACCATCATCAAATGGTTATAACAACTTACTTATAAATAGAGGGGAAATTTCTAATAAAGGTGTAGAACTTGGCTTGGACTTTGACTTAATTTCAAGTGATGACATTGAGTTGTCAATAGGTGGAAATATTGCATTTAATAGAACTAAAATTTTGTCAATTGGTTTACCTGCGGATGATTTTTATATTGGTGGAGAAGCTCAACAACGTTCATTCTTTTTTGGGAACATTATAAGTAGGGGGCAAATTTTCCGCACTCCCGCTAATGTATTTGTACAGGGTGAAGAGACGAGTCTTTTTTATGGTTTTGAAACTGATGGAATTTATCAAACAGAAGATACGGAATTTTTATCTGGTGCAGAGCCTGGTGATGTCAGAATTGTAGATCAAAATGGAGATGGTGTTATAAATCAATTCGACAGAACCTTTATTGGTAACCCAAATCCGGACTTTGTATACGGGATGAATTTTAATTTTAGATACAAAAGATTTAATGTTTCGATGTTGTTTAATGGAGTTCATGGAAACGAAATTGCAAACGGAAATCTTTTAACAATTGGGAATGCTGGTGGTCAGTTTCAAAATATCACCTCAGATGCTTATTACAACGCATGGCGACCTGATGCGCAGTCCAATACACACCCAAGAATTGGTTATGATACCATTGGAGACATTGCTATCACTGATCGGATTATTGAAGATGGAAGTTTCTTGAGACTTAACAATCTTACGGTAGGATATGATTTCCCTGTTGAAACTACCAGTCTTTTCAGCCGTTTCAATGTTTTTGTAACAGCTCAAAATTTATTCACTTGGACTAACTACAGTGGCTACAATCCAGAGATTTCTAGTTTTTCTTACGACGGTCTTAGGAATGGTATCGATTGGAACGGTTCACCTGATGCAAAAACAATGTCCGTTGGAGTAAATCTTAACTTTTAAAATTAACTAAAATGAAAAATTTAAAAATATTCTTATTATTTGCCCTTGCCATATTTACATCATGTGACTTAGACGAAGCTCCTCCTTATTTGGGTGAAAATGCATACAACGATCCAATGTCTATTTTAGCTACTTTGGACGGAGTTTACGCGGGTTTGGCCAATTATAATGCTCAAGAAAGACGGCTTTTTGTTCAAAATGGCTTTTCAGGATTTTTTGTTACTAGAAAACAGGGCCCTAATATAAATAATGTTAACAACAGAAACCTGTTTTCATTAAAGCCTCAGGCAAATGATGGTGATGCAGAAGCAATGTGGTTAGGTTTTTATAGTGCTATCGCAAGGGCGAATACTTTAATTGCCAATGTTCAAGATTTTGACCCTGAGGGCGATTCAACTAATGATATACTTTTTAAAGAGGTGGTTGGTCAAGCCCATTTTGTCAGAGCCTGGTCATATTTTTCGCTGGTGCGTTTATTTGGCGATGTTCCATTAATTTTGGATTTACCATCACATGATTCGGTAATGAATGCATTGGCTCCTGCAAAAGAGGTTTATGCACAAATTATTGCAGATGGTATATTAGCGGCTGATATGATGTATGATGGTATTAATAATAATGGAGAAATTAATTATGATTATTATTATCCTAAAAAATATGCTGCCAATATGTTATTAGCTAAAGTTTATATGACAATGGCAAGTAATGAATATTCAACTGCTTATGATATCATCCCAGATGATTTATTGGGTTCTAATTTTTGGCAAATGTCCTTCAACCAGGCTATACAAGTTTTGGATCATTATCAGCTAGTTCCTGATTACTCGTCCTTGTTTACTTTGGAGGGCGAAAATTCTACAGAATCTATTTTTGAATTACAAATAAGTCAAATTGCTACAAATTCGCAGATGGGAAGAAATTACACCCCTAACAACTACAAACCAGGACAATGTTTTGGTTGGTTTTCTGTTGGTGCAGATTTTTATGACGACCATTTTACAACTTATCCTGGGGATCCAAGGCTTGAGGGAGCTACTTATATGAGTGAATACACTAATAATGGTAACAACCCTAATAACGTTGGTAACTGGGTTCGCACTTATCCCTCTAGAAATAGAGGTTGGTTTGGAAATTCCCATCCTTACCTTTTTAAATTTGCTAATAAAGACATTACTCATAGCAATCAATATGACAGTAAAAACATTATTGTTTACAGGTATGCAGATCTTTTACTAATGTTAGCTGAAATTTCTAACGAACTGGGAGATTCAGCCAATGCATTAAATTATGTAACACAGGTTTTAGACCGTTCTGGATTAAGTAATGCAGAATATGCTAGTGCAGATCAAACGACTTTTAGGGACAAAATCATGAAAGAGTACCGTTACGAGTTGATCGGAGAAGGAGAAGATGCACACAATAACAGGCGTAGAGGTTTTGATTATTTTTTAGAAAATATTATTATTCCTCATAACCCAAGTAGTTGGCATCCAATCACGCCAAACAGAAGATTATCAGATGGCCAATCTATGAATTTTAACAATAAAGATTTGACGCTAAGTGAAGACCCTTCTCAGGTAATGTTTTTACCTTTGCCAACAAGAGAAGTTAATACTAATGATTTAATCAATTGATAATTAATTAGTATTTAATGTTAAATAAGTTTTTAGTGGTTTTAAATATATTTTGGGCATTCAATTTGAATGCCCAAAATCAATTACCACTTGCAAATGGTAATTTTGAAGATACAGATTCCGATAATAGTTTTAGTTACTGGTCAAACAATCAAATCGAGGGTGGTCAGGCTAATTATTCCATAGAAACGCAAAACCTTATTAACAGCAGCACTAAAGCACAGAAAAGCCAAATCATTTCTTTAGGGACAAGCGGTTGGCATGTGAAAACTCAAAGTGATTATTTGTTTCAAGTGGAAGCGGGGCAGAATTATACCGTCCGATTTTGGGCAAAAATTAGTGGCTCAAGCTCTGCTACTATGAAGGTTGTATTTCAAGCCTCCGATGCACCTGGAAGCTATCAAGGAAACAACAAAACAATTTCTCAAGACTGGCAACAATACAGCCACAGTTTTACAGTCGCAGACAATGCAAATTTCAATAAATTGAGTTTTTGGTATATGGATGCCGGGGTTACTTACTATCTCGACGAAGTAGAGGTTGTTAAAGGAAATTCTATATCGTTTAATCAATCCATAACCTATCAAACGGTTGATGGTTTTGGCGCTGGAATCAAACGAAGAACAGAGCTGCTATACGAACTCAGCACTACAATGCGCAATCAAATTGAATCCCTAGCATTCCAAGATTTAGAACCCAATATGATTCGCTTTTTTGTATACCATGACTTGGAAGATCCTAACGACAACGATAACCCATTTAGTCTTAATACTGCTGCATTGGACTGGACTCGTTATGAAAGTAATCCAAACATATGGAGATCTCGATATGTAGCAGAGGCACTGAATAATGCCTTCAATTTAAGTTTTAATGGATTTGATCATATTATTGGTAATTGCAACAGTGCACCAGCCTGGTTAAAAACTAATAACTCTCACAATGGAGGTGGAACCTTAGTTTCAGGTGGAGAAAATGAATACAGCGAATTTTTAGTCGCTTTTCTCAAGGGTATGACTTCGCGTTTCAATATCAATGTGACTGCAATTTCGCCTACTAACGAGCCCGACTTCCAGGTTTCTTACGAATCTATGAATACACCGCCATCGCAGTTAGCGTCCATTATTAAAAATTTAGACCAACGTTTAACTACAGAGAATCTAGATTTTATCCATATTATTTCTCCCGAAAATTTTAGAGTAAATTCAAACAACGCTAATACTTCTGCAGCAAACTATATTGCAACTATGTTTTCAGACCCTGATGTTGTCAGTGCTACTGATGTTGTAGCCACTCACACCTATCAAAGCAATGTGAGTTCTGAAGATTGGAACACTTTAAAGACCGTTAGTTTAGACAAAGATATATGGGTCACAGAGGCTGGTAATTTACACAGTCCAGATTTTGACATGTCAGACGCCAGTTATTCTATAGAACGTATCATGGATGGCTTTAATTACGGTGGATTAACAGCCTATATGTTTCATTTATTTTACGAGCCACATTTGTATGAAAATGAGGTAAGTCCTGGTGAAAATTATGGATCTTCTGCTTTGGTATTATGGGATAGTACAAATAATATCATACTACCAAAACGCTATTATGCGTTTAAACATTTTACAAATCTTGTAAAAAAGGGGTACCAAAGGATTCATTCGGAGACATTTGGAGATGCTTTAAGAGTTTTGGCTTTTAAATCGCCTGATAATTCTAAAATTGTGGTACAGCTTTTCACACAGAACAATCAAAGTGATTTTGATGTTGTAATTCCTTCAGGGACTACTTCTGTTGAGCACTACATTACTTCAGACAATAGTAACGAAAATTTCACGAGTGTTTCAACTAATAACATTGATCTTGGAGAAAATTCCATGCCAATGTCAATGGACGCCATGTCCATACACAGCTTGGTTTTTAATATAGATACAAGTTTGAGCTCAGATTCCGGAGCTTTAATGGACCAGGCCGCTGAACTTTTAGTTTTTCCAAATCCTGCAAAAACACAATTAGAATTACGTTTCTTACACTTTGAACCGCATGAAATTAGTATATTCCAGTACAATGGTTCCATAGTTTTCAAAAAAAATTACCCAGCATCCAAAAATCTAAGTCTTGATGTGCAATTTTTGCCCTCCGGTTTTTACATCTTTAAATCAACAACACAAAAAGGCCAACAAGCTGTTAAACTTATAATAGAAAATTAATGAAATCAAACTTTCAAATAACACTTCTTTTTTGTTTTTTATTTTTAACGATCTTCTTTAAATCTGAAGCGCAAGAAAACACAGCCAGTCCTAATTTTATTTTTTATTTAGCGGATGATCAAGATTTATTGGACTATGGGGTTTATGGCAATCCTAAAGTGCACACCCCAGCGGTAGATGCACTTGCAAAAGAGGGTATGCGATTTAATAATTTTTACACCTCTCAAGCCATTTGTGCACCCAGTCGTTCTCAGATTTTTACTGGGATGCACCCTGTAAAAAATGGTTGTATGGCAAATCACTTGGCGGTAAAACCCAATTTAAAAACAGTCATCACATATATGGAGGCTGAGGGCTATGACGTTGTCTTGGCAGGCAAGGGTCATGTAAAACCTAATTCTGTTTTTAAGTGGTCTAAATATTTCAAATCAGTCAACCACCGCTATTTACCTTTAGACAAGCTTGAAAATTATTTGGAAACCATCAAAAAGCCTTTTTGTGTATTTATCACATCCGACTTTCCACATGGTCCATATCCAAAGAATTCAAGTTACTCGAATGAGGATATTTTTAAATTGCCGTATGACAAAGGATATACCCCCAATTTCAAGCGGGGTTACTATCAAAATATTAAAGATGACAATACACAGTTAGAACTTGTTTTAAACATGGTTAAATCCAATAACCTAGTTGAAAATTCGATATTTATCTATGCTTCCGATCACGGAATATCAGGTAAATGGGGTGTTGCAGAACAGGGACTTAGGGTTCCTTTTGTAGTGCGATGGCCTGGTGTTGTAGCTCCCAACTCTGTTTCTGAAAGTCTTTTAAATTTTGTAGATGTTTTACCCACTTTCTTGGATATAATAGGCGCTAAAATCCCAAGTGATATTGACGGAAAAAGTTTTCAAGCAACGCTTAAAGGTAGTCAAGCGCCTGTTAACGATTATATTTATTCTATTTCTACCAGGCAAAACATACAAGCATGTAAGATTTTTCCAAGCCGCGCCGTCAGGGGCAAGCGCTATAAGTTCATAAGAAATTACAATTCCATGGAAGTTGTGGCCTCTAATTATGGAAACAATCCTGCGGTGAATGCTTTTATTAGAATTGGTGCCGAATCTTTTCCAAACATTCCTTTTGAAGAGTTGTACGACTTGGAAAATGATCCTTATCAAAAAAATAATTTAATAAAAAATAACGACTTATCTGAAATAAAAGAAGAACTTTCGGAAGCTTTAAAGAATTGGATGCTGTCACAAAATGATTTTTTATTAACAGAAAAAATGCCACTTATAAAACCAACGCTACATCCCCTGGACCGGGTTTCAAAATGGAATAAAGTTCCAAAAGATTTAGTAGGAAAAATAAGCGAAAGCGATTATATCCCAGTACATTATTAAACATTTAAAATGAATCAGATTAAAAGCTTTTTATTTTTTGGACTGTTGCTTATTACAACTCCATCCTCCTTTGCGCAAAAGATTTCCAAAAAGCCATTAAATGTCGTTTGGATCAGCTGTGAAGATATGGGACCTGTTTTAAGTGCCTATGGCAATAAATCGGTTCATACCCCAAATATAGACCGTTTGGCAAATGAAGGCATCAAATATACCAATGCTTATGCAACGGTTGGGGTTTGTGCGCCCAGTCGTTTTTCTATCATTACCGGCATGTACCCTGCACGTTTAGGGGCGCACAATATGCGAACGGGTGACCATAACAATTTTAAATGGCCAGAAGACATAAAGCTTAGAAAAAACAAAGGGGTTTTAGACAAGTCCGGTAAAAATGTTCCAGATTATGAGGTGGTGCCTCCTGCTTATGTAAAACCATTTCCAGAGTATCTAAGAGCCCAGGGCTATTATTGTGTCAATGATAACAAGTGTGACTATCAGTTCAATGCACCTTTCACAGCTTGGGACGATGTTTATGGGGGCGGATCCTATAAAAATGCGCCTGAAGGGCGCCCTTTTTTCTATGTCAAAAATTATTACACGACCCACGAATCGCGAATTTGGCTGCGTAAGGACAAACCCATGACGGTCGCTCCATCATCTGTACCAGTTCCTGATTATTATGCCGATATCCCTATTGTACGTGAAGGCATTGCACGTAAAAATTCAAACATTGAAGCCTTGGATAAAGAGGTGGGCATTTTGTTAGATGCGCTTGAAGCTGATGGTGTTATGGAGAATTCCGTTATTTTCTTCTGGAGCGATCACGGCGGTAATCTTTTGCGACAAAAAAGAGCCGTTGGAGACAGTGGTCTTCACGTGCCTTTGATCATCCGTTACCCAGATGGTTATCGTGCAGGTGAAACCGAATCGCGCATGGTTTCATTAATGGATTTAGGTCCGACAGTACTATCTTTGACAGGCCAAAAACCACCAACATATATGGATGGAAAGGCTTTTGCGGGCCCTTTTGAAGAAGCCCCAAGAGATTATATTTATGGTTCAGCCGATCGTTTTGATGAGTCTACCGATATGCAGCGTTCTGTTTTGGACGGCCGTTATGTTTACATCAAGAATTTTATGCCGCAGCTGCCATTGATTTACAGGAATAAATACAGAGAAAAAATTCCGATGAATAAGCGTTTGATTGAATTAGATGCTGCAGGAAAACTTGAAGGAGATGCTGCTTATATATTCATGAAGACGAAGCCTCTAGAAGAACTTTATGATCTAAAAAATGACCCCTATGAGGTTCATAACTTAGCTAATGACCCTGCGCATGCCGAAAAATTAAAGTTGTTGAGAACTAAACTCAGTCAGTGGCAGGCCGCAATAAAAGACCGTGGCCTTACGCCAGAGAGTGATATCATTCGCGAATTTTGGCCAGGGATGGTTCAACCAGTTACAGCGGACGTAAAGATTCAGCTACAGAACAATACCATTGTTTTAAGTTGTCTAACAGAAGGCGCTTCTATTGCTTATCAGCTTTCAGATGCCATTGGCACGGATTACTGGCAACTTTATTCAAAGCCTTTTTTGTTACAACCGCAAGAAAAAATATGCGCACGCGCCATTCGTATTGGTTATAAAGCCTCGAACATTACATTTAAAAATTAAATCCATTTGTATTATGAAAAAAATAATTAACCACATTCTACTCATTTTGGGCTTGCTACTTTCATCTAATTTTGTAAATGCACAGACTGGTACAAAAAACCATAATATTCTTTTTATTTCTATTGATGATTTTAGACCAAAAATCAATTCTTATGGTGAGTCCCAAATGATTACCCCAAATATTGATAAATTGGCTACTGAAGGCCTTCAATTCAATAATGCTTTTACAAATATTGCAGTTTGTGGCGCGAGTCGGGCCAGCATCATGACCGGCATACGACCCAGTCAAAAACGCTTTAACGATTATACTTCCAGGGCCTCTAAAGATACGCCCAATGCCATCAGTTTGAATCAACTTTTTATGGAAAATGGCTACGAAACGATATCCTATGGCAAAATATATCACTATCCAGATGATACGGGCGAATATTGGTCTGAAAATGATGGAGGTGCCCATCAAGCAGATTACCAAGATCCTAAAGCTCAGGAGCGAAAGCGCAATGGAGAATTTGGAGAGCATGGTCGAAAGGGGCCAGCATTTGAGTTTCCAGAAGTTGACGATTACGCTTATAATGATGGTAAAGTAACGCAAAGAGCCTTGGATAAAATGAAAGTATTAAAAGCAGAAGACAAACCTTTTTTTATGGCGGTTGGATATGTTTCTCCACATCTGCCTTTCATTCAGCCTAAAAAATATTGGGACCTGTATGATCACAATGAAGTTCCTTTGGCAGACAATGCTTATCAACCAGAAAATTCACCCTATATTGCCATGCATGCCCAGCATGATAATGCGGAGTTGAGAAACATGTATTTAGACATTCCTAGCAAAGGCTTATTAAGTGATGAAATGTCCAGAAATCTCGTCCACGGCTATTATGCCAGTGTGAGTTATATGGATGCCTTGATTGGAGATTTAATTGATGGTCTGGATGCATTGGGTTTAAGAGATAATACTACAATTATTTTGTGGAGCGATCATGGGTTTTTTTTAGGGGAGCACGGTTTCTGGTGTAAACACAGTACCTTTTATGAGGCCATAAAGATTCCTTTTATTATTTCCTCGCCTGGTTTTGCTAAAAATCAAACAACAAATTCTTTTACAGAACTGGTGGATGTGTATCCAACGCTTTGCGAATTGACAGGAATTACTCCTCCTATATATATTCACGGAGAAAGTTTAATAGCTGTTATGGAAAATCCATCGGTCAATATGAAAGATGAAATTTACACCCGCTATAAGCAAGGCGAGGCTGTGGTGGATAAAAATTATTCCTACACAGAATTTTTTCAAGGAGAACAATATTTAGGAAATATGCTTTATGATCTAAATGTTGATTTGAAGCAAAATATAGACATTTCTAAACGTGCTGAAAATGCAGCATTAGTTGATAAATATAGCAAGAAATTAAAGGTGATGCGGGATTTTGTAAACCAGGACCCCCTAAAAGTAAAATGATATTAATGTATATTTATGTTGTAATTTGATCTTTAGAGATCAATCGTCCCATATTTGATAGGCCCATACTCAAATATTCTAAGTAAATATAACTTATGGGTTTAAATTTTTAATATCAATAATTAGCCAGATAAAATGACTTTTAAATTTAATTATTTTCAAAATGTAATATTGTCAAAAAATATCAAAATCTTGTTTTTTTTAATGTTTTTTGGACTGATTTTTTCACAAGATTATTATGTGTCATCGAATCATGGTTCTGATTCCAACAATGGCTCAGAATCAGCTCCATTTCAGACAATAAATAGAGCAATCTCATTTGTCAATCCAGGAGGCACAGTATTTGTGATGAATGGAACCTATCAAAATAATGGGTATGGAACGGTGGACACTGCCACCAAAACGAATATGAATAACAATCATGTTGTGACGATCAATAAGTCTGGAACTGAAGGGGCTTATATTACTTTAAAAAATTACCCTGGTCATTCTCCTTTGATTCAATTTGATGGCAGGGGTGGAATAGTTATTTCAAATAATATGAACTATATTATTATAGAAGGTTTTGAAGTTGTTGGACCAGGAACATCCATTACTTATGCCGAAGCATATGCAGATAGAGAATATAAGGTTTTGGCGGCTTCTGATCCTAATGATGACATCAATTATAACCACACTTATTTTTCTGGAAAGGGGATTTGGGGTGGTTATGGTGCGCACCATCACATTATTATTCGCAACAATATTGTTCATGATACGGGTGGCTCTGGAATTCGATTCAATGACTCCGATCATATTACAATTGAATATAACGAAGTTTACAATACAACTTGGTGGACCTCTTCGGCTTCATCTGCGGTTGTCTTTGCTGAAACTATTGCTTCCTCGGAAGCTGACAATGGAACGGATATTAAAATGGTTATGCGTGGTAATTTAGTTTATAACAACTGGAATCGAATTCCTTTTTATGTAACCCAATTGCCTGAAAATTCAGGAAATACTAATCCAAATTATGGTACAGCAACCTATAATAACATTTTAGATGGCCAAGGTTTGTACGTCACTCGAAGTGATGATAATTATTATGGAACTTTTTTATTTGAAAACAATGTTTGTGTAAATAATGGAAAAAATGGAATCAATTTTGATAATTCTTTAGGAGCGTCTGCGATTATTCAGAACAATACCATGTATTACAATGGGGTTCATGAGATCATTCAAGATATTTCTGTAGCTAATGGAAACCCAGCTCACAGAGGTCAAAAAGTAGGAGGTATTAAAGCCAATAAAGTTCAAAATGTGACCGTTGCTAACAATATTGTAGTAACTCGAGATAATTTATTTTCAGCCATAGAACTTCCTAATATTTCGGGTATTAGACCTGTTTTAAATAATATTTTTTTAAATGGAAAATTACCATCTGATGATAATGGCGTTCCTTACAATTTTATATCTTGTTGTAATATGATTAATGTAGACCCTCTATTTACTCAAGTTCCTAGTTTTGTTAATGGTGCTATCGATATAAGCCAAGCTAATTTTGAGCTCACAGAAAATTCTCCAGCCATCAATGCCGGAGATTCAAATTATTCTCCATTAGATGACTTTCTGGGTAATCCAAGACCAACACTGCCCAATGCTATTTCTTATACAAGTTTTGAAAATTCATTTGGTGGCTGGTCTCACTTTGGGTCTCCCACTTTGACATACTCTACGGAAACTTCAAAATCAGGAGATTACTGCCTTTCGGTTACCAATCGAACCGCCAATTGGCACAGTCCTAAATTGATATTGGACAATCTACTAGATGTCGGGGAAACCTATACGTTTTATGTTTGGGTGAAATTAGCCAGCGGGGGTTCTGGAAATGCTCAAATAACCATCAAAAACACTGCATTGAACACTTACACTTCTGTAACAACCAGTACTGCTGTAAATGACCAGGGTTGGACACTTTTGACCGGGGATTTCACATATCCATCGAATGACAGTATGTTTGCATATGTCAAAGGACCGAATGTTGGAGATGGAGTTGTTAGCGATTTTTACATAGATGATTTTACTTTGGTACCGCAAGGGTCTGCTGAGGTTGATTTTTCTAACATTAACGGTAATGATATCGTTGACATTGGTGCCTACGAGTTTATAAACGCAACCGCTGGAGTTTGGGATAATGATACTCAGGATGGCTACGTTTTTCTTTACCCCAACCCTGCAAATAACCAAATAACGATTTCAAAATACACTGCTAATGACCAGATTGAGGTCATGGACTTGTTGGGAAAATATTACCAACTCCCCAATAAAGAACATACACTAAATAAAACGTTAACCTTGGACGTTTCAAGCCTTAGTACGGGGATTTACTTGTTGAATATTCGCAACCAATACACCAACAGTTTCCAAACGCTTAAATTTTTGAAACACTGATTTTTAGAATATTCAAAAAATGAAAACGATGAAAAATTTAAATAAACCAATCTTTATAATATTTATCTGTGGTCTAATTTGTTTTATCGGTTGTGCCAATAAACTTGTTTCTGAACCTTCCAATAAGTTGTCATTAGGGGCGCATTTTAAAGATTTATTTTATTTAGGGGCGGCCATTAACGAAAATACTATTTTAGGTTTGGATCCAAAATCCGCTACAATTGTAAATAGTGAATTCAATACAATCACACCTGAGAACTCTTTAAAATGGATGTTTATTCAGCCTAAGCCTAACAAGTTCAATTTTAAAGCAGCAGATAAGTATGTTGAAATGGGCCTTAAAAATAACATGTACATTGTTGGACACGCTTTGGTTTGGCATGCTCAGCTCGCAGATTTTATGCAAAACATCGACAACAGTGCTGAAGCAAGAAAACATGTTGATAACCATATCAATAGACTGGTGTCTCGCTATAAAGGAAAAATTGATGCTTGGGACGTGGTTAATGAGGCTTTTGAAGAGGATGGTAGTTTGAGAGCGTCAGTTTTTTATAAAAACATGGGTGAAAATTACATTGAAGAGGTTTTTAGAATAACAGAGAAAGCAGATCCAGATGCCGATTTAATCTACAATGATTACAATCTTTACAAACCTGAAAAGAGAGCCGCTGTTCTTAAAATGGTTAAAAACTTCAAATCCAATGGCACCAAGATTAACGGGGTCGGGGTGCAAGCCCATTGGGATTTAAAATCACCAAGCTTAGAAGAAATAGAACAAATTATTTTGGATATACATGCTGAAGGTGTTTCCGTCTCTTTTACAGAGCTTGACATTTCTGTGCTTCCCAATCCTTGGGAAATGGTTGGTGCCGAAGTGACTCAAAATTTCTCAAAGTTTGAAGGCGATCCAAAAATGAATCCATACCCGAATGGATTGCCAGATGCCGTTCAAGAAAAGTTAGCAAAGCGTTACCAAGATATTTTTAATCTTTTTGTCAAACACAGTGATAAAATAAATAGGGTTACCCTTTGGGGCGTAATGGACAAACATTCTTGGCTTAACGATTGGCCCATAAAAGGGCGCACCAACTATCCGCTTTTATTTGATAGAGACTACCAACCTAAAGTGGCCTATGAGCGTCTCCTAGGCGTTAATACAAAGCCATAAACCATTAAAAATTTTCCTATGAAATCAACTTCCGAAAAATTATCCATTATTGAAAAAATTGGTTACAGTCTAGGGGACTTGGCCGCCAATTTGGTATTTCAAACCTTGATGACCTACTTGGCCTATTTTTACACGGATATCTACAAGTTAGATGCCAATGATGCAACGGCCATTATGTTTATAGTAGGAACCGTCGCCGCTTTTGGATTCAATCCTATAGTAGGTGCTATCGCTGACCGTACAAATTCTAAATGGGGTAAATTTCGGCCTTGGATTCTTTGGACAGCCGTGCCATTGGGTATTGTTTCAGTGCTAGCCTTTAGCACCCCAGATTTTAGTTACAGAGGCAAGGTGATTTACGCAGTTATTACCTACACTTTACTGCTTTTACTGTACGCTGCAAGTAACTTGCCATATTCTGCGCTCAGTGGGGTCATTACCGGTAGTATGAAAGAACGCAACAGCATTTCATCTTACCGCTTTGTGGCGGTGATGTTTGCCCAATTTTTTGTACAAGTTTTCATGTTGCCAATTATAATCTACGCTGGAGAAGGCGACAAAGCCGTTGGAATCGAAATTGTAATGACTTGGTTGGCCATCATTGGAACCGTTATGTTATTGATTACTTTTTTCACTACACGTGAACGTGTGGTTCCAACTGAAGAACAAAAGTCTACAGTTGCGGAGGATTTAACAGACTTGGTAAAAAATAAACCTTGGATTATAATGTTGAGTTTAACTACCTTAACTTTTGTGTCTTTGGCCATGAAAGGTGGTAGTTATGTGTATTATTTTGAAAACTTTATAGATGCTTCAAGATTGACAAGCTTCATAAATCCTGTGTTAGAATTTTTATCTAGTATTGGAATTAACTTCTTTGGGAACGACCCAGTATCTGCTGGCTTTGGTTTGTTCAATGCGGGGGGTATTATATTTATGATAATCGGGATTGGGTTGTCTAAGGCCTTGGCTGATAAATATGGAAAACGCAATGTTTTCGGTTTGTTTTTATTCATTTCGACATTGTTTATCATACTGTTTAACTTTTTTAAACCGACCTCTATTGAGCTAATTTTTGGATCTCAAATATTACATGGGTTTTTCTATGGAATCACCATTCCGTTGTTGTGGGCCATGATTGCTGATGTGGCGGATTATTCCGAATGGAAAAACAACCGCAGAGCAACTGCGATCATATTTTCGGCCATGATGGTCGGTTTAAAACTGGGCCTCACCATAGGGAGTTCTTTGGTCACTAAAATTTTGGATTACTATGGCTACGATGCCAACAGTGTCTCCGGCCAAGCATCCGAAGCCATTCTTGGTACAAAATTATTGGTGAGTATTTTTCCTGCCATTCCATTTTTGTTAGGGGTAGGCTTGTTATTTTTCTATGAAATTAACAAAGACATGGAAACGCAAATAGAATTGGAATTAAAACAAAGACGAAACAACTAACAACCATGCCTGAGGATAATATTGACCACATAGATTTTGATGCATTAAATAAAAAAGCGCTGTCTGCCCCTTTGGTAACTCATATTTATACCGCGGACCCATCTGCCCATTATTTCAATGGAAAAATATATATATATCCATCTCATGATATTGATGCAGGTGAAGCTTTTGATGACCTTGGCAGCCATTTTGCTATGGAGGATTACCATGTCATTTCCATGGATAGCATTGACAGTAAAGCAGTAGACAATGGTGTGGCCTTGCATGTGGATGATGTACCTTGGGCACAACAGCAAATGTGGGCGCCTGATGCCAATGAAAAAGATGGAAAATTTTATCTTTTCTTTCCAGCTAAGGATTATGAAGGTGTTTTTCGAATTGGTGTAGCTATTAGCGACTCTCCAACAGGCCCATTCAAAGCAGAGCCAAAGGCGATAAAGGGCAGTTTTTCTATAGACCCCGCCGTTTTTAAAGATGATGACGGTGCCTATTATATGTATTTTGGAGGCCTTTGGGGTGGCCAATTACAACGCTGGAGAACAGGTGTTTTTAATGCCGATCAACCAGAAAGCCCTACCGCATTCCTTCCAGCAGATGATGAACCAGCTTTGTTGCCATTGGTTGCTAAAATGACAGATGATTTATTGGAGTTTGACGAAACCCCTAAGGCATTAGAAATTCTTGATAAAAACGGAAATCTTCTACTCTCAGGAGATAATGACCGCCGCTTTTTTGAAGCTGCATGGTTACACAAACACAATGGAAAATATTATTTTTCATACTCCACTGGAGACACCCATTTTATATGTTATGCAATCGGAGATAGTCCCTATGGGCCGTTCACCTATACAGGCCGAATTCTTAACCCCGTTGTGGGTTGGACTTCCCACCATTCTGTTTGTGAGATTGAAGGGAAAACCTATTTATTTTACCACGATTCTTCGCTATCAAAGGGCGTCACACATTTAAGATCTGTAAAGTTAGCCGAAATAGAATACCGCGAGGATGGCTCCATTGTAACTTTAGATCCTTATTAATTTAAACCGTCATTTTTAGTTTTTATAATTTAAGCTTATATTGGTGGATTTATTTTGGCTTCAATTATATTAGTAATTGCTTCATATTTATCAACTTTCGAACTATATTTAAAATATTTTTTAACTCCATCTAATACCAATTTATGCACACAAAATATTATATAGGATTTGATTTGGGAAGTTCTTCCGTTAAAGTGGCTTTAGTTGACGCGTTTACAGGTGAAAATATTTTGAGCCTTCACGAGCCCAAACACGAAATGTCCATTCTTTCTGAGCAAAGCGATTGGGCGGAACAAGACCCTAACAATTGGTGGAAATTTGTATGTCAAGGCACCAAACGCATTCTACAAGAATCAAAAATCGATCCTTCAAACATTGAAGCCGTTGGTGTTTCTTACCAGATGCACGGTTTGGTTGTTGTCGATAACAATGGCGAACCGCTAAGAAATTCCATCATTTGGTGCGACAGTCGAGCTGTGGATATTGGTAAACAAGCCTTTAAAGATTTAACCAAAGAACGCTGTGTGTCTTCCCTTTTAAATTCTCCCGCCAATTTTACGGCCTCCAAGCTCAAATGGGTCAAAGACAATGAACCTGAGTTGTATAAAAAAATCCATAAGTTCATGCTACCTGGAGATTTTATAGCTCTAAAATTAACAGGAACCATTTCAACTACAAACAACGGCTTGTCAGAAGGTATTTTTTGGGATTATGAATCGGATTCCGTAGCCAGTTGGTTGCTGGATTATTTTGAATTTTCTCATGATTTGGTACCTGATATTGTAGAAAATTTTACACCTCAAGCTTACATCTCAAAACAAGCAGCAGAAGAAACTGGACTACCTGAAGGCATTCCCATTACTTACCGCGCAGGCGACCAGCCGAATAACGCTCTTTCACTGAACGTATTCAATAGTGGAGAAGTTGCTGCCACTGGTGGAACCTCAGGAGTTATATATGCGTTGACCAATAGTAAAAATTCTAAGGAATCGAGTCGTATCAACCATTTTGCCCATGTGAATTATTCGGCTAAAAAACCAACCATTGGAAAACTATTGTGCATTAATGGGGCTGGAATCATGTACCGCTGGTTGCGCAATCAAAGTTCTACGGAATCTTATGAAACCATGAATCGAAAAGCTTCCAAAATTCCTATTGGCTCTGAAGGTTTGGTAATTTTACCATTTGGTAATGGTGCCGAACGCATGTTGGACAACACCAATATTGGCACGCAATTTTGCAATATCAATTTAAATCAGCATTCTAAAGCCCATCTATACAGAGCTGCTCTAGAAGGCATTGCATTTTCATTTGTTTATGGGATGGAAATCCTAAAAAATGACAATGCAGCCATTAAGGTCATTCGGGCGGGTAATGACAATCTTTTCAGATCTGAGATTTTTGCTAAAACTTTAGCAACTCTGATTGGTTATGAGATTGAAATTTACAATACCACTGGCGCTATAGGCGCTGCCAGAGCTGCAGGATTGACCGATAGAGATTTTGAACGCTTTGGACAAAACATAACAAATAATGACCACGTGATGACGTTTAAACCTATCGAAAATAAGACCCCGTATCTTGAAGCTTACCAGAACTGGAAAACAGAATTAGAAAAACAAATTAAAAATTAAATAATGATACTTACAGGAAATAAAGAATACTACAAGGGTATTGATGCCATTCAATTTGAAGGCAAAGATTCGGACAACCCACTGGCATTTAAATATTATGACCCTGCACATATAGTGGCCGGTAAAACCATGCGTGAGCATTTTAAATTTGCCATTGCGTATTGGCACACTTTCTGTGGTCAAGGTTCTGATCCTTTCGGTCCTGGGACTCAAAATTTCCCTTGGGATCAATCTTCAGACCCCATTCAAGCTGCTAAGGATAAAGCCGATGCTGCCTTTGAGTTTATCACCAAAATGGGCTTCGATTATTTTTGCTTTCACGACTATGATTTGATTGCTGAAGCACCAACTTTAGCTGCTTCAGAAGAACGTCTTTCTGCAATTGTTGATTATTTAAAGCAAAAACAAAAGGATTCTGGCGTTAAACTTTTATGGGGTACCTCCAACTGTTTTTCAAATCCACGCTTTATGAATGGTGCCGCTACCAATCCAAATTTTGATATTGTGGCACGTGCCGGCGCACAGGTGAAATTGGCCCTGGATGCGACCATGGCGCTCAACGGAGAAAACTATGTATTTTGGGGCGGACGCGAAGGTTATATGTCTCTTTTAAACACTGACATGGGACGTGAACTTGATCATATGGGACAATTTTTAACCATGGCAAGGGATTACGCCAGAGCGCAAGGCTTTAAAGGCACCTTTTTCATTGAGCCAAAACCGATGGAGCCCATGAAACATCAGTACGATTTTGATTCGGCCACTGCCATTGGATTCTTAAAAGAATATGGTTTAGATAAAGACTTTAAATTAAACATTGAAGTCAATCACGCCACCTTGGCACAACACACAATGCAGCATGAATTGGCTGTAGCAGCTAAAGCCAATATGTTGGGCAGTATTGATGCCAATAGGGGTGATTATCAAAACGGATGGGATACCGATCAATTCCCCAACAACATACAGGAAACCACTGAGGCCATGTTGGTTTTTCTTCAAGCTGGAGGCTTGCAAGGCGGAGGTATTAATTTTGATGCTAAAATTAGAAGAAACTCCACGGATTTAGAAGACGTATTTTTAGCTCACATTGGTGGTGCCGATACTTTTGCACGTGCCCTAATTACGGCCGACAAAATAATGACATCTTCTCCCTACAAAAAATTACGAGAACAGCGTTATGCATCGTTTGATTCAGGTAAGGGTGCGGCGTTTGAATCCGGTACTTTACAACTACAAGATTTGTATCAAATTGCCCTTGAAAATGGGGAATTAGATGCGCAAAGTGGAAAACAAGAATTATTTGAAAATATCATTAATCAATATATCTAGAAATAAACCAACCAAAATATATTTTTTATGAACCAATTACTTGTAGCAGCTACTTCTGTTTTAGAAGGTTTTGACTGGATTGTCCTCGCCATTTATTTTTTAGCATTGGTCGCTGTTGCGGTATGGGTTGTTATTCAAAAAAACAACAATACTGAAGATTACTTTTTAGCTGGCAGGAATGTGGGATGGTTTGTTATAGGAGCCTCTATTTTTGCGTCTAACATAGGATCAGAACACGTCGTTGGTCTTGCAGGGACTGGATTTGAATCTGGAACCCCTATGGCTCATTACGAGCTTCACGCCTGGATTGTTTTATTGTTAGGCTGGTTGTTTCTACCATTTTACATAAGAAGTGGCGCCTTTACAATGCCAGAATTTTTAGAAAAAAGATTCGACAGCCGCTCGCGCTGGTTTTTATCTGTTTTCTCTTTGGTTGCCTACGTACTCACAAAGGTTTCTGTGACCATATATGCCGGTGGTATTGTAGTGTCTGAATTACTAGCCATTCCATTTTGGTATGGAGCCATTGGTATTGTAATTTTTACAGGTATTTACACGGTCATTGGGGGTATGAAAGCGGTTATATATACCGAAACACTTCAAACCGTTGTTTTGATTTTAGGCTCGGTTATCATCACTTATTTGGGGTTGCAAGAAGTGGGGGGTTGGTCTCAGTTGCGAGAAACGGTTACAGCCGTCAGTCCAGACCATTTTAATATGTGGCGTCCTATGTCGGATCCGCAGTTTCCATGGACAGGGTTGCTTATAGGGGGCACCATTGTTGGAATTTGGTATTGGTGTACAGATCAATACATTGTGCAGCGTACTTTGGCCGCTAATAACATAAAGATTGGAAGACGCGGCGCTATTTTTGGTGCCTATTTAAAGTTATTACCCATTTTAATTTTCTTAGTGCCTGGTATCATTGCTTTTGCATTGTCCATACAAAACCCTGAGGTTTTTTCTGTTGAAAAAGCGGACCGCGCCTTTCCAATGCTTGTCAAAACACTCTTGCCAGTCGGATTGAAAGGCTTGGTCGCAGGCGGGTTGATGGCAGCACTAATGAGTTCTTTAGCCTCTGTATTCAATTCATGCTCTACCATCTTTACCATTGATATATACAAAAAACTTCATCCCAATAAGTCCGAAAAATCATTACTCAAAATAGGTAAAATAGCCACAGGATTTATTGTAGTTTTAGGTATTATTTGGATTCCTATAATGCAGAAAATAGGCGGTGGAGTTATGTATCAATATCTACAAAATGTCCAGTCCTATATTGCACCGCCTGTAACCGCTGTTTTTTTGTTGGGTATTGTTTGGAAACGCGTCAACTCCACAGCGGCAATTACAACATTATTGGCAGGATTTGTTCTGTTGGTTATACGTCTAGGGTCAGAGATATATTTTCAACCAAAAATTACTTCAGGCGAAGGGGTTACTCACGCCTTGTATGACTTTGCAACCATTAACTTTGCTCATATGGCTATTTTTATGTTTGTTTTCTCTGTCATTTTATGTGTATCTACAAGTTTATTGACCACAGCACCAGATTACAAAACCATTGTTGGCTTGTCTTTTGGGACGCTTACTGACGAACAAAAACAAGCCCATAAAGACAGTTATGACACCATTGATGTGGTGCTCTCAGTTCTTTTGGTTTTTCTTGTTATTGGAATTTTGTGTTACTTTACGGGATAATATTTTTTTGAAATTAACAAATAAAAAATAATGAAGGTATACAGGACCATTTTTATAAGTTTAATTATTTTACAATCAGGATTTGTATTTGGTCAAAATTACATCACTATTGAGGGGATGGTGTATGATGAATACAATTACCCCATTCCTTACGCCTCTGTCGGAATTGTTGCAAAAAATATTGGCACCAGCTCTACAGAAGATGGTGGATTTAAATTTGTTGTCACCAACAAAGAATTATCTGATACTATAGAAATTTCATCCATAGGCTTTCAGTCTCTCAAAATCACAGTCCAAGATTTTATTAATTTGATAGATAAAAGCTTTGTTTTAAAGGAAATGATTACGGAGTTAGGGGAAGTTTCTATTGAAAACCCCAGAGATATTGTAAAAAAAGCGGTTAAAAAATTAAAAGATAATACCATAAGTAAAAAGCATAAGCTAGGTCTTTTGTACAGGCGTTGGTCTGTAGAAGATAACATTTGCCGTTATTTTATAGAGCAGTATATTGACGTTTTAGATCGGGGCCCTTCTTCTTATTTACAAGATTTTGATGTACAACATAGCCGCAATTCTTCTGATTATCGCTTCATAAAAAATGAACAAGATCGGCATGCCATTAAGTTTATGGAACAAAATAATCCATTAAGAAGTGGGCCACCAATGTCTTCTTATTCATGGAAAAAAATAGATGATACTTTTTATGAAAATGAGGACGTTATTGTTCTCCAAGGCACAATGCCTAGTGGTAATTATATTACATTTTATGTAGGATTTGAAAGCTTAAAAATTTATAAAATTGAGAAAAATTCCACTAAAATGAATATTGGTAAGAGCCTAACAGCTCTTTGGATCTATAAAAATAATAACAGAGGAAAATTATATTTAAGTTATCATAAACGGCAATGGGAGGGTGCTGTTCGAACTCCCGATCATATTTCACGTGCTATGTTACAAGCAGGAGAAAAACAACGCAAATATATTCCCATTTCTTATCGTCATGAAATCTTTGTACTGGACCTTGATAATGGCGATAGTAAAATTAAATTTCAAGGAGAATTTGAGCAAAAAGATATGACTTTGTATAAAATCCCTTACGATCATGAATTTTGGAAAAATGTAAGCATTCCTCCAGAAACTAAATTTTATAAAAAAAACATTGGTGAGTTGGAATCTCTATACGATGTTCCAATAAAAATTCAATTTGAATATTCCAACAGATAAATTTATCTTTCTTTTTGCCACAAATAATTAGGATGTGATTATAAATAATCATTGACTCAAATCATATTAATTTTGTACTAATTAACTTGTCATCAATCAAACAAATTGATGAAAAATAAGCTTTATTCAACATTTCAACCTGATTATTTAACATTTAATCGAATAATTGTCACAAAATATATTTTTTAACACTTTTCACCCCTAATTTTTACGTTATTTGGAAATTAGAGTGTATTATTTTATGTTTTTAATTTAATCGCCTCAATAAGAGTGTGATTTTAAATCCTTATTAAACAAAATACTATACCTCCTTTAAATATTTAAAATATGTAAGATTATTGCATAGTTTCAAATAGGCATTTTTTAATCAAATGCCACAAATTTGTTCCCATTCAAAAATCTTATATAAAAATAGTTTACCTAAAAAGTAACATAAAATTAAATTTATCAACTAAATAATTATTCCATGAAAACAAAATTACTTTCATTTTTCATTTTTATTTCTTTTGGACTATTTGCTCAAACAACTCACGAGCTCGCTTGGGCTAATGATGGAACATGTGCAAACCAACAAATCACAATTGAAGTTGGCGATACTGTCAATTGGACCTGGGGTGCTGGCACTCACAATTTGAGGTCTACTTCTGGTACAGAAACTTTTGATAGCACATACAATGTAACGTCATTTTCTTACACCTTTAACCAAGTAGGCAGTACTAACTATGTATGTGATCCACATGACACCAACATGTATGGAACAGTAACTGTTACTGAATCTTCAAGTACTTCTGAAACTGTTATTGCAGTTTGGGACTTCGTTGCAGGTTCTACAACTGGAGTTATAGGGGATGGTTTCTCAACTACTGGAGGCAATAACTTAGGATGGTTAAAAAACGGAGACCAGTCTGGTGTTTCTGATCCCAATTCTGTAGTTCAGTCTGGAAGAGGTTTGACAGGTAATGGTTTTTCTGGTACATTCCTCCAAAATATTGATTTAACAGAAGCGGATTTGATTGATGGTAAGCTTCACATCTCAATTACTTATAATAATATAGATTTATCTGGTACTGGGACAATTCAGCAATTATTCCTAAAAGGGTCAGGAAACTCTAGTTATGGAACTAACCATAGATTTGCAGGTTTAAAGTTATCACCTGATGATAATGATATTAAGGTTGAATCTTTAGTTTTCAATAATGGTTTACAATACGGAGGCTCAAAAGACCAAGGAGGTTTAGGTAATTCAGCTATATACAGTCAGCAAATTACCTTAGGTACGACTATGGATTTCACAAATAAAACTTCAACTTTTTGGGTTGGCAGTCCAGGTGAAAATTCTACCAACCCTTATGGTTTAACTATGGCCACAAATGATATTAACCAATCAACTTCATGGAATGCGGCAACACAGACTTTGGCGCCAAATGCAGTGCTTAAATTTTTACAGTTTTGTTCAAAAAATGGTGATGGTTCTGTCGAAGTTGACCAATTTAAAATATCTACAGGTACTTACGAAAATACAGTAGCTTCTGGTGATGGTGAGGGCCAAGAGGAGCCAACATCTGCTTTATCATTACAAGGTGTTATTGACTTCTCAACTCCAGGTACTTGGTTGAAAGCTATTCATTTAGTTGCTTCCGAGGACATTGCAGACTTGAGTGCCTATGGTATTGGTGTTGCTACTAATGGTGGCGGAACTGATGGTGAGGAACTTGAATTAACAGGTTCGGCCACAGCAGGAGATCACATTCTTGTTGCCAGATCTGGTGGTGCTACAGCAACTATCGCAGATGTTTACATGAACGCTAGCAACACTTTTGATCAAGTTTTGATTTACAATAATGCTTCACAAGGATTGGGTCACAATGGTGATGATGCCATAGAGCTTTTCTTCAACGATGCAGTTGTAGAGACTTTTGGAGAGATTGATGTTGATGGAACTGGGCAAGCATGGGAATACACAGATTCATGGGCTTATAAAGGAGCCGATGGTACTTGGACAAATGCGGCAGTAAATTGTACAGACGGATCTTTCATGATGTGGGATTCTGGATGTGTTTATCCTTTTGTTGTAGACCAGCAATGTACAGGTGCTTCTACAGACTTAGTTACTGCGTTCTCTCATGATTTTACAGCTATTGGTCCAGCAGGTTACTACTGGAATGATAATGAAGTTGGAATCTATAGAGTGAACGACCCACTTAATCCTGATGGAGCAGATTACAATGGAGTTATGCAGTATACAGATGATTTGTCATCTTACTCTAACCTCCAGATGCGTTTTTGTAGCAAACTAGATTTAAATTCAGTGAATACAGTTTCTTTGAGAGCAATGATTGATGGTACTTCCTTAACAGGGGCACAACCCAATCAGTTAACACTTAAATTGCAAGACGCTACAGAAGCTCAACCATGGACAAATCAAAATCCAGTTACTCAAGCCATTTCGGTCACAGACCAGTGGGTTAATTTAACATTCGAATTTAACGACGATGCGTCTATGGCTAGAGTTGACGTTGATAATATTGTAATCCAATTTAATGGAGAAGGTAACAACGATGCAGTTGTCGCTTATATAGACGATATTGTATTCTCATACACTGAGCCAGTTGCTACTGAATATACAGATGTAACATTCAATGTTGATACTGCACTAATCACTGGTGGCGTTGGACCTAACGGTATGTACTTAGGAGGTGGAGTATTTGGAAATGCTACGGCACAGCCAATGACTGACACTGACGGAGACGGTATTTGGACTGTAACAGTTACATTAGAAGAAGGAACAGCAGGAAATTATATTTTCTTAAATAGTCCTAATTTTGATGCAGATTGGGGTGCGAAAGAAAATCTTAATGGTCAATCTTGTGCTGATGCTGGAAACTTTGATGACCGTATATTATCAGCAGTAGGTGCTGACGATTACACTTTGAATCACTGTTTCGGTAATTGTGATACGGACCCAACGACTGGATTCTGTATTATTCCTGAGAACGATTATGAAGTAACATTCAACGTAGATACTAACAATGTAATTGTTGGAGATGGTGGAATGTACTTAGGAGACGGTATCTTTGGAGGTTCTAATGCAGTTGCTATGTCAGATGACGATGGTGATGGTATATGGACTGTAACAGTTACTTTAGCTGAAGGAACTACAGGAAACTACGCATTCTTTAAGAATCCTGGAGACGGTGGTGATTGGGGTACAAAAGAAAACCTTGAAGGCCAAGCTTGTGCTGACACTAATAACTATAACAACCGTATCTTAGATCCAGTAACAGGAGATACAACAATTAACTACTGTTTTGCAACGTGTGATGCTTCTTGTGGAACTGTTGTTCGACATGATGTAACATTTAATGTAGACACTGCTGATATTACAGTAGGCGAAACTGGAATGTTCATAGGAGGTGGTATTATGGGAGGTGCTAATGCTATTGCCATGTCAGATACTGATGGTGACGGTGTTTATACAGCTACCGTAAGTATACCGGAAGGACTTTCAGGACACTATGCTTTCATAAATGGAGCTCCTAACCATTATACTTACGATGGTAAAGAAAACCTTGAAGGCCAAGCTTGTGCTGATGCCAATAATTTCAATGACCGTTTCTTAGATGCTGTAACAGCACCGGCAACAATATCGTACTGTTTTGCAACTTGCGAAACAAGTTGTTCAACTGCTGGTCTTGATGACTTAGGGATGTCACAATTCACGTATTACCCTAATCCAGTAAACGATCAATTGACAGTTAGAGCACAAAGTAATGTTAAAGACATCACAGTCTTTAATATGCTCGGGCAAGTTGTTTCGCGTCAATCTCCAAACACAAAAGACTGTTTGGTGGATATGGCTGAGATGCAATCAGGTGCATATTTTGTACAAATTTCAATTGGTAACACAGTAGAAATGGTAAGAGTTTTAAAGAAATAATTTTTTAAAACAAATTAAAATTCAAAAAATCCTCGCTTCAGCGGGGATTTTTTTAGTTAAATAGATTTTGATTTTTAAATTTTAGTTTACAACTATTTATTGATTTATTGTAAAGTAATAAACTGGTTCTGCCAGATTAACTCAGCGCAAATATTAATTATGTTTTGGAATCTAAATAGCTAATTTTTTCATACATTTAAATTGCTAATTTAAAATACATTTAAAATGAAAAATATTATATATCTACCCCTATTTGCATTTTTATTTTTGTCTTGCAATACTGAGGTTAAAAAAGAAATTAATATAGATTCAGGTCCGGCGGTAATTGGTACTTGGAATCTTGACAATGGAGAAACCACTTCCATTATTGCGGGTGATACCAAAAACGAACAAATTTGGTTGGATTATATTGAAGCCCATAACCAGAAGGATTTAGATAAAATCGCTTCAATGAATCATGAAGGCTGGGAAGGTTATTTGTTTGATGGTACTGTTGTTAAGGGGAATAAAAATCACATTAATTTTTTAAAGGGCTGGTTTGAAGCTTCTTCTCCAAAATGGCAAACTAAATGGATGATTACCAATGCTGGTGTGGATGAAACTGGTGAAATGACGCAGTGGTTGGCCACTGGGGATGATATGAAGCAGATTGATGCAGAGGGTAATGAAACCTTACTTCATCTTTTTCATGATATTCAGTTTGTAGATGGCAAGATTAAAAAGATATATGTTTATTCAAGAGAGCCTGAAGCTGCAAAAGAATAAAAATAGACACCAAAAAATAAAAAAACTCAATGATTGCATTGGGTTTTTTTTATTTAGTCAATAATACTATTCAATAACAATTGGAAATGTGATATTAATATCAGTCTCTCCACCTGCATTTGTCATGTCACCATCGGGCACCCCTGGGGCTCCTTTTTCTGGCTCATGAAGCAATACAACATTTAAATCACCCTCACTTACATTGGCAGTCAAATCAAATGTTTGTCCGATTGGATTACCAGCAGAATCCATATCTGTGTAATTATAACTGACATCTAATCCATTTAGTGGCGTAAAAAAGAATTGGTGGTCTAAATCTTCTTCTAAAATTTCGACAGTTACTCGGTACTCATCATCATCTTCAGCAACAGTTTTATTGTAAAGTTCAATTTCACAATTGTAGATCCCTGCGGGCATTGTATCCCCATCGATAATCGCTTCATCGGGACCATCTCCGTCTAGATCTTCCCATGATAGTTGATAAGAGCCAGAATCGTTTGTCAAAGTGATTTCAACTGTTGTGATAACTTCTTGCTCATTTATTGGATCAATAGGAAGATTATCATCTCCATTTTGGTCACTTGTATTGTCTCCGTCACTTGAACATCCTGTGAACATAAGCGCTAATATGAGCATTGGTAATAATAAAATTTGCTTTTTCATTGTTTTTGGTTTTTATAATTAATAATTGAATTTTAATTTTAATAAAAAATTTCTACCTAAATCGTCTGAGTAAAAACGCAGAAGATTGAGATAATTTCTGTAGGAAGTATTTAAAAGGTTATCAATCCCTAATCCTACGGTTAGAGACGATTTTTTCGATGTTTTGAAATCCATACTGGTGTTAAAGTTTAGCAAATGATAGGCTGGTGGTGTGGAGCTTATGTCTACAGTTTCTGTGGTCTGGGTAATTGGAAGATAAACTTCAAAATTATTATTTGGATATTCATTTTGAGCAAACACATATTCACTTTGCATTGAAACTTTTAGATTATTTAATTTTTGATTGATATATGAAATTTCATTTTTTGTACTGACCGGTGGCATATTGATAAGGGGTAAATCTTTGCTGCGGTCATAGCCTTTTACAAGAGATAATTGATGCGTGATATTAAAATAATTATTAATTTCATATGCGGCATCTATATCCACTCCAACAAGCTGTGCATCAGTTTGCCGGTATTCCCATACTTGGAAATTACCTCTGATGGTTTCTCTAATTTCAACAGGCTCAATTGCAATAAAATTTTTGATATTATTTAGAAATGGATTTATTGAAAAGTTGAAATTTTCTACTCTGTAGCTGAACGTTAAAGACGTTTTGTTACCAACTTCAGATTTAAATCTTAAATCACCAATTTCAATTCTAGCGATGGCGTGATGTAAACCATCACTAAATAACTCGGCAGGGTTGGGAGCTCTTGAAGACAGCGCATGATTTAAAAATATAGTATTCTTGTTATTTATTTTATAATTAAATCCTAATGTTGCAGAGAGATTATTGAAGTCAAGTTCCGGGTTAACTAAAACTTGATTTGATAACTCTGCAATTACCAGCTCTGGAAATTGAGTATTATAGCCTCTGTCTTCCCAAACAGAGTTTTTATAAAATTTATATACATCTATGTAATTATAATCAAAACGGGCACCAGCTTCAAATTCCCATTGATCATTTAGCTCATAATTTCCTATGGCATAAATACCAAAATCATATTTTTTATAATCAGGTATAAGCCTTCTAACTCCAGTATCGGGGTTCGCAAAATTATTCTGGTATCGTCCCATAACGCCAGCTTTAAAACCAAAGTCCTTAAAATCCCCTTTGTAGTCCAATAACAAAGTGTGGGTACCCAATTCTAAATCCAATGCTGGGGTGTCTCTATCATTACCCACACGGATATCATATTCAAAGCGTCGGTTATTTTGGAAATCGTATTGAAAATTTAATTTTCCAAAGTCATTAAATTTTTTATAAGCCTTTATTCTTGCTAATTGATGGGTGACGTCCTGCTTTGGATAGCCAATATCATAAGTAAAATCTCTAACTATTAGAGGGATATTACTTTCAATGGCCCTTATTTGATCTGCTGCTCCGTGCGCATGAGAGGATCTTAAAATCCCTATTTCTGTACTGTAGTAGGCATAATAGGCTTCCAATCCATGATTAAAGCGGTTGAGCCCAACCCTCAGAGACATGTCTTTTTCTGTTAATCCTGTATTACTCATTACATAGTCTGCAGCTTCAACATCTCCAAATCGTTTAAGTGTGCCTTGTGCTGTGCCATACCAACCATTTTTGTGGCTTTTTGTAAGCTGTGAAGTCATAACTCCGCCGCGACCATTCGAAGCCCCAGAAAGGATGGTTTTTCCATAAAGCGTGTCTTTTACAGGTACTTTTAATCCTTCTGCAATAATAATACCGCCCATAGCATCTCCGCCGTATTGCAATGCGCTAGCACTTTTAACAATAGTTAGTCTACCAACAGCATTGACATCAATGTTAGGTGCATGTTCCTTTCCCCACTCCTGGTCTTGCATTCGAACTCCATTGTTAATCATAATTATACGGCTGCTGTGTAGTCCGTTAATCACGGGTTTGACAATGCCATTACCTTTGTTAAGTGAGGATACACCGCTCAGGCTTTTTAGGGCGTCTCCAAGTGAAGCTGTACTGAATTGTTCTAATGTCTCACTTGTAACTTTATTTTCAAAAACAGAACTGCTGTTTTCTTCATAAGCTTTTCCACTTACAATAATTTCATTGAGAGCTTCAATATGGTGCTCCAATTTAAAATCGCGTTTCATGTTTCCAGAAACTTTGAGTCTAAAGCTCATGGTTTCACAAGAAGGGTGTAGAATTTCTATGCTATAAACCTCATCTTCACAAAGGTCTGACATGATATAATACCCTTCGATATCCGTTTGAACAGTTTTGTTTATTTCGTTGAAAACAAGGGTCGCTCCAGATAATAGGGATCCGTCGTGTAGGTCACTGACCTTACCCGAAACGGAGTTATTACAATTTTGAGAATGAGACACAAAGCTAATGATAAGCATTGCTGTCCAAATAAGGATACGCATTTAATGTTTTTGTTAGTTTTATTGAAAAAGTAGAGTTTCTTCAACATCTAACAGGGGGTGCGCGCAGTTGTATACTTTGATTTAGAAATGAATGAAATTGAAGGGAGCTGTAAAAAGAGTCTGAAGCTGTAAAAATTTCGGACTGTTCTAAGCTATGGCATTTTTTTAGATCGTAATTAAAATTAAGTAAATTAAAGTCACATATTTCACAATCTATTTCATATTGGTGGAAATGTTCTTTTTGCTCATTACATTCTAAATGAATGTGCATATCGCAATGATGTATGATATTTAATAAAGAAGGAAATATCAAAATGGCCCATAAAAAAAGGGCTAAAATTCGTTTTGATAACTGGTTCTTGTGTTTCATTATTGCTTAAAAATAATTTCAAAATTAACCAAAATTTTCTGATTGATCTGCAAAATATTTCCAAAAACTTTGTTCATATTTTTTAAACATCTATAAATCTTCAAGTTTATTACCATATTGTAATACAAAATAAATTAATTGTAGATATTAAATTATATTGAATTTTTTTGTTGTTATATTAGTGTTATGAAAATGGGCTAATTTTTTATTTTAAAGTGTTTAATTGGGACATCCTTCTGCAAAGCCGCAGAAAATCTCAATCCAAACACTTAAATTTATGTTTATGAAAAAGAAAAAAGCAGTTATTGTCTCAGGCTATTTTAATCCCATACACAAAGGCCATTTGGAGTATTTTAATAATGCTAAAGCCATGGCTGACGAACTTTTTGTAATTGTTAATTCTGATTTTCAGCGTGATTTAAAAGGCAGTAAAGAATTTCAAATGGAAGACGAGCGTCTAGTAATTGTCTCCAATATAAAAGCTGTAGACAAAGCCATACTGTCCATCGATGAAGACCGTACTGTCTGTGCCACCCTTGAAAAAATAGCTAAAGATTTTGGTTCCAGTTTTGATTTGGCCTTTGCCAATGGTGGAGATCAAAATAATGATACCATTCCTGAGCGGCCAACTTGTGAATCGTTTGGCATTACACTGATTGATGGTTTAGGCGATAAAATCCAATCAAGTAGCTGGCTGTTAAAAAAACTTTGAAAAATCCCACAATAAAAATAAAATAAAATACCTTTTAATTAGTTAAATAAAATAAATAATAAAATCATGAAAGTAGGTATTACTTTTTCGACCTTCGATTTGCTTCATGCTGGACATATAAAAATGCTAGAAGAGGCTAAGCGTCAGTGTGATTATCTTATAGTAGGCTTGCAATTGGACCCCTCCATTGATCGACCAGAAAAAAACACACCATCTCAATCTATAATTGAGCGCTACATACAATTGAAGGGCTGTAAACACATTGATGAGATTGTTCCTTACGTATCGGAACAGGACTTAGTCGATATTTTGCATTCTTTCAAATTAGATGTTCGCATCATTGGGGATGAGTATAAAGATAAAGATTTTACCGGAAAAGAATATTGTAAGGAAAAAGGGATTAAAATATATTATAATTCTAGAGATCATCGCTTTTCTTCAAGTGGTCTAAGAAAACAAGTTAAAACTGCCGAAGAAATTAAATAATGACCACAGACTTTTACAACATCATTAAAGACGAGCTTCATTCCCTGGGCTTTGAAGTTATAGACGAGGATTTAAACCGTCCTTGGGGCGCCTTTTTTTATATTAAGGAAAGTCAAGCCCAAGCTTTTTCGAATCATTTTTTTGGAGGTATAGATGTTAATAAGCTAAAAATTGATGGTAAGCTGAGTCCAAAAATTTTAATTGTAAAGCCAAATTCAAGATTATCTTGGCAATACCATAATCGGAGGGCTGAAATTTGGCAGGTATATAAAGGCAAAGTAGGGGTTGTTCAATCTACAATGGACATTGAGACACTAATGCAAACTTATCTACCTGGCGATCAAATAAAATTAGAACAGGGCATGCGCCATCGCCTTGTGGGCCTTGAGAACTATGGCGTTGTAGCCGAGATTTGGCAGCATACAGACTCAGTTCCATCTGATGAATATGATATTATAAGAATTCAAGACGATTTTGGTAGATAGTAAAAAAATATTAATCACAGGCGGTGCGGGTTTTATAGGTTCGCATGTGGTCAGATACTTTGTCAATAACTACGCTAATTATCACATTTACAATTTAGATGCCTTAACTTATGCAGGCAATCTTGAGAACCTTAAAGATATTCAGGTTAAAGAAAATTATACCTTCTTGCATGGGGACATAACTAATGAGACCTATATCAGCGCCATTTTCAAAGATTATAAATTTGACGCTGTGATTCATTTGGCAGCCGAGTCCCATGTAGATCGCTCTATTACAGATCCTCTTGGTTTTGCTAAAACTAATATTTTGGGTACTATGATTCTTCTAAATGCCTTTAAATCTCTATGGCAAACGAACTGGGCAAACAAGCGCTTTTATCATATAAGCACAGACGAGGTGTATGGAACTCTAGCTGAGACTGGGCTTTTCGAGGAAAATACTCCTTATAACCCTAATTCACCATACTCGGCCTCAAAAGCAAGTTCTGATCATTTTGTACGCGCATACGGAGAAACCTATGGCATGCCTTATGTAATTTCTAATTGTTCCAATAATTATGGGCAATACCAATTTCCTGAAAAATTAATACCACTTTTCATTAAAAACATTTTAAATGATAAGGAACTACCAGTCTATGGTGATGGAAATTATACCAGAGATTGGCTATATGTTATTGACCATGCCATAGCCATTGATTTAGTTTTTCATAAAGGAATAAATCATGAGACTTATAATATTGGCGGTTTTAATGAGTGGAAAAATATTGATTTAGTTAAAGTTCTATGCAAACAAATGGACGAAAAATTAGGGCGTATTTCTGGAACCAGCGAAAAACTAATTACATATGTAAAAGATAGGCCCGGGCATGATTTACGTTATGCAATTGATGCATCAAAAATTAATAGAGATTTAGGTTGGACTCCATCTGTGAAATTTGAAGAAGGACTAGCTATTACTATTGATTGGTATTTAAATAACAAAGATTGGCTCAATAACGTCACTTCGGGGGATTATCAGCATTACAATAAAAAAAATACAGCTAAGATATGAAAGGAATTATATTGGCAGGCGGATCTGGAACTAGGCTTTACCCCATTACACGTGGCACTTCTAAGCAGCTATTACCGATTTATGACAAACCAATGATTTACTACCCTTTATCCGTACTAATGCAGTCTAGTATAAGGGAAATATTAATTATTTCTACCCCCGATGATCTACCTAATTTTGAGCGTTTGCTGGGCAATGGTAAAGAATTAGGGCTTGATCTTTATTACAAAGAACAGCCATCTCCAGACGGTTTAGCACAAGCTTTTATTATTGGTGAGGACTTTATTGGAGATGATGATGTTTGTTTAGTGCTTGGAGATAATATTTTTAATGGTCATGGTTTCTCAGATTTACTAACAAAATCTATAGCTAATGTGCAAAATCAAAACATGGCGACTGTTTTTGGTTATTATGTAAGCGATCCGCAACGATACGGAGTTGTTGAGTTTGATGATAACGGTACGGCATTATCCATTGAAGAAAAACCTAAAAATCCTAAGAGCAATCATGCAGTAGTTGGGCTTTATTTTTATCCTAATTCTGTTATTGAAATAGCTAAAAATATAAAGCCTAGCCCAAGAGGTGAACTAGAAATTACTAGCATAAACCAAGAATATTTAAATAGAGGTCAATTAAAAGTTGAACTTATGGGAAGAGGTTTTGCTTGGCTAGATACGGGTACCCATGAATCTTTGATTGAGGCATCTAATTATATAAAAATGATTGAGAGCAGACAAGGATTAAAAGTAGCTTGTTTAGAAGTTATATCCTGTAAAATGGGATATATCTCCAAAGATCAGCTCTTAAAGCTTGCTGAGCCTTTAAAAAAGAATGGTTACGGTAAATATTTAATTCAAAGAGCAAAAGAACTGTAAAATGAGGTTTAAAAGATTAGAAATACCAGATGTTATTTTATGTGAGCCTCAAATTTTTTCGGATGATCGCGGATACTTTTCTGAAGCCTTTAGACAGGACAAACTAGATGAGTTTTTAGGATATTCAATTGTTTTTTGTCAAGATAATGAATCAAAATCTTCCTACGGAGTCTTGAGAGGCTTACATTATCAATTAGCACCATATGCCCAAACAAAACTCGTAAGAGTAATTAGTGGTACTGTTCTAGATGTGGCTGTTGATTTACGTAAAGAATCACAAACCTTTGGAAAGCATGTAGCTGTTGAGCTAAGTTCAGAAAATAATAAACAGCTTTTAGTACCAAGAGGTTTTGCTCATGGTTTTGTTGTTCTCAGTGAGCAAGCTATTTTTTCTTATAAAGTTGATAAATACTACCAACCCGGTAGCGATAGAGGTATTGCTTTTAATGATTCAATCCTAGGAATTGATTGGAAATTAAATTCAGATGTATTGAAACTTTCTGAAAAAGATTTGGATCTACCATTATTTAATGAAGCAGAGAATTTTAATTATGCAACAAATTTATATGAATAATGTTTTAGTTACTGGTGGTAGTGGACAGCTAGGCTCAGAATTACAAGCCATTGCTTTTGATTTTCCTCAATATAATTTATTTTTTGTTGATCGTTCGGCCTTGGATATTACAGACCACGTAGCTGTAGAAGCGTTTATTAAGATTAATAAAATCAATTCTATTATAAATTGTGCAGCCTACACAGCTGTCGATAGTGCAGAGTCCGAACCTAAATTAGCCAATGCTGTAAACCATTTGGCAGTTACTAATTTGGCAACACTCGCCAAAGATAATCATATAAAACTCATTCACATATCCACAGACTATGTGTTTGATGGAAATAGCCAAAGACCTTACAAGGAATCTGATAATCCCAATCCACAGTCTGTTTATGGTCATACAAAACTGGATGGAGAATTGGCTATAAAAAAAATAAACCCAAGCAATACAATTATCATCAGGACCTCATGGTTATACTCTAATTTTGGTAATAATTTTGTAAAAAAAATAATAGCACTGTCGAAAACTAATGACAATATAAATATAGTGTCGGACCAAATTGGATCTCCTACTAATGCCGCAGATTTAGCAAAGGCTGTCTTTACAATTTTACCAAAAATTAAAAATAAAAGTGTTGAGGTTTTTCATTACTCCAATGATGGGTTATGTAGTTGGTACGATTTTAGCTTAGAAATTTTTAGAATTAAAAATATAAAAACACTCATAAATGCAGTCAAAACTTCAGAATTTCCAACAATTGTAAAGCGGCCAACTTATAGTGTTTTAGACAAAAGTAAAATAAAGACCCGATTTGATCTCGAAATACCCTCTTGGAAAGATAGTTTGAGTTTCGCTTTTGAAAGTATAAAAATTTAAAATTAAAGTTGTTTTTTTGTAAAAACAATTATTTTTTAGTGAGAAATCTGATAAATAAAACATCTAAAATATACATTGCAGGTCACCGTGGTATGGTGGGCTCCGCGGTTTGGCGGGCCTTGGAATCCAAAGGCTATTCAAACCTAATTGGTAAAACTAGCCATGAACTAGACCTAAGAGAACAAGCCATGGTTAATGCTTTTTATAATTTGGAAAAGCCTCATGTGGTCATTAACGCTGCAGCCAAAGTAGGCGGTATCATGGCTAACAACGATTTCCCCTATCCTTTTCTTATGGAAAATATGCAAATTCAAAATAATTTAATCGATGGTGCTCTCAAAAATGATATTGAAAAATTCATTTTTTTAGGTAGCTCCTGTATTTATCCAAAATTTGCACCTAACCCCTTAAAAGAAAAATATTTGTTAACAGATTCCTTAGAACCTACTAACGAATGGTACGCCCTTGCAAAAATTTCTGGGGTTAAGGCCTGTGAATCCATTCGTAAGCAATATGGCAGAGATTATGTGAGTTTAATGCCTACCAATTTATATGGTTACAACGATAATTTCGATTTGCAAACTTCTCATGTTTTGCCAGCAATGATTCGAAAATTTCATCAGGCTAAAGAAAACAATCACTCTACTGTAACCCTTTGGGGTTCAGGTACGCCTATGCGGGAGTTTTTATTTGTAGACGATTTAGCTACAGCCGTGGTTTATGCTTTGGAAAATAAATTACCAGAACATTTGTATAATATTGGTTCAGGGAAAGACGTCTCAATAAAGTTGTTGGCCCAGACAATTCAAAAAATCACTGGCCACCGAGGTGATATTATTTGGGACAATACTAAGCCCGACGGTACTCCCAGAAAACTTATGGATGTATCCAAAATGAAAGCCATGGGTTGGCAATACAGTACAGAATTAGAAGATGGCATCAAAAAAACCTATGCTTGGTTTTTAGAGAACATTAATAATTTTAAAGAAGTAAAAATATGAAAGTAGCACTCATTACTGGAGTTACCGGCCAAGATGGCTCTTATTTAGCTGAATTTTTATTAGACAAAGGCTATGAAGTTCATGGTATTAAGCGTCGAACTTCGTCTTTTAATACTGAACGTATTGATCATATTTACCAAGACCCCCATGATCCAAGGCCACGCTTTAAATTGCACTATGGAGATCTAACGGATTCATTAAATATTACTAAAATCATCAAAGATTGTCAGCCAGATGAGATTTATAACCTTGGGGCCATGTCACATGTAAAGGTTTCTTTTGATGTACCCGAATATGTTGGTCAGGTCGATGCTTTAGGCCCTTTACGCATCCTTGAGGCTGTTCGTTTACTAGGCTTGGAGAAAAAAACCAAAATATACCAAGCCTCCACATCTGAGCTATATGGTGGCATGCAAGAGAATAAAAACCATAAAGGATTTTATGATGAAAACGCTCCTTTTTACCCAAGATCGCCTTATGGCGTGGCCAAAATGTATGGATTTTGGATTACAAAAAATTACCGTGAAGCCTATGATATGTTTGCTTGTAATGGGATTTTATTTAACCACGAATCGCCAAGACGCGGAGAGACTTTTGTAACTCGTAAAATAACAAGGGCAGTAGCCCGCATTGCTTTGGGACAACAAGAAAAAATTTACCTTGGAAATCTTGATGCTGTTCGCGACTGGGGACATGCCAAAGATTATGTAATCGTGATGTGGATGATCTTACAAGCTGAAAAAGCCGAAGATTGGATTATTGCAACAGGAGTTTCAAAATCTGTAAGAGAAATGGTTATTACGGCCTTTAATTATGTTGGTATAGATCTGCAATTTAAAGGTCAAGGTAAAGAAGAAAAGGCGATTGTAAAAGCTTGTAATAACAAGCACTATCAGTTAGAAATTGGAAAAGAAATACTTTCCATAGACCCCAATTATTATAGGCCTACTGAAGTTGATTATTTGGTAGGAGACCCAACAAAAGCTAAAGAAAAATTAGGCTGGGTTCCAAAATATAACTTTAATGCTCTAGTTAATGATATGATGAAATCAGATTTAAAATTATTTAAAAATAAATAGAAATGAAAATTAAATCTATATGCTGTATTGGTGCTGGCTATGTTGGCGGTCCTACCATGTCTGTGATCGCACAGAAAAACCCTAACATTAAAGTAACTGTGGTGGACCTCAATTCCCAACGTATTTGCGATTGGAATGATAAAGACCTAACCAAACTTCCTATTTACGAACCTGGACTTGATGAGGTGGTCGCCGAGGCCCGTGGTAGAAATTTATTTTTCTCTAGCGATGTTGATGCGGCCATAGCAGAAGCTCAGATGATTTTTATATCGGTTAATACCCCAACCAAAACCTATGGTGCTGGTAAAGGCATGGCCGCCGATTTAAAATATGTTGAGCTTTGTGCACGCCAAATTGCTAAAGTGGCAACTTCCCATAAAATTGTGGTTGAAAAATCAACCTTGCCAGTAAAAACAGCTGAGGCCATCCAAAATATTCTGGATAATACTGGTAAAGGGGTTGATTTTCAAATCCTTTCCAACCCAGAGTTTTTATCCGAGGGTACTGCCATGCGTGACTTGGCTGTTCCTGACAGGGTGCTTATAGGAGGCGATTCTACTACCGATAAAGGCCAAGAGGCTATACAAGCTTTAGTAGATGTATACGCCAGTTGGGTCCCAAAAGAAAATATACTAACTACTAATATCTGGTCATCGGAGCTCTCCAAACTCACAGCGAATGCCTTTTTAGCCCAGCGGATATCTTCTATTAATTCACTTTCTGAGCTTTGCGAAGCCACAGGGGCCAATGTACAAGAAGTGGCCAAGGCTATTGGAATGGACAGTCGGATCGGACCAAAATTTTTGCAAGTTTCTGTAGGTTTTGGGGGGTCTTGTTTTCAAAAAGACATCATGAATTTAGTTTACATTGCAAAGTCTTTGGGCCTTAATGAAGTCGCTGACTATTGGCACCAAGTAATCCTAATGAACAACTACCAGCGCGACCGTTTTGCTAAAAATATTATAAAGACACTATACAGTACTATTAGTGGAAAGACCATTGTTTTTTTAGGTTGGGCTTTTAAAAAAGATACTAACGACAGCAGAGAATCTGCGGCCATCTATATCGCAGATTTGCTTATTGATGAGCAGGCTAAAGTAAAAGTTTATGATCCTAAAGTCACTAGTGCTCAGATGCAATCGGACATAAATCACTTGGATTCTCGTTCTGAGGACGAAAATAAAAATTACTTAAAAACAGAAAATGACCCTTACGCTGCACTACAAGGCGCCCATGCCGTTGCTATACTCACCGAGTGGGATGAGTTTAAGAAATATGATTGGCAGCGAATTTACGACAATATGCAAAAGCCGGCTTTTGTTTTTGATGGCCGCAATATCTTAAACCGAGAAGTATTGGAAACTATTGGATTTGTATATAAAGGTATTGGATCCTGATGAATTGTAAAAAAACCATACTAGTTACAGGTGCAGCAGGTTTCATAGGCTACCAACTATGTGAAGCCCTGCTAAAAGCAGGCCACGAGGTGGTAGGGTTGGACAACATTAATGACTATTATGATGTTAATTTAAAATATGCACGTTTACAGCAATTAGGAATTAAGATGGAAACCGCAAAGGTTTTTAATGAGCTTTGTAGCAGTATTAGCCATGGAACTCAAATGCAATTTATACGTATGCATTTACAAGACCGAGAAGAGCTTCCAAAGCTTTTTATGGACTTTACATTTGATATGGTTTGTAACCTAGCGGCTCAGGCTGGAGTGCGCTACTCTTTAAAAAACCCTGAATCCTATGTTGATAGTAATATTACGGGTTTTTTAAATGTTTTAGAATGTTGCAGACAAAATAAAGTAAAACGCCTGGTGTTTGCATCCAGCTCGAGTGTTTATGGAAACAGCGATAGCGTTCCATATACAGAAACTGCCAGCGTTGACAAGCCCATCAGTTTATACGCCGCTACAAAAAAATCTAATGAGCTAATGGCCCACACCTATAGTCATTTGTATCGCATAGAGACCATAGGTTTGCGCTTTTTTACAGTTTACGGACCATGGGGAAGGCCTGACATGGCAATGTTTTTATTTACTGACGCCATTATTAACAAAAAGACAGTCAAAGTCTTTAATTTTGGCGAGCTCTCCAGAGACTTCACCTACATCGATGATATTGTTAAGGGGGTTGTTAGTACACTTTTAGAGGACTCAAAAGATAAATCGCTTTATAAATTGTATAACATAGGTAACAGCGCACCTATACAGCTTTTAGGTTTTATAAAAACCATTGAAAACAAGCTAGGGATTGTGGCTAAAAAAAAGATGCTTCCTATGCAAGCAGGGGATGTCAAACAAACATGGGCGGATGTTAACAGGTTGGAAAAGGATTACGATTACAAACCTAACGTTTCAATTGATAAGGGAGTTGAAGCCTTTATAAATTGGTATAGAATCTATTACAAAATAGAATAATAATTATGAGTCCAAGTCTTTTTGTATATTTTATGCTGTTTTTTAAATTAGCCGTCAACGAATTTCATATTAAAGTTTAATGAAAAAAATTCTTGTAACTGGTGGTCTAGGATATATTGGTTCTCATGTGGTTGTGGAACTGCAGACAAGTGGTTTTGAGGTTATCATCATCGACGATTTATCTAATTCTTCTACTGATGTTTTAGATGGGATTTTTGGTATCACGGGAGTAAAACCAATTTTCGAAAAAATTGATCTAAAAGAAAAGAATTTTGTTTTAGATTTTTTTAAAAGACATTCCAATATTGACGGCATTATACATTTTGCAGCTTCCAAAGCTGTTGGAGAGAGTGTTAATTATCCTTTGAAATATTATAAAAATAATATTAGCTCTTTATTGCATGTTCTTGAGCAGCTCCAATACATTAATGCTCCAAAATTTGTTTTTAGTTCTTCTTGTACGGTCTATGGCCAAGCAGATGAATTGCCAATTACCGAAAACGAACCAATTAAACAGGCAGAATCACCCTATGGAAACACCAAAAAAATAGGCGAGCAGATTATTAAAGACTTATGTATTTGTAATCAAGATTTTAGTGCTATTGTTTTAAGGTATTTTAACCCCATTGGTGCCCACGCAACTGCAAAGATCGGCGAACTTCCTATAGGGATGCCACAAAATCTAGTTCCTTTTGTAACACAAACTGCTATTGGCGCCCGCGAAAAATTATCAATTTTTGGTAATGACTATCCAACGCCAGACGGAACTTGTATTCGCGATTATATTCATGTAGTAGATCTTGCAAAGGCGCATGTTGTTGCGCTAAACAGATTGTTTAATGAAAAAAAGTCTGATAATTATGAGGTCTTTAATATTGGTACTGGAACTGGTTTTTCGGTTTTAGAGGTTGTTAGTGCTTTTGAGAAAGCAACAGGTGAAAAACTTAACTATTGTTATGCCGATAGACGTGTTGGAGATATTGTTTCGGCCTATGCCGATACAACTAAAGCTAATAAAATTCTTGGTTGGAAAGCTGAGCTCAGTTTGGAAGATGCACTAGCCTCGGCGTGGAAGTGGCAAAAAAGTCTTATCCATTAGGACACATATACAGTCTGGATATCTTTTAAATTATTTCCTTTTATAGACTCAAAATGATATGTAAACTCATTTCATTTATCATTTTCTGAAACTTGCTTATAATTTACTTTAAAAGATTATTTTTTATTAAATTTGCCATTTAAATTTTAATTAGTAAGAGTCTTAAATTAACTATTTACAAAACATAATAAATCTATATGAAAAAATATTTACTTTTTATTTTTGTTTTTGCAATTACTTTCTTAAACAGCCAAGAAGTTATGCACATCAACTTTGATGACATTAATCCCACAGCCAATTTTGAGAGCTGGAACAACTCATGTACTTTTTCATTGACAACCAACCCAATACCCGATCCTGTTAATGCTTCACCAAATGTCGGTCTTTTTACCGCTGGAATTGACAATGCGATTGGAATCGGAGTTGTAAACCCTTCTTCTGTTTTTCCCAACCCCTTCAATTTTACAGAATCAAATCTATTTAAAATCAAATTTCTAGCGGGTGAACCTGTAACAATCACTCTCAAAATTGAAAATCAACCAGATTGGGGAGCCCATAATTCCGAAACTTCAGCAACTTATGATGCCGCTCAACTTGGAACCTGGCAAGAACTCACATTTGATTTTACAGGATTTTCGGATATTTTTATAAATAGTATTGTTATTAAAGTTGATGGAGAAAACTGGGAAGAGGGCGATTCTCTTTATTTTGATGATATTTCAGGGCCTCCATTGTATTCTGTACCAGCTTTTGAATTTACACCTGTAGATGGTAGTACTGATATATCTGTTGGTGGAAACATGGTCATTGAAACCAATAATAAATTTTATGACCCAGGTGCTGTAACAATCACCGATTTTTCTAACAAAGTTGCGCTGCGGATGGGTGATGAAAACGGCTCAGATGTTCCCTTTGAAGCTTCTATAGAGTCTGATAGTAAAATTACAATTACCCCCTTAACAGATTTAAATTTTCAAACTACCTTTTGGTACGGAATTGTTGAAAACAGCATGTATCATTCCGACGGAACACAAAATATTGGTGTTGGTGCAAGTTTTACTACAAAAGATCCTGTTGATGGAGATGTAAATATTATTATGTTTGATTATGAATCTGAGGATACTGATACGCCTTTTGTAACTTGGGGTTCTGCAGGTTTTGCAGCGGTTCCTAACCCTGCTCCAGATGCTATTAATAATTCCTCCACAGTCGGTCAGTTTACACACCCTGGTGGTGTGTGGAGTTCAGGAATTGAGTCAGAGGGTACTTTTGATTATATTGATTTTGCTGAAACTCCTTTTTTTAGCATAAAGGTTTGGGTTGACAAACCAATGAATATTGTATTCAAACTTCAAAACAATCCTAGCTATTGGCAAAATGATGAGATTTATTATGCAGTAACGGAATCAGAAATTAATCAATGGATTCAATTAACTTTTAACTTTTCAAACGTCACTGCGTCAAATTACAATCGAGTTCAGTTATGGTTTGATGGTGATACTTCAGGGGGTTCTGTGGCAGGAGATATCTATTATTTTGATGATATTGTAAAGAGCAACGTGCCTCCAGCAGCGGAAGTTGTTTTTAACCCTGCTAATGGTGCTACAGATGTTCTTCAGTATTCAGAACTCAGTATAAATTCAAATTTCCAGTTTGTTAATTTAGATGGCTCAGACATTAGTAATCCTTCAAGCAAGCTCGAATTGAGAGAAAATGACAGCAATGGTGCGGCAGTCCCTTTTGCTGCCATTATTTCTGAGGACAACAATACATTTACCATTGTTTCAAATGAGCTTCTGACAACTGGTGCTAGCTATTGGTATGGCATTAAGGAGGGTATGGTTAAATACGATGAAACTCAAGCAGTAGTTACAGGTATCAGTGCTATATTTACAGTTTCAGATACCGGTCTTCCCAGTATGGTTGTTTACAATGATTTTGACGGGAATTCACTTTGCTTAGTTTCAGAAGCAACAAATGATTTTGATACTACTGGTATTTCACCTTTATTTAACACATCTGCGCAAGACCCTCTTAATCCTAATAATTCCGTTATGGAATGGACTAAAGGTTCAACTTGGGGTGGCTGGGAAAGAATTAGTTTTCAATTAAATAATCCTATAGATACGAATTTAGGAGACACTTTTTCGTTCAGAGTTTTTTCTCCGGTTAAAACTGGTATAAGATTTAAACTAACAGATGCTGCAAATGACTGGCAACAATCTGGTAATTATGAAACAGGTTCAGAAAGTTTCCCAGATCAAAATATACTTGTCGCAAACCAGTGGAAAACTTTTTACTTTAATATTTCAGACTACGACCCTTTAACTTTAAATAATGAAGGAAATCCATTGTATCCTGAAGGTTTTGTCTTAGACCACTTACAAATTTTCATTGGTCGTGGAGATGGAGAACCTGGGGTTAATTCTACATTCTATATAGATGACGTAATGGGACCTGATTTGCAAACAACAGCTGGTTTGACATACCTTGGTAGTAACATTATAAAGTTGTATCCTAACCCAGCCAAGGATGTTGTTTATTTAAAAAATGTTTCCGGCATCAAAACCATTATGATTAGAGATATTAATGGCCGTTTGATTAGTCAAATAAAGACACACTTAAACGAATTTTCAGTTGGGGAGCTCAACCAAGGCTTTTATTTTCTTGAAATCAATGGTCAGACAAAGAAATTCATTAAAAAGTAATTGCTTTTTTATACTGGGATAAAATCTGATTTTACTTTTTCACCAGTTGTTTTTTAATTATTAACCAATGCTTGTATTTAAAATGTTTTTAAAAAGTAATTATTCAAGATTTTTCACATTAATTATAATATTTTTTTTAAGTCTTAGCATACATTCACAAGTGACTATTGTCAAGGGAACTGTTGTTGATGAGACCGGTATGCCTCTGCTTGGTGCTACCATTATTGTGGAGGGCACATCCAATGGTGCGACTACCGATTTTGACGGAAATTATTTACTCAATGTAAAAAAAGATAATGCGGTACTTGTTTTTTCTTATTTGGGGTTTGAAACCCAAAAAATTCCGCTCGGTGCTCAAAAAGTAGTGAATGTAGTTTTGGTTGAAGATTTAAATGCTTTAGAAGAAGTTCAGGTTGTGGCTTTTTCCAAGCAAAAAAAGAGTTCTGTCATTGGCTCTGTATCGACCATTAACACCTCAGATCTCAAACTGCCATCAACCAATTTAACGTCTTCATTTGCTGGACAAATTGCAGGAATGATTTCCTATCAACGCTCTGGGGAGCCTGGTCAGGACAATGCCGAATTTTTCATCCGGGGTGTTACGACTTTTGGTTATAAAAACGATCCACTTATTTTGTTAGACGGGCTACAAATTACAACCTCTGATTTGGCGCGCATAGAACCCGATAATGTTGCTTCTTTTTCAATCATGAAGGATGCGACCGCTACTTCATTATATGGTGCTAGAGGGGCCAATGGTGTTATTTTGGTCACTACAAAAGAAGGAAAGGTTGGTAAGGCTAAAATTTCGGTTCGTTATGAATCTTCTTTTTCAAGCCCATCCAAAGTAAATGATTTTATTGGTGCGGTTGATTACATGAAACTTTACAACAAGGCCTTGCGTGCTCGAGATCAATCTTCACCACTCTTGTATTCAATACAACAAATATATGGTACTGAAAATGGAGGTGACCCGAACATTTACCCAGATGTTGATTGGTTTGATGAATTGTTTAACGATTATGCGCAAAATCAAAGGATTAATTTGAATATTTCTGGGGGTGGAGACGTGGCTCAATACTACCTTGCACTTTCTCATATTGACGAGTCTGGGCTACTAAAGGTAGATCCATTAAATAATTTCAATAACAACATCAATATCAAAAGGTCTAATTTACGTGCCAATGTTAATGTGAACTTGACCAAAACAACTAAAATAGCAACCAAATATTATTCATTATTTGAAAGATACAATGGTCCCATAGTGAGTGCTAACGAAATATTTGCAGATGTTGTTAAGGCCAACCCTGCTAATTTTCCAAAGGTTTATGAACCTGACGAAAACACTATGAATTTCAGCCATACACTTTTTGGAAATAAAGGAAACGGTGGGTTTCCTAACCCTTATGCCGAAATGGTGAAAGGATATAAAGATCGTTTTTCTAATACCACACTTGCTCAATTTTCGGTTGAACAAAACTTAGATGCGATTACTGAAGGGCTTCGACTTCGTGGGATGGCCTCAGTTAGAACTTATCTATCAAATGAAAACTCTAGAAGTTTTACACCATTTTATTACGGTCTTTCTGAAATTCAAACCGATGAAGGTGTCGACTATTCGTTGTACAATATTCAAGAAGGTACGGAGTATTTAAACGAACCATCTGTCTCAAATGATGGCAATAGTAATTTTTATTATGAACTCGTTGCTGAATATAACAGAGAGTTCAATGAAAACCATGAAGTAGGAGGTTTGCTTGTCGCTAACTTTACCGAGGCGCTCAACACAATAGGGGGGGGGAATACCTCCTTTTCTACACTCCCGTCAAGAAACATGGGTGTTTCTGGAAGATTTACCTATAATTATGGCAAGCGCTACTATACAGAATTCAACTTCGGATATAATGGCTCTGAAAAGTTCTCTGAAGAAAATCGATTTGGTTTTTTCCCATCCTTTGGTGTGGGTTATATTGTATCCAATGAATCTTGGTTCGAAAAGAAACTACCAGCTGTTAATTTATTAAAATTAAAATACACTTATGGTTTGGTTGGTAATGATGGAATATCCTCACCTGAAGACCGTTTCTTTTATCTGTCGGATGTAAACCTTGACAATGGTGGTACTGGTTATGCTTGGGGTGCCGATTACAACAATTATTACAATGGATATTTTGTAAACCGATACGATAATCAAAACGTTACATGGGAGGTTGCAGAAAAATCTAACTACGGTCTTGAGTTAGGTTTATTTAATAAAATGACACTTTTAGTAGATTATTTTGAAGAGAATAGAACAAACATATATATGCAGCGCGACTACATTCCAGAAACTATGGGATTAACCACAACCATTAGCAGTAATGTTGGTGAAGTAAAATCACACGGGATTGACCTTTCACTGGATTACAATCACGTATTTCCTTCGGGTCTATACATCTCTGGAAGAGGTAATTTCACCTATGCTACGAACGAAATATTGGTCAATGGGGAACCGGAATTTCAAAATCAAAATTTGAGCAGAATTGGTCATCCCATAAATCAACAATGGGGCTATATCGCAGAACGGCTTTTCATTGATCAAGAAGATATTGATAACTCACCGGAACAGTTTAATGGTTTTTCTTCAAACAATGCTTACATGCCTGGCGATATCAAATACAAAGATGTAAATCAGGACGGGGTTGTAAATGAATTAGATATGGTACCCGTTGGAAAACCTAATGTGCCTGAAATTGTTTATGGTTTTGGATTTTCTGCAGGTTATAAAAACTTTGATTTTTCAATGTTTATGCAAGGGGTTGCAAGATCTTCTTTTTTTATAGAACCTGATAAAATATCCCCTTTTGTTAATGAAAGAAATGCTTTGAGTATCATTACAGACAACTATTGGTCTGAAAACAATCCCGATCCCAATGCCTTTTGGCCGAGATTGTCTACAAATGTGGTTGATAACAATGAAAAGCCATCTACATGGTGGTTAAGAGATGGAGATTTTTTGAGATTAAAAAGTGTTGAATTGGGTTATACCATCCCTGAGAAATTTGGAAATTTTTTCTCCGATGTTTCTGCTAGAATTTATTTTACTGGCTTAAATCTTCTTTACTTTTCCAAATTTGATTTATGGGATCCTGAAATGGCTGAAAATGGTCTTGGGTATCCGCCTCAACGTGTGTTTAATATTGGTTTACAAGTAAAATTTTAAAAAGATGAAAAAAAGTATCGTATTCAAAAGAGTATTTGTTGTGTTTTTCTTGGTCACTTTTAGTTGTGAGGACTACCTAGATATTGTTCCAGACCGAACACAAGAGATAAGTTTACTTTTCAATAGACGTGAAACTGCCTTTAATGCATTGGCAAACTGCTACAGTTATTTACCAGTTCAAGATGATATTTACGGAAGTTTTGTTCTTGCGTCAGATGAATTAACAACTCCATTACAAAAGGAACCGAATGCCACCAAAATGATGAAGGGTGAACAGTCTGTATCCAATCCAAAAATGAGTTTTTGGTCTGGTTTTTCAGGAGGAAGTGATCAGGGTTCACTGTGGGAAGCCATTCGAAGCTGTAATATTTTAATAGATAATATAGACTTGGTCATTGATATGGAACAACAAGAAAAAAATGAATGGAAAGCTGAAGCTTTATTTCTCAAGGCACACTATCACTTTTTATTATTAACTTATTATGGACCCATCCCGATTGTAGATGTAAATATTCCAATTTCTGCAGATGATAGTGAAGTCAGGATTGAAAGAAGACCAGTTGATGAAGTCATCACATATATCGCTGAAACCATTGACGAATCCATCATAAATCTTCCATTGCGCGTGACTGGTAGTAATGACCTTGGACGTGTTGATCAAGTGATAGCGAAAGCCATCAAATCTAGAGTATTGCTTTATAGTGCCAGTCCTCTTTTTAATGGTAATTCGGAGTTTTATGCAGGCTTTACAAACAACAACGGCGAGAATTTATTTAATTTAAGCTACGAAGGAGAAAAATGGCAATTGGCCGCAGATGCTGCAGCAGATGCTATTTTAGCTGCTACTGGCCAGGGCGTTGCTATGTATGAATACACTGGAGATGTTCCTACCTTTGATTCTTTCAACTATAATAATCCTTTTATACAAAGCCAATACAATGCCAGATATACTGTGACAGATCCCTGGAATTCTGAGCTCATTTGGGGAAATTCCAGTCCGGTTGACAGTTGGTGGAGAATACAGGCGGGCTCTTTAATGAAAAATCCCTCTGCATCTTCAGGAGAAGCTGCATGGCAGTGGGTTGCACCTACCATGCGAATGGCTGAGCTGTATTACACAAAAAATGGGTTACCGATTCAAGATGATTTATCATTTGACTATAACAATCGATACGATGTGACTAATGTGCCATTTATTCAGCGATATGTGGCACAATATGGACAAACTACCGCAAAATTGAATTTAGAAAGAGAGCCTCGTTTTTATGCTTCCCTGGCTTTTGATAGAGGTTTAAGTAGAAGCTGGGGAGAATTTTGGAATCTTAAAATGCGCAAAGGGGAGGCCCATGGTCGCAATGCCAATACAAGCGACTACTTGACCACTGGCTACGGTTTGAAAAAAATTGTACATCCCGATTCGGAAGGCGACACCTATTCAAAAATCATACGTTATCCCTTTCCAATCATTCGATTGAGTGAGCTTTACTTAAACCTTGCAGAAGCCCTAAATGAAGTTAATGGTCCCAGTCAAGAAATTTATGATGCTTTGAATGTTATTCGAGATCGAGCAGGAATTCCTAATCTTCAGGACAGTTGGGGGGATGCTTCCTTGACTTCGAATGTTGGTAAACACACCGAACAAACAGGGCTTCGCGAAATCATTCGTCAAGAAAGACTTATTGAGCTCTCATTTGAAGGGCACAGATACAATGATATCAGACGCTGGAAATTAGGTCTTGAGTATTTTTCAACTCCGGTTAAGGGGTGGTCAGTTAATGAGGAAACCCAATCTAATTTTTATAATGTAATAGATGTTGGATTGCGTTCTTTTAATTCTCCTAGAGACTATTTTCACCCCATAAGCTTTAATGAGATAAACATCAATCCTAACTTGGTTCAAAACCCTGGATGGTAAAACTTTTATAAAAATGAAATATAGAATTATGAAAAAATTACTTTTTATCCCCTTGTTTGTTTTTGCAGCGGTTGCTTGTAGTGACAAAGAAGATGGTGATACGACGCCACCAGGTGTTTTGACTGTTGACATGGTAACGCCCACCAATGGCGGCGGTATTATAAATTATACCCTCCCTGATGATAATGATATTCTTTATGTGAAGGCTGAATACACAAATTCAAATGGAGTGGATGTTAGCAGGGCCTCTAGTAGTTACAATAACAGTATTGAAATTGATGGTTTAAATCAAACCACTGCTTTAACTATTACAATGTATGTTGTCGATGAAAACTTTAACCAATCAGCACCTATTTTTGTCGAACTAATTCCACTAGAATCTTTCATTTATTTGGTCCAAGAAAGTATTGAATTGGCTCCTGACCTCGGAGGTTTTAGAATTACTTGGGATAATATAGAATCTAAAACAGTTTATGTCTATGTGCACATCAACGATGGTACAGATGAAGAGGTTAGGATTTTATCCTCTGACAATGCACAAGAATCCATCGCAGTTCGTGGACTGCCCTCAACTGAAATAAGCATTTCGACTCGAGTTCAAGATTTTGATGAAAATACAACAACTCTAGAAGAAAAAGGAACATTGACACCACTTTTTGAAGAGGTCATTGACAAATCAACTTGGACACTTTTGGCTTCCCAATCTGTAAATGGAAATGCATGGGAAGGGGATTCTACTAATTTTTGGGATGATGTAATTGACACCACTGGGAATAATTCAGATAACAGTTATTTTATGATTTGGAGAGATTTAAATGGTGGGTCTTTAAACTGGCCACTTGATCTCGTAATCAATCTTAATAAAAATGTAAAAATAACGCGGTTTTCAGTCTGGCAGCGTGCATTTTGGTACAATGGTCCCTCAGATATTCCCTATTATTTTCAGGAAGAAAATATGAAAAGTTTTACAATCTACGCGAGTAATGATGCCCAAGCTTGGCAAGAACTGGGTCAATTTGATATTGGTGATCCGAGAGATTCAGAAGGTAATATCCCTGCCGCTGCATTAGAATCTGCTGCCAATGGCCACGAATTTGAACTCGATGCTGTTTCAGAAACCTTTCGCTATTTAAAATTCAGCGTAACATCAAATTATGGTAGTGAAACCTACGTCAATGGTTCAGAAATCACTTTATACGGACTAGATAATCTTTAATCGATAAACATCTATGCGAATTTTAATAGCCCTCAGCCTTTTTTTTTATGTCTCACATGCCCAACTTTTAAGCACCTCCGGATCTAAAATTGTAGACGATAATAATCAAGAAATCATATTAAAAGGTGCAGGTCTTGGTGGCTGGATGCTTCAGGAAGGATATATGATGAATTCTGTTGGTGGTGCCGACACACAATATGAATTTAAAGATAATCTAACCGCTTTGATAGGTGAGGAAGAAACCCAAATATTTTATGACAATTGGTTGGCTAATTTCGTAACTGAAACAGATATTGAAAACCTGGCTAACTTAGGCTATAACAGCGTTCGACTCGCGATGCATTATAATCTCTTTACGCTTCCAATACAAGAAGAACCTGTCGAAGGTCAGAACACTTGGCTTAGTAAAGGCTTTGAAATGGTTGATGATTTGTTAGATTGGTGTGAAGCCAACCAAATATACCTCATTCTTGATTTACATGCGGCACCCGGTGGGCAGGGTGCGAATTCGGGTATATCAGATTACAACCCCGATTTACCCTCATTGTGGGAAAGCGATTTTAACAAAAGTAAAACCGTTGCGCTTTGGGCACAATTGGCCGACCGCTATAAAGATGAACCTTGGATCGGAGGTTATGATTTGTTGAATGAAGTAAACTGGACTTTGGGCAACTATGAGCTCAGAAATTTATATGTTCAAATTACAAATGCCATTCGCGCTGTTGACACCAATCACATAATATATATTGAGGGCAATGGATATGCCAATGATTTCACAGGATTGACTCCTCCTTGGGATAATAATATGGTTTACAGTTTTCATAAATACTGGTCCTACAATAATGATGATTCACTGGACTGGGTTCTTGGAATGCGAGATCAATATAATGTCCCACTATGGTGTGGTGAAACGGGTGAAAATTCCAATACTTGGTACCGAGATGCGTTCAAGTTATATGAAGACAACAACATTGGATGGGCTTCTTGGCCTTACAAACGAATCGAAACCATTGTATCTCCCTATTCTATTTCTTCTAATTCTAACTATGAGGCAATCATTGATTATTGGAAAGGAGAAGGTCCTGTCCCAAGCGTGAGTAATGCCATATCGGGACTAAGTCAACTCACAACAGATTTATTACTCTCTAACACTACCTTTTTTAAAGATGTTGTTGACGCTCAATTGCGACTCCCCCAGGATGATGCGTTGATGCCTTATTCGGACCATCAAATTCCTGGAGTCGTTTATTTATCAGATTATGACTTAGGGATCAACGGGATTGCTTACAACGATAACGATTATGTAGACTACAGCATCGATACTGGCTCATATGAAGCATGGAATAAGGGCTGGAATTACCGCAATGACGGCGTTGATATTCAAAGTAATACAGACACCTTTAATTCTAATGGCTACCACATTGGTTACATTAATGATGGGGAATGGATGAACTATACCGTAAACATTAGTTCTACAGGCTTTTATGATCTTAGTATTCGTTATGCTTCCCCAGAATCTGGAGGTAAGCTAAAGCTGTTTTTAGATGAAGTCGACATTTCTGAACCTATTTTAATGAACAACACTGGTGGTTGGTCTAATTTTGTTAACGGGGTTACCGGGGGTGTTTACTTAGCTTCAGGCACCCATGTTTTAAAAGTTAAGATTATTGGTGATAACGAGTTTAATGTTGGCAGTATTGAGTTTGAGGAGGCTCATGAATCCATCCCCAATTTCGAACCTATAGGGGCAAACATACTGGACGATGAAAAGTCCATAAGATTGGTTTTAAATCACCCTATTACACAAGGCCAGAACTTGAACTCTGATGATTTCAATATTGATATTGATGGAATTTCAAGTACAGTGGAGTCCATCCAGATAGATCCCTCAAATGATCGTACTATTTTGTTTGAAATGACAGAATTTTTAAATTTTCAACAAAATATTACCATCGATCATACAGGTCATGTTATAAATTCAATATTTGATAATTATATACTTGCTGAATTCACGAATTTCCCAGTTACGAACTCGCTTCCAGAAAGAAAATTAATACCTGGTAAAATTGAAGCCGAAGATTTTAATACACAATTGGGATTGAGTGTAGAACCTACCACTGATATTTTTGGAGGCAATAACATTGGTCAGACCCATTCTGGGGATTATGCCGAATACCTTGTCTATGTAGATGAAACTGGCCTTTACGATTTTCAAATTCGTTATGCAGCCAGTTATCAACAAGGCATAGTAGAATTTGAAATGGTTGATAATGAATCCACTGAAAGCTTGGGATGGTTTCCAATTCCAATTACTGGAGGTTGGCAAACTTGGTATACATTAACCGATGAGGTTCAACTTTCCAAAGGTACCTACACGCTTAAAATGACTGTTTTACAGCCTGGTTTTAATATCAATTGGTTAAAATTCACTTATTCAGATCAAAATTTGGGAATGGAAGAAAATATTCAATTTGAAGGTATTTTAAGAATGTATCCAAATCCTGTTAATGATAAGTTATACATCAATTTTGAATCCAACCCAATTGATTCTGTTATTTTGTATGACACGAACGGACGTGAAATTTACAGCCGTACGTATATTGAATCTTCGTCTTCTGTTCAGCTACAATTACCAGCGATTGAATCCGGACTCTATTTTGTTCGTGTTGAATCAGAAAATAGAATTTTTCATAAAAAACTGTATAAAAATTAACCCAAAAAATCTAAAATATTAATTTTAATGAGGCTAAACACATCTACCCTTTTTCTTATTGTGACATTAATTTCAGTACTCAGTTCGTGTGAGACAAAGTACCCGTCTTCTTCAGAAGATTGGGAGGTTGATTTTTTTGATGATTTTAAAAAATTTGACACCAGTAATTGGCAAGACCAACGCATTTGGGTTAATAATGAAACCCATTGTTATGTACCAGATAATGCCTATAATACGAGAGAAGTAAGTGACGGGACCTTAAAATTAAGAGTTGTCAATATAGAGGATAAAATCGCTTGCGATAATTTTGATAAATTCGATAACCAACATTCAGAAACTCAATACGTGGCGGGACGTATTGCTTCAAAAAACCGAAGAGAATTCATCAAAGGAAAATGGACTGCAAGACTTAGACTTTCAGCCAATGGTAAAGCCAGTATGTTTCCAGCCTGGTGGATATTGGGGGCTCAAAATAATGAACCACCAGTGCAGGAGCCCGATGAATACATTTGCTGGCCCACAACTGGTTCTGGTGAAATTGATATTTTTGAACATCATGGTGACCACCAAAAAGACCACTATACGGCAGGTGCAATCAAGAGTTTAGGGAAATGCGACGAGGGGGATTGGTGGAGTCTTCGCAAAGGTTTTGATGCGACTCTCAACGACTATCATGAATATTCCGTAGAGTGGGAGGGGTCAGACCTTTTATATCGATTGGATGGTAAGGAAATTTACAGAAATGAAGGCCTTGGTGACAATTATCCAGAACCCATGTTTGCGATTTTAAATTTTGCAAAAATTACCGATTCACCAATGCGTGGAGAGTGGGTCATGGAAGTGGATTGGGTCAAGCACGAATACAGAAAATAAGTCCTTTAAAACAACTAAAATGACTCACAAAACAAAAATATTTCACAGTCTTTTTTTTCTGATATTACCAACAGTACTGTTGGCACAAAATTCTATACCCAATAATATTGAAATGAATTTTTTAGACAAAAATATTCTACTGTATACAACCGCCAAGGATACCGATCTGAGACTGACAAAACAGCCAGACCAAATTTTCAAAAAAAGTGTTCAACCCTTAGAGACAGAGGTGTCTATTTTTGTAAACCCAAATAAAAAATTTCAAAAGTATTTAGGCATTGGAGGTGCCATTACAGATGCTTCCTCAGAAGTTTTTTCCAAGCTTAGTTCAGAGATACAAAACCAATTATTAGAGGCCTATTATGGTGCCGAAGGAATTGGGTATAACATCATTAGAACCAGTATACATAGCAGTGATTTTGGGTTAGCGAGTCATACCTACATTGACGAGGGCGATGCGGAGCTCAACTCTTTTTCAATTGAAAAGGATTTAGAAAAACGCATTCCCATGATAAAAAGAGCGCAGGCTATCATAGGAGATAAATTGGTATTTTATGCCAGCCCCTGGAGTCCTCCAGCATTTATGAAGACCAATAACCACATGCTAAGGGGGGGTAAATTACGCCCAGAATTTCGTCAATCTTGGGCCAACTATTATCTTAAATTTATTGAGGCTTATGAGGCCCAAAATATTCCTGTATGGGGGCTTACTATACAAAACGAACCTATGGCCACACAGCGTTGGGAATCTTGTATTTACACCGCTGAAGAGGAGCGCGACTTTCTAAAATACTTTTTGGGACCCACGCTTGAAAAAGCGGGGCATGGCAATAAAAAAATAGTTGTATGGGACCACAACAGAGATTTAATTTCGAACCGAGCGAACACAATTTTTGAGGATCCAGAAGCTTCTAAATACGCATGGGGTATAGGATTCCATTGGTATGAAACATGGACCGGTAGTTTACCCAATTACGACAATCTTAAGAACATCAAGGCCTCTTTTCCTGATAAAAATTTATTATTTACAGAAGGATGTCAAGAAGGATTTGCTTATGAGCGTTTGCAGCATTGGCCCAACGCCGAACGTTACGGAAATTCAATGATCAATGATTTTAATAGTGGTACTGTAGGTTGGACCGATTGGAATATTTTATTAGATGAACGCGGTGGGCCCAACCACGTTCAGAACTTTTGTTTTGCACCCATTCATGCAGACACCAAATCAAATAAGCTTATATTTACCCCTACTTATTATTACATTGGCCATTTTTCAAAATTCATCAAACCAGGCGCACTGCGCCTCAGTACCTCAGCCAGCCGGACTACTATTGAAAGCACCTCTTTTCAAAATCAAGATGGCCGTATAGTTACTGTAGTGATGAATCCTCAAGATCAATCTGTAACATACAAGCTTATTGTTGGAGACACTGAATCTGTATTTGAAATTGAACCACGTGCCATGCAAACAATTATTTACTAACACTTCCTAAAGCTTCTAGTTATGAAAAATAACATTATTTTTATTGCTTTTGTTGTCTCTCTTGGAGGCTTTTTATTTGGATTTGATGCGGGTATCATTTCTGGGGTGATGTCCTTTGCTGGACCTGAGTTTGACTTGAACGAAATTCAAGCTGGTTGGGTGGTGAGTTCTCCCTCTTTTGCTGCGATGTTTGCGATGCTATTTTCGGGCCGTCTGAGTGATTTAATAGGTAGAAGAAAAATGCTTGTTGCGGTAGCCTTTTTGTATGCCTTTTCTGCGCTACTCTCTGCATATGCCAATTCTTATGAGATGCTTTACATTGCAAGAATGATAGGTGGACTCGCTTTTGGGGCGGCTTTGGTCTTAGCACCTATATTCATCGCAGAAATTGCGACTGCTGAAGACAGAGGGAAACTTGTTACGCTTCAGCAATTAAATATTGTTTTTGGTTTTTTCGCCGCTTTTTTAAGCAACTACTTTTTTAATAAATTCAACACTCCGGAAAATACATTTCTAAGCGATGAAACTGTTTGGCGGTGGATGCTAGGTGTTGAGTTTTTTCCGGCGATGCTCTATTTCATTTTTTTATTTTTTGTTCCAAAGAGCCCCCGTTGGTTGTACCTCAAAGGCGAACGCCAACATGCCAAAGTAATTTTAATGCAACTTCACGGAGAGAAACGGGGCGCTCAAGAAATTAATTCAATTGAAAAAGGAGTACTTTCTGATCAAAATAAATCTAAATTAAAACTCAAAGATTTATTTAATAAATCTCTCCGATTTGTTTTGATAATCGGTTTAGTGATCGGAGTTTTACAGCAAATTACAGGGATTAACGCGGTTTATTTTTATGCGACTTCTATATTTAAGCAAACAGGTATTGGAACTGACGCTTCTTTTTCTTCAGGCGTTTTATTAAGTACCACCTCAGTAATTTTCACTTTTGTAGCGATTTATTTAATTGACAGAATGGGAAGGCGTCCTTTGTTACTTTTTGGAACGGCTGGAATTGCCTTGAGTTTACTGTTGTGTTCTTATGGATTTGGCCAAGCTACCTATCAACTTAAACCTGCAAATATTGCTACTTTTGAGTTTACAAATTCCAACGAATTGTATGTCTTAGCCGATAAAACATTTAAGAGTGATGTTGATTTTAAAAAAGAGGTGAAAGCCATTTTAGGCAACCAAATTTACACTAAAAACGATGGTGAGATTTTAGAGACCGCTACAAATATTAACGCCATATTGGTGTTGATTGGAATTTTGGGTTTTATTGCTTGTTTTGCTTTTTCATTAGGTCCTGTCATGTGGGTATTATTGTCCGAATTATTTCCATTAAAGTTTAAAGGCATGGCCATTGGCGTTATCGCTTTTATAAATTCATTAATTAGTTCTTTAGTTCAACTTATTTTCCCATGGGAATTATCTAATTTAGGAAATTCTCTCACATTCTTTATTTTTGGATTTATTGCCCTTATCGGATTTTTTATTCTTCTGAAAATATTACCAGAGACTAAAGGGAAGTCTTTAGAAGAATTAGAATTATCGCTTCAAAATTAATTTATGTTTTAATATAAATAAGAGATAAGCCTCATTTTTTGTGTGTTTTGAATCAAAACTATCATATCATACTTTGTTTTTAATTATATTTGAGATATTACAAATTCATAAACTTTTAAAATAAATGAAGCGTATTTTACTTACTTTTTTTGTTTTTTTTCTAAGTACTAATTTCGTACTATATTCACAGTCTAATCAGTTATTAGAAACAGCCAATCCTCCAAACTTTTTATTTATTTTGGTAGACGATCAGCCTTTTGATGCTGTTGGGTTTATGGGCCGCTATCCTTTTTTAAAAACGCCCAATATTGACCGTCTTTGCAAAGAAGGTGCCAATATTGAGAATTTTTTTGTAACTCAATCAATTTGTTCACCTTCTCGCGCCAGTTTTTTAACAGGCACCTACCCTCACATTCACGGCGTTAATCAAAACAACAGACATGTTGATCCCAATTGGGATACTTTTGCACCCTATACGGTTCATTTACAGAACGCAGGCTATGAAACGGCTCATATTGGTAAAATCCATATGGCCCATAAAAAAGGAAAAGACCATATTCGGCCTGGTTTTGATTATTGGTATAGCTTTATAGGTCAAGGTAAATACATAGATCCCCCTGTTAATGACAATGGAAAAGAATATATTGAAAAAGGGTATATGACTGATATTCTTACTGATAAAGCGATTGCTTGGTTAAATGAGAAAAGAGACCCAACTAAGCCTTTTAGTTTGAATCTTTGGCACAAGGCAGTTCATGAGCCTCATTTGCCTGCTGAAAGGCACAAGGATTTATATGAAGAGGCGGTTTTACCGCCCCCTCCTTATGATACCCACAAAGAAACCTTTAAGGGTAAACCGGAGTGGCAACGTAAAAAAACATATGGTTTTGATTGGAAAAAAAATCTTCCGATTCCTTCAGAACTTCCAGAACAGGAATGGCCCATCAATTATGAAAAAAATATGGATCTTTTAAGATGTATCGCAGCCATAGATGAGTCGTTAGGAGAAGTGTTAAAAACACTTGAGGCTCTTGGTGAATTGGACAACACTGTAATTATTTACAGCAGTGATAATGGCTATTTTTTAGGGGAGCACACATTTAATGACAAACGTTTGGCTTATGAAAATTCCATGCGCGTACCCATGCTCATTCGCTATCCAAAATTAATAAAGCAAAAAACGGTTGTAAAGCAGCAATGTCTTAACATTGACATGGCGCCTACAATTTTGGATATGGCAGGTGTTGAAATTCCTGGCTATATGCAGGGTGATTCCATGTTAAATTTATTGAATGGGGGTTCAGGAGATAAATGGAGAACTTCTATTTTATTTGAATATTATTTAGATACCTATTGGCCTTATGCGGGTCCTAATCAGATTGCGGTTCGCACCGATCGCTATAAATTGGTGGACGCCTTTCTTAAAAATGATATTGATGAATTATATGATCTTAAAAATGATCCCGGAGAAATGGTTAACTTGATTAATTCAGAGGCATATGATGCAATTGAATTAAATCTTAGGCAAGAAGCTAAAAATTTAAAGGCTCAATTTAAGTACAGAGCCGACCGCGATTGGTGGCTTAGAAAGGTACTGAAAGAGAAAAATATTAAAAAGAATAAATAAAATAAAATGAGGTATAATTATTCAAAGAAGCTTTTGATATTGATAGTTTCAATATTTACAATGACTTTGTCAGCTCAAAGTTTTGAAGTTTCTGGTAAAGTCATTGAAAATGAAACCAATATTCCGCTGGCAGGGGCCACCATCATCATCAAGGATACTAGCACAGGTGTCAGCTCTGATTTTGATGGGAATTTTAAAATCACTGCACAAAAAGGACAAGTTTTAATTGTTTCGTATGTGGGCTTTAAAACCATTGAAATTGAAGTTCAGCAATCAGAAGTTATTGCTTTAATGGAACCAAGTCTTGATGCCTTGGACGAAGTAACGATCAGTGTTGGTTATTTTGATGTCAGTAAAAAAGATCTTTCAGGCTCTATCACCCAGCTCAAAAGCGAACAATTAGAGCAAAACAGAGCCGCAACTTTAGAGAGTTTATTGCAAGGTCAAGTGGCAGGTGTTGTTGTGACTGAAAGTGCAGAACCAGGGGGTGGAATCGGTATTTCTATTCGCGGCACGAATTCCATGCTTGGTGGGACCCAACCTTTATATGTCCTTGATGGAATTCCGATCAATCCAGTTGCCGACGCCGAAGGCAATGGTAATTCGGGTGGGGCGCAGAGTTCTTTAAGCTTTATCAATCCCAATGACATTGAAAAAATGGAGATTTTAAAAGATGCTGCTGCCACTGCTGTTTATGGTGCAAGGGGTGCTAATGGCGTGGTGTTGATCACTACCAAGTCTGCGAATAAGAACAAAGGGAAAGATAAAATATCCTTTACATTTGACAGCTATCTCACCACGGTTAGAGAAAAATTAAATGTATTGGATGGCCCAGGCTTTGAAACATATATGAACCAACGTTCTTTAAATCAAATCTACCAAGAAATAACAAACCCTGATAGACCTGCTGGTGTCTTTGATGGTTCACAAGCCCTAACCGTTGATAATTATCCCGAAATTGAAGATTATTCAGTTCCATATCCAGAGTCGACTGGAATTAGTACCGACTGGCAAGATGAAACTTATCAATTAGCCCAAACAAGTTCTTATAATCTAAGTTACAGAGGCGGAGACTTTAAGAAAAATTACGCACTCAGTTTGGGTATTTTTGACCAAGAAGGGGTGATTGTAAATACTACAAACAAACGCGTCTTTTTAAATTCAAGTGTAAAAAGAAAAGCTTTCAATGATAAAATTGATATATACTCCAGAACGAATGTTTCACACAAGAAGGGTAATGCCTCCTCGGTAGGTAATGGACAGGTGTTTATGCAAAAAAGTGTGGTGTCTCAGTTGTTACAATTTCAGCCTATTTATTCTTTGCTAGAAACTGGGGAGAACGATGATATTTATTCTGCCTTGAACGAAGGGGATTTAATTTCAAACCCCTACACTCTGGCAAAATATGTTGTTGATGAAAAAAAATCATTCACTTTTAGACAAGCCTTATCTATTGTTGGTAAAATAACCCCAAAGCTAACAGCTACTTTGAGAGGCGCTTTTGATTATCAAAAAAACACCCGCGATAATTATTACCCTACCAATACAACAAGGGGTTATATAAATAATGGGGAGGCTTCTCAGTCTTATTCAGAAAATAGAAAAATTTATGCTGAGGGGAACCTTCGTTACAGAAATCGATTCAACGCCCATAGAATTGATGCGACCTTGGTAACAACATATGAGCAAAACGCCATCCGTTCTTTGTTTAATAAAGCAACGGGATTTGCCAATGACAACACAACTTTCTATAATTTCAATGTAGCAGATGAGATTTTTGTCCCTATATCTCAATATCGCGAAATTGGGTTGTTGTCTGCTTTGACAAGAGTTGGATATAATTACAATAGAAAATATTTTATTGATGTCAATGCGCGCATTGATGCTTCTTCCAAGTTTGCTGAAAATAAAAAAAGTGCCATATTTCCTTCTGTAGCCATCTCTTGGGCGCTTTCAAAAGAACGCTTCATAAGAAGAATCAAGCAAATCAACAATTTAAAACTTCGTTTATCTTATGGTAAAACAGGAAGTAATCCAATCTCTCCATATCAATCCTTAGCACTGATGAGCCCGATTCGCTATAATTTTGACGATGAATTGGTGATAGGATTTTATGAACAGAATCTTGAAAATGATAATTTAACATGGGAAACGACCGATCAATTTAATGTTGGATTGGATATTGGGATGTTTGATTCAAGGTTTAATATTACATTAGATGCATATCATAAATTAACCTATGATTTGCTTCAAAATGTAAATTTACCGGCCTCAAATGGCTATGCTACCCGTGTTGATAATTTTGGCGAAATAGAAAACAAAGGATATGAAATTGGTTTGCAAGCTGAAATGGTTAAGAATGATAATTTTAGTTGGGATTTGAATTCAACTTTTAGTCTTAACAGAAATAAACTCGTTAAACTAAATTCTAATTTAGATTACCAATTAGGACCATCTATAGGATTTGCTCAAGCCCGCCCAATTATGTTTATGGTTGGTCAACCTTTGGGTGTATTTTGGGGTGCCGAGACTGACGGTATTTTTGAAAATTGGGAACAAGCCAATGCCAGCGGCATTCCCAATGCGGCTCCCGGAGAAATTAATTATGTGAACCATCATGTAGATTACGATGCTTCTGGTGATCCGTCGGAAAACCAAATCATTGATTTTGAAGATTATGTTAAAATTGGAGATCCGAATCCAGATTATAATTTTTCCATTGGAAGTGAATTTAAATACAAAAACTGGGATCTTAACCTTCTATTTACAGGCCAAAAAGGAGGTGACTTATTTTGGGTAGATTCTTGGCAATTGAGTGGCCTTTTTAGAACCCGAAATCACTTGTCAGATTCTTTTGAAAACTCTTGGAGAGCCCCAATAGCGTATTCCAACGGGACCCTTGTTTATGATCCGGCTGTCGGAAATACAACTGGGGCAGCCCATCCGGCGGCTATTGTTAACAATGGAAACCGCAATACTCCTTCTGATAGACAGGTATTCGATGCTTCATTTTTTAGACTCAAAAACATTAATCTTGGCTATAATTTTAATTTTAAAAATGGAAAATCACTTCGACTATATGTTTCTGGGCAGAATCTAGTTACATGGACGAATTACCCCGGATATGATCCAGAGGTTCAGACATATACAAAAAATCCTCAAAGAAGAGGGGTGGACTTTGGAACCTATCCAGGAACAAAGTCTTATATATTTGGATTAAGACTTAATTATTAATACAATCAATTATGAAAGTTAAAATATTGTTTAAAATGAAACTGTTACTGATCTTGGTGTTTGTTAGTTCATGCGAAGTGCTTGATGAAACACCTTTTGTTCAAACAGACACGGATAATTATTATCAAAACTCAGAGGATGCTATTGATGGTTTAACGAGTGCCTATGCACGTTTAAAAAGTGGTAATGGTTATTATAAACAAAAATATTTATCCACACTTTTTGCAGCCTCAGATCAAGGATTGTCAACATTTCTACTTAATAATTTTAAGAATGGAACTGTAACTTCTACGGACCCCAATATAGAGGGTATTTGGAAAGATATTTATGTTGCCATTAGGGATGCCAACAATGTCATTGCCAATGTTCCTAACATTGATATGGACGAGTCTTTAAAATTGCGAGTCATAGGTGAAGCCAAATTTTTGAGAGCACTGCATTATTTTAATCTTGTTCGTTGTTTTGGAGAAGTTCCTCTTAGACTTGTCCCAGTTGAGTCAGGGGATGACGAAGGACTTCCAGTTTCTCCTATTTCTGAAATATATGATGTTATTATCAGTGATTTAGAAGCAGCCAGCAGCGATTGTTGGAACAGAAATGAAATGGTAGGTACAGAAATTAATAATATCGGTCGTGTAACCAAAGCTGCTGCCAATGCGTTGTTGGCTAAAGTTTATTTACGGATGGCTTCTTGTAAGCGAACTGCTTTAGACGGAATCCTAGGCAACAATAAGTATCTAGAGTTATCTGAATCTCCTTCAGCCTATTACCAATTGGCTGCTGACCATTGCAATGCTGCTTTGTTGGACAGTGGGTTTATACTCAGTGGGAATTTAGATCAGTATATTTCTATATTTGATGCCGATAATGGGAATAATCCTGAAATGTTATTTGATGTTCAGGGATCAGAGGAAATAGGTCAGGGTACTGCAGTTTCAAATCTTTTTACTCCAAGAAATTCAGGCTTAAGCGGCACCGGATTTGGTGGCAGTAATAAATTAAAGCCCCGCTTTATTAATTTCCATTTAAATAAAAATGACGCTAGATTTCAAAACTCTATTTTAAAAGAATACCAAAATACAGTGCGAATATTTCAAATAAACAATGGCAGTACTGGCTACATCGGCACCCCATTAGACCCAACTTTAAACCCTTACACTTTATGGCAGGTTTGGACAGCTAAATATATAGATACCGGTGCTACAACTCCCTACACGAGCCGTCAAAATTGGCATATCATAAGGCTGGCAGATGTGTATTTGATGCGTGCGGAAGCCTTGGCGGAATTGAATCAAAATCCAGGTTTAGCTAATCAAGATATTAATGCGTTAAGATCTCGTGTTGGTATGGCCAATTTTGATGGTGCGTCATTGTCAATGGACGCTTTTAGAACAGCGCTTTTAAAAGAAAGAGCTGTGGAGCTGTACATGGAGGGGCATCGGTTTTTCGACCTCACACGCTTTGGAGTTTATGATGAATACTGTTCCAATGTTTTGGGAGCCACATCAAGTCAGTATGTTCAAGGTGCCATCGGCCAAAGACAGCCAGAAGATTATACATGGCCAATTCCCATTTCTGAAACCGCGGCGAATTCAAATATAAATTGATACCATAAGCTATTCATAAGATGAGAATTCTTTTCATTTCCTTTTGTTTCATTTTTAGCCTGAATTTTAGTTGCTCATCTGCTAAAAGCAAAGCTTCAAAGACGCCTCCGAATTTTATTTTGATATTATCTGACGATCAAGGATGGAACGGAACTTCTGTACAAATGATGGACAATTACCCTAAATCAAAAAGTGATTACCATGAGACGCCTAATTTAGAGTTACTTGCTGAGCGCGGCATGCGGTTTTCTTCGGCATACGCCAGTGCTCCGGTCTGTTCACCCTCGCGTTATAGCATTCAATTTGGACAGACACCGGCCCGTTTAAAAATGATTCGTGTGGGGATGAACACCAAACACATCCATCATGAAACTCCTTATACCATTCCCAAGCTTTTAAAAACAATCAACCCAAATTATAGGGCTGCACATTTTGGCAAATGGGGCATAGATGCGCATCCATCCGTACTAGGATATGATGAAAGTGATGGTGTCACTGGTAATAAAGACGGAGGCTTTAACCATAGAGCCAATAAAAAACAGTGGCAAAATAACATTAGCGAAGATCCAAAAAAGATATTCAGTATAACGCAAAGAGCACTTAATTTTTTAGAGCGTCAAGCCACTTCCAAGCAACCGTTTTTTTTACAAATATCTCATTATGCTGTACATTCTGACCTCATGATGCGTCAAGAAACTTTGAATAAATACAAATCTAAACCAAAAGGTAAACACCAAAAAAACGCTGGTTTTGCAGCTATGACAGAGGATTTAGATACTGGTGTTGGAATGTTGTTAAAACGTTTAAAAGCCTTAGGGCTGGAAGAAAATACTTATGTGATTTACACCTCAGATAACGGAGCGGTTCCTGTAATGCCACCAAGACCAAAATATAAAACAGCTACAAACCACCCTCTAAGTAGAGGAAAGTGGGATGCCATGGAAGGTGGTATTAGAGTTCCTTTTGTAATCGCTGGCCCATTGATTAGACCTGGGTCTGAATCCAAAATACCCATTACATTTTCAGATCTAATGCCTACAGTTATAGATTTGGCCGATGGTTCATTGCCAACTTACGAAGCATTGGATGGAGGGAGTTTTAAAAACATTCTTCTTCAAAAAGGAAGCAATGTCAAACGTTCCTTTGATGGGCTTATTTTTCACGTACCCTACGAAAATGGCATTGCATTAAAACGCGCTCATTCTTCGATTGTAATGGACCATTTAAAATTGATTAAATTTTACGATACCAATGAACTTTTACTTTTTGATTTACAAAGTGATATTGAAGAGATAAATAATCTTGCATTAACATATCCTGAAAAATGTAATTTTTTAGAAAAGTCCCTTGATACATATTTACACAATGTCAAAGCGCCTAAGTGGAAACCAGGTATTACATGGAAATCTGGCACTGTTGAAAAAATTAATTCATTTCATTAACAAAATAAACACTAATATTTTCGTAATTTACAACCAACTAACTAATATTAAAATTCAACACAATGATTAAAAAATTATTTTTAACAGCCATACTTCTTTGTTTTTGTTATGTAGGTCTCTCTCAGAACAGTCCAGAACAAATGGCTGAAAAACTTACGAGTAAAATGGCAAAGGTTCTTTCTCTCGATGAATTGCAAAAAGAAGAAGTGTATGCAGTACAACTAGAGCGGTTTACGCAAGCCGCTGAAATTCGTCAAAATCACAAAGCAGAACCCCAAATTAAAAAGGCTAAGTTGAAAAAGGTATACAATAAATTGTATGGAAAAATGAAAGCCATTGTTGGAGAAGAAAGAATGCAAAAATGGTCAGAATTTAAAAATAATTAAAAATTATGATTAGAAATACTACACTTCAGCTTTTAATTTTTTTTACTGCTTTTTCATTTGGGCAGACAAGCATTGAATCCTCAGGACTATTTACAACTGGAGCCAATGCTAATTACCCTTATGTAATTGCAGGTTGTTTTTTAAACGATGGAAATAATGGTGAGGAACAAACCTTACAAATTAATATAACAAGCTTACCAGAAGGTGCTACATATAGGGTTTTCAAAACAACTGCTTCTGGACAAGACTATGTTTCAAACCCACAACCTCTTGATTTAGGAATAAACAATATTATTGTATCTGCCATTTCTGTTGCCAGGACTGTTAAGTTTCAATTCAGCAGTGGTGCTATTGAGTTCGATTCACTAATTGTCAATGGAGAAGTTTTATACGATAGCTCTAATGCGGGAGGAAATGGAGATGGAGATTGTATTGGCTCCTCTAATCTGTTTAGCTCAGGGGCTAATGCAAATTTTCCATTTGTTTATGCACCTTGTTCTTCTGGTGATGCCAATTATGACTGCAGCGCTGAACAAACTGTAACAATTAATATAACAAGTTTACCTGAAGGTGGTGCTCAATATCGTAAGGGAAAGACCCTAGCGAGTGGTACTTGGGCCTTTTTCCCTAGTGGAGGTCAAGGATATGATCTCAGTTTAGGTGAAAATATACTCACCATTGGAGCTGCAACTTTTGATCGCTCTGTAAGATTTCAGTTTAGCAGCGCAGACATATGTTATGATTCATTTTCTATCAATGGTATGGTATTATTGGGAATTAACGATTTTAACAATACTATTGTTAAGATTCACCCTAATCCCGCAACAAATGTGTTTAAGATTTCAGGTGTAAGTAACATCGAGTATATAAAAGTTTACTCTTTAATGGGGCGTTTAGAAAAAGAAGTTTTTAATACCCAACAAATTGATATTTCTGATTTAGCATCAGGTGTTTATATGCTTAAAGTAAATAATGGAAGTAATGTGATTTCCAAGAAAATCATTAAAAAGTAAACAAAATAACCCTACAAGACTGATAAATTCGAAATCACAATTTTGAGTTTATCAGTTTTTTTAAATCATTTATTTTGAGGATAAAAGCCTTCATAATATTTTTTTTTACAATAAATTTATTTTGCCATAGCCAAGTTTTTCCAAAAAATAAAAAACCACCTAATATTGTTTTTATTTTTTCTGATGACCATGCCACCAATGCCATTTCAGCCTATGGTGGACTTTTTAGAAACATAGCACCAACACCCAATATTGATCGTATTGCGTCTGAAGGTACTTTACTCAAAAATGCGCTTTGTACCAATGCCATATGTGGGCCAAGTAGAGCCTCTATTCTCACTGGGAAATATAGCCATGTAAATGGATATTACAAGAATTACAAAGGCGGTGTTTTTGACAATTCGCAGTGGACCTTTCCTCAGGCCTTAAAAACTGCTGGATTTCAAACAGCCTTGGTTGGGAAATGGCATTTGGCCTCTAAGCCTGTTGGTTTTGACTATTATAAATACCACATATCTAAAGGACAGCAAGGCTTTTATTGGGATCCAGTTTACAACGACAATGGTCTTGAAAAAGTAGAAAATGGATATGCCACAAACTTGACTACAGATTTTGCTTTGGATTGGTTAGAACAGAGAGATGACAGCAAACCATTTTGTCTGATGTTGCAATACAAGGCACCCCACCGCGAATGGGCTCCAGATACCAAATACGAAACGCTTTGGGATTCCATTGAAATGCCTTATCCAGATACGTTTGATGACGATTATAAAGGCAGAGAATTGACAGCTGGAAAAACGGAGATGACTATGGACTATTTCAGCAGGCAGGATATGAAAATGAGCCCTCCTAAAGGATTGTCTAAGCAGAAAAAACGAAAATGGTTGCATTATGGATTTAAGCCTGGGCAAATAGTCTCTCCTTCTAAAGATTTGAGTTCTGAACAAGCCCGTCAATGGAAATATCAGCGTTACATTAAAGATTATTTAGCCACTGTCAAATCTGTAGATGATAATATCGGACGGGTTCTAGAATATTTAAAAGCCCACGGGCTTGAAGAAAACACCATTGTAATTTACAGTTCCGATCAAGGCTTTTTCTTGGGAGAACACGGTTTTTTCGACAAACGATTCATGTATGAAGAGGCATTGCACATGCCTTTTGCCATACGTTATCCAAAGGTTATTGAACCCGGTATTGTTTTAGAGGACATTGTGACCAATATAGATTTTGCCCCCACTTTATTAGACATGGCTGGTATTGAGATTCCCAAAGCGGTACAAGGAAAAAGTTTTTTCCCAAATTTAAAGGGTAAAACGCCGAAAGATTGGCAAAAATCTATGTATTACCATTACTACGAATATCCTTTTTATCACCGGGTACAACCGCATTATGGTATTCGAAATCAAAGGTATAAGTTGATTCATTTCTATTATGATATGGATGTTTGGGAATTTTATGATCTTAAAAAAGATCCTTCGGAATTGAATAATTTAATCGATTCAGCCGCCTACAAAGGGCGCATAAAAAAATTAAAGGCAGAATTGTATCAATTGAAGTACGATTATGGTAATCAACTGTCTTTACAAGAATTGAGATACATAACAGATACTGATTTTGGAGGATTAGAGTCTAAGAAGAAATGAAATGTGAATTTTGTGTAAAGCAAATGAGACAAATTATTGTTTTTTTTATTCCTTTTATCTCATTTTCACAAACTTATTTTTGGGAAGGTGAGCCGGGAGATTCTTATTTTTTTAATGAAAATAATTGGATAAATAGTATTTCGGGTGAACATCCTTCACCAGATACTATAAATCCAAACGAACCTATTAATTTTGATCTTCATTTAAATTGTGATGTCTTTACCGGCCAATCTTCCGATATAGCTTCTGAGACTCCAGATATCTTTGAATTTGGCCCTAACGTAACATGGCCATACATATATACAGTTGCAACAATTGGTGATGGTAATAATGGATCACAACAGACATTTGAAATAAATATCACAAGCTTACCAGATGATGGTGGCTATTTTCGTATCATCAGGACTGTTGCTAATGGTAATTGGCATTTTCCTAGTCTTTCTGCTTTAACTTTGGGTTTAAATACGTTTAATGTCAATAGTGTCAACTTTGATCGTAGCGTAAAAATTCAATTTAGTAGTGGAGCCATAGCTTTTGATTCAATTACTTTGAACGGAGTTAGTATTTATAATTTATCAGAACAACCTATCATTTTTAATCCGTCAAATTCATTGCAAATATCAAATGGTACTCTAAAAGCTTCAAGTATCTCTGGTGGAAATATTATACTTAATGAAAATTCTTATCTTCATTTGAGTGAATCTGATCCTGTGTTAAATGATGTATCTTTTAACTTCACCTCTGGAACAGCTTGGATTTGTATGGAACAAGTTAAGCCAAATGATGTTTATGATTTAATGCTATCTCAAATTTCAGTTAATGATTATAATGCCTTTTATCCTGCAAATTTTAGATTAGACAATTATTATTCCAATGGAACAGTAGTAAGACCTGAGATTCCTGAAACATTTCCACTTTCTATCTTTTCTGGTGAAAATTTAACAGGAATTGAATCTTTAATTGGAGTTAATGAAGTATACAGTGGCACTTCAATTCCTAATCAAATGAATGATGGTGTAGGCTCCTTTCAACTTCAAAAAGGCTATATGTTGACTTTGGCGGTCAATGCTGACGGAACTGGGAAAAGTCAAGTTTTTATTGCCTCTGAAACCGATATAGAAATTCATTCTTTACCTGCATCATTACAATCAAATATTTCATTTATAAGAGTTATACCATGGAATTGGGTTTCTAAGAAGGGTACAGCTGGTGACGTTATAGGTATGAATAATACATGGTATTACAGATGGAATAACCAAGGAACTTCAGATCTTCAACGTGAATATGCACCTATGGCTTGGGGCTATGGTGCTGCCAATGATGACAGTGATATTCTTACATATCAATCTAAATACAAATCAACTCATGTTTTGGGCTTTAATGAACCTGACGATTGTAATGGTCAGTCTGGACAATATAATAATATGTGTGATGAGGGCACCGCAGTTGCTGTTTATCAAAATTTAATGAAAACAGGACTACGCATGGTGTCACCCGCTTGTCGGCAAGGAGCAGTATTTAATTGGCTTAACTCTTTTAACCAATTAGCAATTGAAAATGATATTAGAATAGATGTTATTGCAGTACATTGGTATGATTGGGGCTCAGACCCTCAAAATTCAATTAATGAAGACCCTCAAAGCATATTTGATAGATTTAAAAATTATTTAAATGATGTTTATAGTTTATACAGTCTTCCAATTTGGATTACTGAATTTAATGCCAACAAGTACAGGTCTGTTGAAGTGAATAGTCAGTTTATGGAACTAGCTATTCCCTATCTTGAAAGTTTAGATTTTATAGAGCGCTATTCATGGTTTGAACCTAACCCAGTAGCACCAGCTAGTTATGGGAACGGAGAATATTTTGAAGTTGATGGTAATCTTACTAATATTGGAGAATTTTACAAGAATTATCCATCTAAACCAGCAATTTCGCAAACTTTTTTAATAGGGTCTAATAATTTGATTGATGAGACTTCACTAAATCAATTTTCAACTTCTTGTAGCCCAGACAATATGCTTTCTAATGTGCCAATATTAAGTGCTGACATAAAAACACTTAAAGTCTTTCCAAATCCAGCGACTGAAAGTGTAAAAGTCACTTATACATTTCCAATTACAGATTTTAAAATGTATGATATTAACGGGCTATTGATTAATAAAGAGTTAATATACGGGCAAATTGATGTATCTGATTTGCCAACAGGAATGTATTTTATTGTGGTTGATAATCAACGTTGTAAATTTTTAAAACAATAAAGATCAGGATATTGAATTAGTTTTTCTATCTTGAAAATAATATTTAACTTGATTAAAATGCGATTTATAAAATTTGGATGTTTGGTTTTATTAGCCCTTTCAGTCACAGGATCAAAACCGTCTAAATTTAGCTCAAAGCTGAATGTATTGTTTATTGTCGCTGATGATCTTAATTGTGCATTGGGGGCTTACGGCGACCCGTTGGCCATAACGCCTAATCTAGATAAATTAGCCAAAATGGGTCTTGTGTTTAACAATGCACATGTTCAATACCCCCTTTGTGGTCCCTCTAGAGTTTCTTTTATGACTGGAATGTATCCCGACCAAACAAAATCCAAGGTTTTGAGGTTATATGTACGTCAGACCATACCTGATGTTGTGACCTTGGGGCAAAAATTTAGAATGGAAAATTATCATTCCATAAGAGTGGGTAAAATTTACCATTACCACAATCCTAGAGACATTGGAACTGCAGGTCATGACGACTCTTTTAGTTGGGATCAGACGGTTAATCCTTATGGACGTGATAAAGTTGAAGAATACAAACTTAACAAGGTAAAGCCAAATTTTGATGGTGCGACTTTAAGTTGGCTAGAGTCGGAGGGTAAAGATGAAGAGCAAACGGATGGTATTGGTGCTTCCGCAACCATCGATTTTTTAGATACGTTTGCAAAAAGCAAAGAAAATTTCTTTTTGGCCTATGGATTGTACCGTCCGCATGTCCCTTTTGTGGCCCCTAAAAAGTATTTTGACCTATATGATATAAATGATTTTAGTGTTCCAGAAACATCAGATGAATACCTTGAAACGATTCCCAAGCCTGCTGCAGCATCTCTTAGATCCAGAAAAGAACAAATAGACTTAGACCCCGCTTTGTCAGCTACAATTAAACATGCCTATTATGCTACAACCAGTTTTATGGATGCACAAATTGGACGGGTTTTAGATAAACTTGAGGAAACAGGACTAGACAAAAACACCATTATTGTATTTACATCCGATCACGGATATCATTTAGGTGAACATGGGCATTGGCAAAAACAAACCCTCTTTCAAGATGCTACTCGTGTTCCTTTAATATTTGCTGGACCTGGTGTTAAAAAAACAAAAAAATCTATTGATGCACCAGTTGAGCTAGTGGATCTTTATCCAACGCTTATGGATATGGTTGGGATGAAAACACCATCATTTGTCAGTGGTAAAAGTTTAACTCCATTTTTTGAAAACCCAGACATATCCATTCGCTCATCTGCTTTTACCGAGTTACAAGTAAATAGAGGAAATGTCAAAGCCCAAGGCTATGGTATTCAAACCAATCGTTATCGCCTCAATCAATGGCAATTTAATGGACGTACTGAGTATGAATTGTACGATCATAAAAACGATCTTGAAGAATTAAAAAATTTAGCTGATTTAAGTTCTTACAACGTTATTAAAGACTCTCTTTCAATTATTTTGAATCAAAGAATTGCATCAGCTAAAAAACGTCCTAAAGGATTAGGCCGACAAATTAACAATGCACGCCCATGGAATGAGCCCAAAAGGTTTTTTCCAAAGCCTAAATAAAGCAATACTTAAAATAATATAAATGAGATTTAAAATACTTTTTATACTGTGCCTTTTCATATTGTCATGTAACAATGAAGAAGTTGGACTGGCTTCAACAACCGTTAACAACCCAGGCAACGGCGATGATAATAACAACAATGATGATCCAGATTTTCCAGATTGGTCCTCAGATACCCACGGCAACGATACAGCACCGAATTATACGGAGGTTTTTAGTGATGAAAACACCATACGACGTATTGACATCGTTTTTGAACCTGAAAATTGGGCTTTTATACTTGAGGATATGACTTCTTTGTACGGAGCGTTTGGTCAGGGTAGTGGGGGAGGTCCTGGAGGTGGCGGTCCTGGAGGTGGCGGTCCCGGAGGTTTTGCAGAAGAAAACCCAATTTTTACTACCGCTCAGGTTTATTATAATGATTTACAGTGGTATAATGTTGGTGTGCGATTCAAAGGAAATTCAAGTCTTGCTTTTTCATGGAGGAACGGAGTCTGGAAAATGTCATTTAAGCTAGATTTTGATGAATTTGAAGATGAATTTCCAGAAATTTCGAATCAAAGATTTTATGGATTTAAACAGTTAAATCTGAAAAATAATTTTGACGATGAATCTCAATTAAGAGAAAAAGTAGCTTCAGATATTTTTAGAGAATCTGGTTTGGCCTCCCCAAGGACTCAATTTTATGAGGTTTATATAGACCATGGCCCTGGTCCCATTTATTTTGGATTGTACACAATGGTAGAGGAACCCGACGACACCTTATTAGCGTCTCAATTTAATAATGACGGCGGAAATTTATACAAACCCGATGGAAATGGTGCCCGTTTCACCCAGGGCTCTTTTAGTACAGAATATTTTATAAAGCAATCAAATGAATTGGAGTCTGATTGGAGTGATGTTGAGGCTGTTTTTTCAGCTTTACACGACAGTAATAGGATTTCTGATCCATCTGTCTGGCGTAATGGACTCGAAGCTGTTTTTGATGTAGATGGATTTTTAAATTATTTAGCAGTAAATACTGTAATTCAGAATTGGGATACTTATGGACGAATGACTCACAATTATTACCTATATGGTAATCCGGAAAATAATAATGTATTGACATGGATTCCATGGGACAATAATGAAAGTTTACAATTTGGAAAAATGGGTGGCTCATTGCCGTTAGATTTTAGTGGGGTAGGGAACAATTGGCCCTTGATACGCTATTTGTATGATGACCCAGTGTATCAATCTATTTATGATAATTATGTAATTGATGTCATAAATAATTCTTTTGAGACTGGTTATATCCAATCGGTATACTCATCTTATGCCTCCCAAATTGAAGCTTCAGTAGTAAATGAGCAGCCAGATTATACATTTTTAGAATCACCTGCTGATTTTCAAATCGCTGTTTCTGAGCTGATTAATCATGCTGGCGAGCGCGCCAGCGCAGTCAGCCAATATTTGGATTAAAAATATTTTTTTAAGAGATTTCAAATACATTTTTTATTTTTCAACCAATTATGCACAAACTTATACCAATATTTTTTCTAACCATTTTACTTTCTGTCCATGGTCAAGATACCAATAATAAAGGCTTGTCCGATGATTATAAAGATCATTTTATGATTGGGACAATTTACCATGGTGCGATTTTGGGAAATGATAATCAGAATCTAAATCAAAAGAAGGAGTTTGAAATCACAAATAGAGAGTTTAATGCTATCACTGCTGAAAACTGCATGAAACCCATGTATTTAATTGATGACAATGGCGCTTATGACTTTGAGGAGTCTGATGCCTTTGTTGCATATGCTCAATCCAATGGACTTACCATTATTGGTCATACATTGGTTTGGAAAAATAGTGCCCCAGACTGGTTTTTTAAGGGCGATGATGGAAAAGTGGTTTCTCGAGATGTTTTGATTCAACGTTTGGAAGCTTATATCGAAAAGGTTGTGACTCGTTACAAAGGCAAGATTGCTTATTGGGATGTCGTCAACGAAGCTGTGGATGTTTTTAGAACTAAGGATGGCAAGAAATATGCCAAACTAAAATCTACCCCCTGGCATGATATCATTGGGGATGATTACATTAAAATAGCCTATGAAGCAGCCCACAGAGCCGATCCTGATTGTAAATTATTGTACAACGATTATAATATGTATCAAAAGGAAAAGATTGATTTCATCATTAATATGGTTAAAAACTTAAGATCGCAGGGTGTTCCAATTCATGGTATTGGCTCTCAAGGTCATATGTTTATGCAACATCCGCTTTTGGAAGAAGTCGAATACTGGCTTAAAGAATGCTCTAAAGCCAACATTCCGCTTCATATAACTGAGATGGATATTAGTGTATTACCAAACGCATGGAAACACAAAGGGGCCAGTGTTGAGGATCGATTTGATTTAGCAGAAGAATTTAACCCATATTCGAGGGGGGTTCCTGAGAGGGTTTTAAAACTACAAGCAAGACGTTATAAAGCACTTTTTAAATTGTTTTTGAAATACAGCGCTAATGTAGAGCGTGTGACATTCTGGGGTGTCTGGGATGGTAACTCTTGGCGCAATTACCTTCCAATGCAGGGGCGTACAGATTACCCTTTACTATTTGATAGAAATTTCAAAAAAAAACCAGCTTATCATGCCTTGAAAGAATTGGTAAATAAAGATGATTAAATCTTTATTGATTATTAATTTTTTAGTAATTACTTATTGATAATTATTTTATAGCTTTTTTGCTGTTTTTCATACGAAACTTTCAAAAAATAAATTCCATTGTAAAGCGTATGAGTTTCTAATATATTCAAGGTACTTCCAGATAAAATCTCACTTTCCAAAACCACTTGACCCAATTCATTCACCAATTGTAATTGCAATTTCTTGTCCAGTAAATTAGATTGAATGGCAACAAAATCTTGATTGGGGTTGGGATATATCTTTAAATCCAAGATATTTTCAGGGTGCTCATTAACACTTAAATTTGAGTTATAATTTGTAGTATTTTCATTGATAGTATTTACATCTGTACCAGTTACGTTACCGTAAAAAGTTGGGCCAACTACATAAGGATAGGCAGAATTGTGATTTTCATCTACCGTAGCATAATAGGCATATACCCCTTCCGGATAATCTGGTGTGACGGCAAAACGTCCATTGTGTTCGTCTAAATAATCTGGTTCGGAATTATCAATATATTCATAGTCCTCTCTAAAGTACCCTAAATCCATCACTTGTTGATTTCCGGCATTGGGTCCATTTTGAATGGTAAAAACCTGGCCTACATATGGGCCATTGACCCGGGTGGTTATATTACGTAAAGAATAACTGGATTTCATTCTTGTAATTCCACCAGTTCCGTCCGTATTTTTGTAGGCATATGCTCCATAAATTGGAAAGCCATCGTAGGTGAAACCAATGAGTGGCGAATGCTCATTGACGTCAATCACATACAAACCATCGGCAGGGTAGGTGTCACAGACACCGGAGACAACCAATAAATCTAAATCAAAAGCACTTGGATTTTGATGGTGATGGTAATTGCCCATGGCGGGGTGCGCTTTGTTACAATCAAAACCTCCCATCTCTGCTGGAATGGCATCTCTGTTCCAATCGCGGTTGGCTTGAGGCCCCCCGCTGCAAGATGGGTTTCCAGGACCTCCACACAAGCGGTTGTAATTGTTGTCCCAGCGAACACCGTCTCTATAATCAAACAATGAAACCCCGTTGACAAAAACCCCAATATTTCCCCCTGTTGTATTGGTTGCTGTTCCAGTATTTTGCGTTGGGTTTAAACTGATTTTATAGATGGCCTGTTGATCTGTAGCTAGTGAAGGGTTGTTGTCTAAAAATGGACCCGTTATATAGGATGGAATTCCAGTCGCACTTACATAAACCCAATTGTCCGAATAATCAACGGATTGTACATTAGCTAGTATGCCATCATCAATAGGCGTGGGGTTGTTTGCAACATAATGACGCCCGGTTGTCCCATCGTGATTTTGAATCCATGCAGTAATGGCTGGATTGGTTTGTGCCAAGC
>JBJKXC010000021.1:0-29803 GCA_045561735.1 Flavobacteriaceae bacterium | reverse complement strand
TTGCTTATGAACTAAAAAAGGCATTCTAGACAGAACACCTTTTATATTTAAAAACAACGAGGTGTATCAGTTGAAATTGGTTTCAACATCCCCAATCCCAGTTGTATAATTAATTTTTAAAGCATTGACTTTCCTGAGTTCTTGCTTTACATCTCCAACAATTCCCATATTGGCATCCCTGTCAACCTTTAAGGCAACGGTAAGAAAGGGGATTAATTCTTCTCTAAGTGCAGAGCGCTCTGCACTGATAAAAGCACTAACGTCAGTTAAAGCCGCAAATTGATCGTTTAGTTGAATGCGAGCCTCCGTCCCAAATTTCTCATAGCCAGAACTTGGTTTTCCCATGTAAATATAACTCACTGGGTTTTTCTTATCCAACTTCTCAACTTGGTTGGCCACGGGAAGAGAATTCTGAATCTTAAGTGAGTTTTCACGCATCACAGTCGCTACCATAAAAAAGAACAGTAACATAAAAACAATATCTGGTAGTGAGGCCGTTGAAATAGCGGGTAATCCTCCGTCTTTTTTCTTTTTAAATTTTGACATATGCTATTCTTTTGAAATTAAATTTATTGAACTTCTGATAATTTTTGAGGAAACTCCAATTTAATTTGATCGATTAAAGTCTTTAGCTTTTCCTTATTCCCAACAAAGCGCGCGTCTTTGTAATTCCTTTGCATTTGTGTGAAATTCATGTCTCGAAAGCCTCGACTAGGACCAATTTCTAAAGCACGTCGGTTTCTTAGTACATTATAAGCCGCCACTAATTCGTTTTGAACAGAAATGTAAGCAGCGTATGACGTTTCTCGCTCATTCTTCAAAGAAATGATGGCCTTGTCTGGATTATCTGAGGATTTTGGGTCTTTATTGCCCTGGCAGTAATCACAAGTCTCATCTCCATTATTGTCTAAGAATTCGACTGCAGCATCTTTTAAATCCGCTACCTCCATTAGCTCATCCTCAACCAATAATTGGTCTTTCCCGTTCAACAAGACTGTGAAAATATTTTTCTGCTTGATGATCGGCGGATCAATTTCTTCCATTGGAGGTAATTTTCTATTAATACCAGAATCTTTTTCAATGGTTGTAGTAACCAAGAAAAATATCAAGAGTAGGAATGCAATATCGGCCATAGAGCCGGCATTCACTTCAGGAGCGGATCGTTTTGCCATAATTACTTATTAAGAGATTTTTTGACACCAAAAATCAACATGGTAACCCCCGCAATAAAAGCAAGCGAATAAAACAAATACAAGCCAGCACCAACAAGTTTAGACTGCGCAACAGAAAGCATGGTTCCGTCCTTAAGCATGGTCTCAACACCAGATGCAAATATAAAATAGCATATGAGCGCTAGAAGCGTAAATGCTCCAATAGCAATAAGTGTGTTTTTGAGGTTTGCAGCATTGGATATTAAATTTGAAAGTGTAAAGAAAACTACCGATACAACGGCCGCTGCAAGAATGAAGTAAGCAACGTACATATAAGTACCAACACTTGCAGCCCCATCACCAGCCTTTATAGCATCATCTCCTTTGGAAATAATAGTGACAAGAAAAGCAATCGAAAGGAGGCCAACCACAGCAGCAACAATCTTTAATAATTTTTGTAAATCCATAATTAATTGATTTGTGTAGTGATTAAAGTTGTTTACTTTTTATTTTTTACAAGGATGTCCATTAATGAAATGGAAGCGTCTTCCATGTCATTGACAATACTATCAATTTTAGCAATAATGTAATTGTAAAATATTTGTAGAATAATGGCAACTATCAAACCAAATACAGTTGTTAGAAGGGCTACTTTAATACCACCAGCAACAAGAGATGGTTGCATATCGCCTGCTGCTTCAATTTTATCAAAAGCTTGAATCATCCCAATAACGGTTCCCATGAAACCAAGCATTGGTGCCAAGGCTATAAAGAGTGAAATCCATGATACATTTTTCTCCAACTGCCCCATTTGAACCCCCCCATAGGCAACAACGGCTTTTTCAGCAGCATCTAAATCTTCGCTAGAACGGTCCAATCCTTGGTAAAAAATAGAAGCGATAGGGCCTTTTGTGTTTCTACAAACTTCTTTTGCTGACTCCACACCACCTGAAGACAAAGCGCCTTCAACATCTTCAATTAATTTATTTGAGTTGGTAGTAGAAAGATTTAAAAATATAATTCTTTCAATCGCAATGGCTAAGCCTAAAATCAGACAAAGCAAAACAATTCCCATGAAACCTGGACCGCCTTCAATAAAACGCTTTTTTAACTCTTGGTGAAACCCTAGAGACTCTACTTCTGATGCTGCGGCATCGTCCTGCACTGGACTTACAACTGTAGCTATTGTGGGATTCAAGTTCGTGAATGGACTTGCATTAACACTCCCGAATGCCATTGTCATTGCAACGACTAGAATTGGAAATAATTTTTTCATTGTAATAATCTTAAATTTATATAATTTTTATTTGTAAATTTTCCTTTGTACTATATTAGATCGTTAAAGATATAAAAAAAAACATATTAGAAAAATATATTTATTCCAACAATTGGGATTAGTTTTTAATTTATAAACTAAGGCTTTTATAGTCATAGTGATGTATATAAAATTAGCAGAGGCTTAATATCATATTTATATGTGATTTAACCTCAAAGTTAAGACTTAAATTAAAAGTTTATAATTGAAGGCTTGACTTAAATAGGTAAGTAGTTCGGAATAAAATTTATTACTTAAATAATATAATCATATAGTAAATACCCAAAAAGCTTAAACCTGCAGTAAGTAAATATTGAGCATATTGCCAAGAAATAAGTTTAAATAAAATAGCAAATGAAGTGATTGAAAGTTCTAAATATTTATGCTTGTTTAATAAATTAATGTAAGTTTATATATCAAAATATATATTTGCAGAGAGGAAGGGATTCGAACCCTCGATACGCTTTTGGCGTATACACACTTTCCAGGCGTGCGCCTTCGACCACTCGGCCACCTCTCTATTTTCCTTTTTTAAAGATGTCAAATAAAGAAAAAAATGTTTAATTCTGAAAGCAAAAATCTCTTAATTTTCAGTTAATTCACGTCTTAATGAAGTTTCAAATGCTAATTTAAAATCGAGGTCTTTTAGTGTGTCTAGGTCCCGCCTGTATAAATCAATAGTATTTTTGGGTGCATTTGTTAGGTTTTAAAAATATCCAAAGCATTGTTAGTTGTAATCTCAGCGATGTCTTGTTTATCCATTCCGTAAATACCAGCAACCTTGTTAAGTACATTTAACAAATAGGCACTTTCGTTTCGCTTTCCTCGATGGGGGACTGGAGATAAATATGGTGCATCAGTTTCCAAAACAATATGTGACAAATCAATTTTAGATAAGAATTGATCAATTTTTCCATTTTTAAAGGTTACAACACCTCCAATACCAAGTTTCATATTACATGAAATAGCACGATGGGCTTGCGCTAAAGTTCCTGTGAAACAATGAAAAATCCCGAACAAGTCATCTGACTTTTCAGCTTTTAAAATTTCAAAAACTTCATCAAATGCATCTCGGCAATGAATGACAATAGGCAATTTGTACTGCTTAGCCAATTGAATTTGAAGACAAAAGGCTTCTTGTTGTTGCTTTAAGTTAGTTTTATCCCAATACAAATCGATTCCAATTTCTCCAATGGCAACAAATTTTCGCTGCTCAAGATTTTCTTTCACATGGGCTAATTCGACTTTGAAGTCATGTTTTACATGGGTGGGATGCAACCCCGTCATTAAAAAAACGTGATTGGGGTATTTCCGCTCCAACGCATACATACTTTCTGTATAACTCGAGTCTATGGCCGGTAAATAAAATCTAGAAATTCCAGCTTTCAAAGCTCTTTTAATCATTTGATCACGATCCATGTCAAAAGCTTCGCTATAAAGATGTGTATGGGTGTCTGTTAAAATCACGCTACAAAAATACTATTTTGAATGCTATCTTTGTCAAAAATAATAAGCCTTGAAAAAAAGTACTTCATTAAAAGAGTTTTTAAATCAAAAGGATTTCTACAAAATTAAATTGCATCTGATTTCTAGTGATCACTATAAAATTGTCGCTAAAATAAACAACACAAAAGGTTGGTTTATTTTAGATACCGGTGCCTCCACAACTTTTGTTGCTCAAACTGCGATTGAAAAATTTAAGCTTGATATTGAACCTCAAAAAATAAAGGCGTATGGGGCTGGACCAGAAGAAATACAAACAAAGATTTCTAAAAATAACAAACTGCGTATCGGCCAATGGGTGTTTGAAACATGCAACATCGCTTGTATAGATTTAAACCCCATTAATAGGGCTTTCAAATCGGCTGATTTAGCAGAAGTAGATGGCATCATTGGAGCCGATGTGTTAAAAAAGGGAAAGGCAGTAATTGATTACGACAAAAACTATCTATATTTAAAATAAAACATCCCGTAATTAGGGGATGTTTTTAAATCAAACGTTTTTTTAAAATTAATCTTGAACTTGGAAAGTAATAGGCAAGGAATAAGGTACAATTACCGGCTTACCCCTTTGCCGTCCAGGCTTCATCTTTGGCAACATATTAATCACGCGGGCCGCCTCTTTTTCCAATCTGGGGTGTGGTGCTCTTGAACGCACACCTACTACATTTCCGTTTTTGTCAATTTTAAAGATCACACTGATCCGTTGTCTTCCAGATAAACCTAAATCTCCAGCCAAATCGGTATTGAACTTGCGTTGAACAAATTTGGCAATTTTATCCGACATGCACTTTCTTTTTTCGGCATTAGAACCGCGCTCACATCCTGGATATTCCGGTACGTTTTCAATGACTGCAAATGGCACTTCAACATCTTCAACAAACTCTTCGACTTCAATTTCTTCAACCTCTATCTCTTCATCTTGATCAGTTTCTGTTGATTCAATGACAGTTTCTTCAACTTCTTCTTCGTCTTCAACGACTTCAATTACTTCTGGAGCCGCTGGAGGTGGTGGTGGTGGTGGTGGTGGGATCACTTGCTCAATGATGGGAATCTCTTCTTCCAATTCATTGTCAAGATTTAACTTACCAATATCGATATCCGATTTATCATAGGTTTTCCAGTTCAGCGTAGAATATGTTAAAAATAACATCAATGCCAAACCTAAAGCAAAATAGATAGATCCATTTCTACTAACATCTGATTTTGGGTTTTTCTTTGATTCCATTGGATATTTTTCTGCGGGGTTAAATTAAATAAAATTTATAGAACTACATAAATGTTTCTAGTTTTTTAACAATCAGCGTTTTATTTAAGGCAATCACTTTGGCCATAATCAAAATTCCTGTAACATTTGCTATGATATCAAAAATTTCAAACGATCTGTAAGACGTAAGATTTAATTGCAAAAATTCAATTGCCGCGCCAAAGACAATAGAAACTAAAATGCTATATTTTAAATTATTTCTTAGTTTATAACTTTCTATCATTAGAAATAATAGAAAACATAGCAGCGCATAGGCTACAAAATGTATGATTTTATCTTGTAATTCTATGTTTTGCCATGGAACGTCTATTAAATTTGAAATGCTCCCAACAATTATTAATAACATATAACAAATTACTACTGCTGTTAATATTAGCTTTTTAGCCACCAATTAAAGTCTTATATTCTGAAGCATCTAAAAGATTTTCGATTTCTGATAAATCCTCACACCTGACTTTAACCATCCATCCTTCGCCATAGGGATCATCATTGACTTGCTCTGGAGCATCTTCAAGCGCCTCGTTGAATTCAATAATTTCTCCAGACACTGGTAGGAACATATCCGATACTGTTTTAACTGCCTCAACCGTTCCAAAAACTGATTCTGCTTCAAGGGTTTCGTTTAATGTATCGACTTCTACATAAACAATATCACCCAATTCTCTTTGAGCAAAGTCTGTAATGCCAATTGTAAGCATTTCGCCATCATTACGAATCCATTCGTGGTCTTTTGTATATTTTAATTCTTCTGGTATATTCATTTTTTTTGTATTTAAAATTAGTTTCCAAAATTGTACCGCAAGGTAAATCCTGAGCGTATTGTTGTTTGCGGAAAAGCAGTCGATATAGCATATTCAGAAAAAGCATAATCAAAGTAAAAAATCGCGGTCAAATTATTGCTAAAAGCATAGTCAGCAGCATACTTTATGCTCCAAATGGTTTGACCTGCACTGATTTGATTGTTATCTAAATCTAAATAGCGTATAATAGTTTTGTTGTTTCTCACAGAAATATCTGCTTTCATGTTCAAGTCACTTTTTACAATTTTTCGAGGCCCTGCAAGTTTTGATCGTATTCTTAAATCTTTGATGCGATACCCGATACCAAGAATGTACTCATAACCTTGAATCTCAGTCAATAAATTGTTATCAAAACTGATAGATAAGCTTCTATCTTTTTTTATTTCTCCAGAAAATTTAATAGAATTTTTCATTTCAAAATCTAACTTAATAAGTGGGCTAAACTGTTCTACTAAGTTGACGTTACTAAACAAAGTTTGGGCTTTATAATTTCCCGATTGGTCTAGTACATTGGGATCTTGAGATGCATAATCTAAGGAATTGTCTGCAGCTTTATAGTCCAAGTTCGTCCTAAATTGATTGATGGTATAGGAAGCCCTGTATCCATGGGTTATTGAAAAACGTCTAAAATTCTTTTTAAACCATTTATTTCTCATTAATCCCGTGTATTTTAAAGTCCAGTTGGGAATCGGTATGTTTCTAAAGGCGCTGAGGCTGACTTGATTTGCTCCTTTACCTGTGTAAGCCGATAAAAATGCTGGAAGTAGAACGGCCTGGCTATTTTTCCCAAATCCTAATGGGTATCCATCATTGTCATTGGCGTAAGCAGAAGGTCCATAAAAATTATCTGCTAATCGCTTTGCAATTATCAAACGGTTGCTTTTAAAATCTTCAAATGCAGCCGAATTGATTTCATCACTTTTACTAAATGCAGTACGGATAAGTGAAGTGGAAATATTAAAATTACCAAAAGTGTTCTGGATAAGCGAATTGTAACTGTTACTTAATCCATCCCCATTGGTGTCAATGGTGTTAAAGTTTTCGGTAAAGTTCGTAGCATACGTTTTACCACCCGTAAAATCGATTTTTAAATCTTGGATAAGCTCTGTATTAATGGCATAATCCAAGTTTTCATTATGTGCCTCTGTGTATTGCTGATTGAACTGATCAAAGGTTGTAAGCCAGCCATTTTGAGCAGCGATATAACGGACATCTCTTTGGCTCCCAAGAGTGTATCCCAAAGTTGGTTGTATCGTACCTATAGCTCCAGGTGTAGGTAAATACCCTGGTAAAAACGAACTGTTGTTTTCAGCATAATTTAGTTGCATCCTGTTGATACTCGTAAGTAAACCAGTCCAGATATTTTTTATTTTAAATTTCGTTTTAGAATTTCGTCTTTGAGTTTTATTATTGCTTGTATTTAATCCAGATCTAGAAGATTGCTTTGATCTCGATTTTTTTATACCTAAGTAGCGGTACAGTTTTCGCATGTCAAAAGAACTATTAAAGTTGTGCTGGTTGGCATTAGAAATAGAGTTCCCTAAATTATGGGTTTGGCCATTAACATTGAGTTGCCCAAAAAGATCGGAGCCTTTGTTCCATTGAAAATCCCCTGTATAAGAATAATTAGCAGTAATAAAATCAAAAGTAGGAATCTTGTTAATTGGCAATGCATAGTTAATTCCTAGCTGTTGGGTGTGGCGGTTAGGGTCTCCAAAATCGAAAAAACGATTCCATATATCTAATTCCGGATCTTGATCTCCATTCAAATCATTGTTGATAAAGTAATTTCGTACAATATGGTTGTTTGATGATGTGAAATTTAGACTCAACGCATTACTTAACTGGTAATTTACGGTGTACTGAAGGTCAAAGGTGTAATTTCTTCGAATCAATTCATCAATCACAAGGTTATTAGCACCCAAATCGGCATCTCTAAATTTTTGACTATTGAATTGTCTATTGATATCTGAATTGATTGTCAAACTTGTAGGCAATAAATTTAAATTAAATTCTTTTAAAATTTTCCAATATCGCCCCTTAAAAAGAGAATCATTTTTCTTGAAAGGCTCAAAATTTAGTGGTTGGAAACTGTGACTGTAATTGGCACCAACCCGCACATTTTGATCTAAAGCGTTTTTAATCTCAAAATCGCGGTGTTGTGTTTCGTTGTAAGAATAATTAAATGTAAAATTTTCAACATCATAGAGTCTCGGTATGGCGTCGCCTGTTCGTTGCTTTTTTACGCCAATCAGATTAATACTTTGTCGTTTAGTGTAATCTTCAGATTGTGACAGGATTCGCGCCCTGTCCTCGTTATTGTCAGCAGCATCCAGTCGACTTTGTAATTTTAAATCCTTGTATTGTTGGTCATATTCTGGCGTAATCAATGTCTCACTCTGACCATAATTGAATGGTATTTGCAAGCCCCATTTTTTCGGCAATAATTGTCCCACATTCATGTTGGCAACAACGTCGTATTGTTTTAAGTCTTCACGGCTTCGCTCATTGGGACCTTGATCTAAATTCCCAAATCCTGTGGTACTGCGTTTTATGTTGGCATTAACATTCAAAAAATCAGCAATGTTTGAATCCATGCTCATAATGGTGGCCCAACCACCCTCGTTGTCCATATCTGCAATTCGAAGTTCATTAAACCAAACCTCAGCGCACAAATCGTTAGACCCAATATTTTTAACACCAATCATCAAGGATCGAATGTCTCCAAAATTCGGATTCCCCTTAATGGCAATCCGCTGTTCATATGGGGTTTCGGCTTGAGAGGAATTAACTCCTAATGAAAAGGGTGAAAAACCATTCACAGGCGTTTCCTGTAAATCCCCATCAATAACATTATAAAAAGTAGGATCCTCGTTACTTAAAGTCCCTTCACTTATACCTAAGGACTTGATTTTCTCAAGCAATTCTAAGGAAATATTAAGCTCATTCAGTGCTGGCCAGACTTCGGACTCTGAAGCCCCAACAGCTCCAGAAGATTTTCTTAATGGGAGCTCCATTTGATAATAGTTTTGAGTAAAATCATTTCCCATTCGAACAAAAGCAACCAAATCTCCTTGTTGAAAACTGTTGGACTCTCCGTCCTCCGCATGTATAAACATTTTGACCTTTTTGTACTGGCGCATGTCCACATTAATATTCTTGAAAACAGCCCTCGAGTCGCTTCTTTCCAAATCACATACATCAAGAACTAGGGATTGTTCATTTTGACGGACAATGGTATTATTATTATTCAATTGCTCACGCTGAACACTTGGGGGAGATACATAGCTACCATCGTTCTCTTGGATTCCGACAATACCAACGCTAAAAACAGTTGGTTCTAATAAAGTAGCAGCATCGGACTCTTCATCCAAAGACTGCTGAAAACGCCTCCAATCACTTCTGACCAGATCAAAAGTACCAAATCTAAAAACAGTCATTTCTGTAAAATCCTTTAAATATAGCCTTGTAAATCGAATAGATCTAAAATCAGAAATCCCACCAATGGCGTTGGTATGAGCTGTAAGAGGAATCCTAAACTGATACCAATTGATATTTCCTGATGAAGATCCATTAGGCAAGGTGATGTTCGTAACCGTTTTTCGATCTACGATTAGAGGATTGTTGGCATTATTAAGTGCGGCTGTATTTATATCAATTTCATATTCGTAATAGCTATCAATGGTATTCATGGTATTGTCTCTGTTGATGTCTTCAACATCAGGCTGGTTTGTTGAGCCACGGTTGGTTTCCGTAAAGATATCTGGAGAATTCCCTTCCAGGCCGTTATAATATTTATAACGCTCAAAAATATCCCCAGTTGTATTTAAAAAATATTCATAATTGTCATTGGCTGGATCGGATAAATTTGAAAAAGCAGAGAATCTTGAATCCAAACTGGCTTCTTCACTATCATCATAACCGTCCAAGCCAACGTCTTGATTGTTGCGTTCTTGACCTTGAGAAGAAAATGCGTAAATTAAAGATTGATTTTGAGGGTTAACAGTGCCCCAGGAAGTCTGTGGTAATAAACTGATATCACCATCAACAGGAAGGCCATTTTCATACTGTTTTGTGCCGTCCTTAATGACATCTTCAGAAATATTCCCAAGGTTTAACACAAGTTTACCCCCATTGTTCGATGGATTGTCTAGAAAAGGATCCATCAACCAAAATTCTATATATTCCACATTGGCCTGTTCAAAGTCAGTGGAGGTCAATTGTCTCGAAATACCTGCCCAACTGCTTAAAGGATTTTCTAAGACTCCGTCTTCAGCACCAGATTGGTAGTTGTATGGGCCACGTTCTGTTGGCCTATAAACTAAGTCCAAAGAATTTATGACAGAATATTGCCCGGTGACTAAATCCAACTCAGGGAATAGTTCATCAATAAAAATTCGCCTTGTATATAAATTGGAAACATCATTGTCCGTAATTTCACCAGGACGTTGAGAACTGTAAAAAATAGGATCAACTGTATACCAATTTAACAAAGCACGGTCAAAACCATTTTGATATCCATTATCATCCTCACTACCTTGGTTATAAATACGGCCCAAGGCTTTAGGACGACTCGACAAAAACCAAGACTGGGGACTGAGTAAACTGATACCATTTTGAGTGCCTTCAAAGTCGTCAATATAAGAAGTTACTTCGCTATTAAAGTCTGTTCCCTTGGGAGCACCAGGCTTTAAATATGCAAACTCCCCGCGAACCGACAAATTAGAGATCACATCCGTGTCTATATTGGGCAATTTATTAGCCATTCGGGTAAGAAATGGCACCTCAGTGGAATAATTTCCGTTCAAGCCAAAGATCGTGTTGTTTATAGGCTCAGTACCGTAATTTGCTTTTTGTGTGATTGGTCTTTCATTTAAGTTAAGTAACGTTCCACCCAACACAAAATTTTCACTGAACTGATGCTCAATATTAAAGCCTGTAAAACGCTTTGTTTGCTGTCCAAAAACCGCATTATTTTCAACAGAAACTTGGATAGGTGTATTGGAGCTTTGTAAGGAAGGGTCTAGAATCTGAACCGTTCCTATTTGATAATTGACCGTATAGTCAACCCCTTCAACTAAAACACGGCCTCCTGCAGTGACTTTTACAGAGCCCCTGGGGACGTTGTAAGCACCAATGGGAATTCCCGAGCCCCCTGTTGATTTATAACGGCCACGAATTCGAAATTTATTTTTTTCACTGTCTTGAAGTGCTGCTGTTTTGGTGCTACTGTACAAAGATCTATATACGTATTTAGATTGGTTAGTATTGTAATTACCAGGGATGGATTCATCAGATTCATAGGATTCAGATGGATCCAAACGTAAAGTTTCAAATAAATAACTTCCAAAGGGTTCAATTTTAGTAAAAATAATCTTTCCGTTTTCAGGAACCACAGTGATTTGAGGAACGAAGTCAAAAAAGCCATCGCCTTTATTTTGAGGGTCGTTATTAAAGTTTAAACGGTCAAAATTAAATAGTCGAATTAATGGGGTCTCATTTATGGGGTCAGCATTTCCTAGGGGTGTCGGAAAAGGCGTCCCACTAACTGGGGTTATATAGTTTAAAGACGAGGTTTCATTGTAAAAAATATTCAATTTAAAATCTTCTTGCGATAGTTGATAAGCACCTGTATTATAAATATTTTTCATCATCAAATCCCAAATAGGCTGATCGACATTTGTTACTGGGCTTTTTAACATTTTTAATATCAAACTTTGATTGTTTACAATTTGATTACCATTATTAATATTGATGTTTATTTCAGTTGCATTGACCCCATCATTGGCAAACTCTCCAACTTGGTAAACCTGACCACCAACTGTAAATTGATAAGCCACTGCCAAAACCTCATCATTTTGAAGCCTCTGATTTAGAGAAATATATCCCAATTGGGTATTAACAGTATACTCACTATTCTGATTTAATTTCCTAGCATTTTCCAATTTACCGTAATCAAAGCCTTCATTGACAACGTTGACTAAAAAACCAGACTGCGCGGTGGCAATGTCTCTAATTGCCTCCGTGAGTTGAGAGCCTGAACCTCCAATATTGGTGGGGTCAAAAGCATTGTTTGTATTATCGGGATAAGCACTCGGTCCAACATTTACAAAACCCGCAGGCGGGGCAGTCAGCCCTATTCTTGAAGATTCTCCAAGATCTTGTAAAGCTATGATATTTCTAATATTTTGCGTTTGGTTGGTACGATTGGTAATCCAGACCTCAATTCTGGTAATCTGAACTTGAGAATTTATAAAGGGATAATTTTCAAGCGCTAAATCATAATGTTCTCTGAAATAATGGCCTAAGAAAAAGTGTCTATTTTCATCATAATCTAAACCAAATAAATCAAATTCTTGAAGGGTGCCACCTCCTTGTGCTACAATGTTACGGCTTTCGGACCTCTGTTCAGAAAAAACGCCTGTAATACGGGTTTTTCCAAATTTAAGTTCGGTCTTGACACCAAATAAGGATTGTGCCCCAGTAATCAAGGAACTGTTTAGCGGCATACTGATGTTTCCAATTTCTAATTTCTGAAGAATATTATCTTCGCCGCCATCGACTGTGGGGTCAAAATCAAGTTTAAAAATATTTTGAAAATCGAAGGTTGATTCGGTGTCATAATTTAAATTTGCTTGGAGTCGAGTCCCAATTTTACCAATAAGACTTAGACTTATTCGCTGGTCAAAATCGAAAGTAAAATTACTTTGATTCCTCGGAGAAAAGGAAGGGTTTTCTTGCTTGGTATACATCACCCCTAAATCTATTTCTACGGAGCCTTGGGGTATAATAGAAATAATATTACTTCCAAAAATTGATTTAAAGAATTTATTATTCACATAAAAATCTGGAATTAAATTTTTCCTAGCAGATTCGTCGCCGTCTTTTAATCCGTTAAAAGCGTCAATTTTTTCTTTGTAATAAAGTTTTAAGTTTTCAGTTTGTATAAGTTTTTGGAATTCCTGTGGGCTTAAAATAACAGGGTAATTAATGTTATATTCCCCAATCTTAGAAGTGTAATAGTAACGGTCAGTTATAGGGTCATAAGTGTATTTACTAACAATACTGCTAGGATTTAAAATGTCTAAGTTTCTAAACGAAAATGTGGTTGATGTAGAGTCTCTAACCACTGTTGGCTGTTGTCCCCAAATAAAGTATGTGCAAGTCAGCAAAACTCCCAAAAAAAATGGACGTTTCAAAGCTATTTTAGAGTTGATAATTTTCAATACTTAAAGATTTTTTAAAGCCTCTTTTATGAGAAACTCCACAGGAGCATCTGGACTGTCGCTCAATATTTTCACAACGATACGTTCACTTTGCTTTTTAGTAAAACCCAATACTTCCAATGCAGATAACGCCTCATCTTTATTTGTATTGTTTGAAACTGAAAGAGTTTCATCAATATCATAAATTTTTAAAATCTTATCCTTGAGATCAATGATAACACGCTGTGCTGTTTTGAGTCCAATACCTTTGACCGATTGAATTAAAGCAACATCTTCAGCCGCAATACCTTCTCGAACTTGTTTAGGTGTTAAGGAAGATAACATTGTTCTTGCGGTGTTAGTCCCAATACCATTGACGGATATTAAAAGTCTAAAAATTTCACGCTCCATTTCTGTTGCAAAGCCATAAAGCTGATGTGAATCTTCCTTGACCTGTAAATGTGTCAAGAGCTTAATTGACTCATTATCTGTCAACTTAGAAAACGTATGTAAAGAAATATGAATAAAATACCCAACTCCGTTACAGTCAATGACCACCCCTGTGGGAGACTTTTCAACCAATCTACCTCTAATTTGAGTAATCATCTTTTGAATATTAGAACATCAAATGTAATAAAATTATCATACATTATAAGATGAAAATTGGAGGGCCTGTTTTTTATTACTTCTGCTTTTGTTGCGCATCGATTACAGCAACAGCAGTCATGTTTACAATTTCATCCACGCTAGCTCCAAATTGAATGATATGAACTGGTTTTTTAAGCCCCATCATAATGGGACCAATAGATTCAGCGTTGTTTAGCTCTTTCAACAATTTGTAGGTGATGTTAGCCGACTCTAAGTTTGGAAAAATTAAGGCATTTACTTTTTTATTGGCAAGCCTTGAAAATGGAAAATTTGACTTTAGGAGATCACTGTTAAGGGCAAAGTCCGTTTGCAGCTCCCCATCTACGGACAAATCGGGATGGCGGCGGTGTAAATAAGCAACCGCTTCTCTAACCTTATTGGCCGTTTGATCTTTAGAAGATCCAAAGTTTGAATAAGACAGCATGGCCATAACTGGTTTAATACCAAACATTTTCATAACCCCAGAAGTCATTTGTGTGATTTTAATCAAATCATGTGCCGATGGGTTGATATTGATGGCCGTATCACTTAAAAACATCGGACCCCGCTGAGTTATCATAACATTGGTTGTCGCAATTCTTGTAGAACCAGGTGCCAGTCCTATTAAATCCAACATTGGCTTAACAATGGAAGGATAGCTCCTAGAGTATCCTGTAATCAAAGCATCGGCATCACCTTCATTAACCATCATGGCGGCGTAGTAATTACGCTCACGCATGAGTTTTTGGGCAGAAAAGAGCGTTTGACCACTGCGTTTTTGCTGTTTCCAAAACACTTCACCGTATTTGTCATTCTGTTCTTTACTAGCAGGGTCTTTAGGATCTATAATAGGTACGTCAGCATTAAATTCTAGTTCTTCCTTGAGATTCTCAATTTGTTTTTTATTCCCCAGCAAAATTGGATGCGCAATGCCTTCTTCGTATACAATTTGTGACGCTTTTAGGACATCCAACTGATCAGCTTCAGCAAACACCACCCGCTTAGGTTTTGTTTTGGCACGATCAAACAACAAACGTACAATTTTGTTATCTACATTCATGCGGTCTAACAATCTTCCTTCGTATTTATCCCAATCTAAAATAGGTGACTGAGCCACACCGGTATCCATAGCTGCCTTAGCAACTGCCGGCGGAATTTTTGCAATCAAGCGAGGATCAAAAGGCTTAGGAATGATATAATCACTCCCAAAAGCGAGGCGCATTTCTCCATAGGCAATATTAACTTGTTCTGGAACAGGTTCCTTAGCTAAATCTGCAAGAGCAATAACGGCCGCCTTTTTCATGGCTTCATTAATGGTTGTAGCTCGCACATCCAAAGCACCCCTAAATATGAAAGGGAAACCCAATACATTGTTTACTTGGTTTGGTGTATCGCTTCGTCCTGTCGCCATGATGATATCATCGCGTGTTTTTATAGCTAAATTGTACTTGATTTCTGGATCTGGATTGGCCATCGCAAATACAATGGGTTTATCGGCCATGGTTTTTAGCATTTTTGGTGTAACCAAATCTGCTATAGAAAGGCCTATAAAAACATCAGCACCCAACATTGCATCTCCTAAAGAATTTACGTCTTTAGAAGTGGCAAATTCAGCCTTTTGAGTGCTTAAATTTTCTCGATCTTGACGAATTACTCCTTTACTGTCTAACATCACAATATTTTCGCGTTTGGCACCAAATGACCTGTAAAGCCTTGTGCAAGAAATAGCAGCAGCTCCAGCCCCACTAACCACAATTTGCACATTATCAATTTTCTTTTGCGCTAATTCAAGCGCATTGAGAAGCGCAGCAGCAGAAATAATGGCAGTCCCATGTTGATCATCGTGCATCACTGGGATATTTAATTCTGCTTTGAGCCGTTTTTCGATTTCAAAAGCTTCAGGGGCTTTGATATCTTCTAAATTAATACCTCCAAATGTGGGGGCTATATTTTTAACCGTAGCGATAAATTCATCAACATTTTCAGTGTCAACCTCAATATCAAATACGTCAATATCTGCAAAAATTTTAAATAAAAGTCCTTTCCCTTCCATAACAGGCTTTGAAGCGTCAGGACCAATATTCCCCAATCCTAAAACCGCTGTTCCATTGGAAATAACAGCAACCAAATTCCCTTTGGAGGTATATTTATAGGCTTCTGAGGGTGTTTTTTGAATTTCCAGACAAGGAGCCGCTACGCCTGGTGAATAAGCCAAAGACAAATCTCGCTGAGTAGCGTATTTTTTAGTGGGTACTACTTGTATTTTACCTGGATTTGGCTTGGCATGGTAAGCAAGAGCCTCAAGTTCGTGTCTAGTGCGTTTTGACATAATAAATTTTAGTTATTAAAGATACAAAGTTAGGGTTATATTTGACACGCGTGATTGGGATTATTCTTTTAAAAATTTAATATTTCGCTTTAAACCAGTGTATTTGGTTCTCTTTACAGCAGATTTTTTAAATACCTTGTTAAAGGTTTCTTGAGTGATTTCTTCCCAATCGTTTTTTGTCATTGAAAGCAATTCTGGCTTTGGATTAAATAGCGGCTCGCTGTGTTGTTTTGAGAAACGGTTCCAAGGACATACGTCTTGACATACATCACAGCCAAACGCCCAATGGTCGAGTTTTCCTTTCATTTCGTTTGGAATATTATCTTTTAACTCAATGGTAAAATATGAAATGCATTTACTGCCGTCTACTTGAAAAGGCTCTGTAATGGCTTCTGTGGGGCAGGCATCAATGCAAGCTGTACAGCTGCCACAGTGGTCTGTTACAGCATGATCTACTTCTAAGTCTAAATCGACAATGAGTTCGGAAATAAAATAAAAAGATCCCACTTTTTGTGTGATTAAATTACTGTTTTTACCAATCCACCCCAAGCCAGATTTTTTAGCCCACGCCTTCTCCATAATGGGTGCAGAATCAACAAAAGCACGGCCGTGTACATCTCCAATTTTCTCTTTTATAAATTCTAAAAGTTGATTCAATTTATCTTTGATGACATAATGGTAATCTAACCCATATGCATATTTGCTAATTTTTGGAGCATTGGGATCTTGCTGAAGTTTATCGATGTAGTAATTGTAGGTCAATGAAATGACGCTTTTGGAACCTTCAACCAACAGGCTTGGATCCAAGCGCTTATCAAAATGGTTCTCCATATAGTGCATTTTGCCATGCTTATTTTGATGGAGCCAAGACTCCAAACGTGGGGCCTCTTCTTCCAAAAATTCAGCTTTACTAATGCCACAAGATAAGAACCCAAGGCGCTTGGCTTCGGTTTTAATGCTTTGTGCATACACCGCCTTTTTTGACATTTCTAAAACAATCCTGTTTGATAGTCTCCTTTTTGGCGACCAAGGTGTTTGTAGGCTAATGCTGTTACTTCACGGCCTCTAGGCGTGCGCATGATAAATCCTTCTTGGATAAGAAAGGGTTCATAAACTTCTTCTATCGTTTCTGGGCTTTCACTCACCGCAGTGGCAATGGTAGTAATCCCTACAGGGCCGCCTTTAAATTTATCGATAATTGTGGTCAATATTTTATTGTCCATTTCATCCAGTCCGTGTGCGTCTACATTTAAAGCTTTCAATGCAAATTTGGCAATTTCAATATCAACATTTCCATTGCCTTTAATTTGAGCAAAATCTCTGACACGCCTCAATAACGCATTTGCAATTCTTGGGGTTCCTCGACTGCGACCAGCAATTTCAATAGCCGCCTCAAAGCTAATAGGGACCTTTATAATTTGAGCGCTGCGCTGAAGAATTGTTGAGAGCAGTTCCGTAGAGTAATACTCCAAACGGCTGCTGATTCCAAAACGGGCGCGCATGGGTGCGGTGAGCAAACCGGAACGCGTAGTCGCTCCTACAAGGGTAAAAGGATTCAGGTTAATTTGGACCGTACGAGCATTAGGTCCCGATTCAATCATAATATCAATCTTATAGTCTTCCATGGCTGAATATAAATACTCTTCAACAATAGGACTTAAGCGGTGAATTTCGTCAATGAATAAAACATCTCGTTCTTCTAAATTGGTTAACAAGCCGGCAAGGTCACCAGGTTTGTCAAGAACAGGACCAGAGGTCACTTTAATGCCAACGTTGAGTTCATTTGCTAAAATATAGGCCAAGGTTGTCTTACCAAGACCTGGAGGTCCATGAAAAAGGGTGTGATCTAGGGCTTCTTCACGTTCTACAGCCGCTTTTACAAATACTTGTAAATTTTCAAGAACCTGTGCTTGCCCAGAAAAATCATCAAAGGTCAAGGGCCTTAATGCCTTTTCTAAGTCTTGCTCTTCTGAAGATAAATTTTCGTCTGTTGGGTCAAGATGTTGATTCATAATAACAAATATAAAGAAAAAGCCTTACGGTAATGTGTAAGACTTTTTAAAGATATGAGGAAATAACGAACAGTTAGTGTTGTAGTTCTTTCTCTCCTTTTTCAAGAGGAATATTTTGAGGTACAAAATCATCAACGTAACCGGGCTTACTGTAATCGTATGCCCAACGATGCACATGAGGAATTTTTCCTGGCCAGTTCCCATGCATATGCTCAATAGGAGCTGTCCATTCAAGCGTGTTAGAACGCCATGGATTTTGCTTGGTTTTCTTACCATAAAACATGCTGTGAACAAAATTATATAAGAAAACCAATTGAACCAAACCTCCTACTAAGGCAAAAACAGTAATGAGAACTTGCACGTCTTGAGTGTCGTCAAAAAGTGGGAAATTACTGTTGGTGTAATAACGTCTTGGGAGTCCTGCCATACCGATAAAATGCATAGGGAAAAATACGCCATAAGCACAAACTGCTGTCACCCAAAAATGGACGTATCCTAAATTTTTATTTAACATCCTACCAAACATTTTTGGGAACCAATGGTAAACACCTGCAAAGAGTCCATAAAGTGCTGAAATACCCATCACTAAGTGGAAGTGGGCTACAACAAAATAAGTATCGTGTACGTTGATGTCTAAAGCACTGTCCCCAAGTATAATCCCGGTCAGTCCTCCAGTAATAAAAGTAGAAACCAATCCAATAGAAAACAACATAGCAGGGTTCATTTGAAGGTTTCCTTTCCATAAGGTTGTGATGTAGTTAAAGGCTTTAACTGCTGATGGAATCGCAATGAGAAGGGTGGTAAATGTAAAGACAGATCCTAAAAATGGATTCATTCCGGATATAAACATATGGTGCCCCCAAACAATCGTTGATAGAAAAGCAATGGCAATGATAGAAGCTACCATGGCACGATAACCAAAAATAGGCTTGCGTGAATTGGTTGCAATTACTTCAGAGGTAATCCCCAAGGCTGGCAACAACACAATATAGACTTCAGGGTGACCTAAAAACCAAAATAAGTGCTCAAATAAAACCGGAGACCCGCCTTGATAATGTAGGACTTCTCCCTGAATAAAAATATCCGATAGAAAAAATGAGGTTCCAAAGCTTCTGTCCATGATTAGAAGCAATGCCGCAGATAACAAAACTGGAAATGAAATAACCCCAATCACTGCAGTAATGAAAAAGGCCCAAATTGTTAATGGCAACCTTGTCATAGACATTCCTTTGGTTCTTAAGTTAATTACAGTAACAATATAATTTAAAGAGCCTAGCAACGACGAAGCGATAAAAATAGCCATAGAGACGAGCCAGAGCGTCATTCCTGCGCCAGAACCACCTTGAGCCATAGGCAAGGCACTCAAGGGCGGATAAATAGTCCACCCTGCGGCGGCAGGTCCTGCCTCAACAAAGAAAGAACATACCATAAGGACACTCGATAAAAAGAAGAGCCAGTAGGAAACCATATTCAAAAATCCTGAGGCCATATCTCTTGCGCCAATTTGTAAGGGAATCAAAAGATTACTGAAAGTTCCACTCAACCCTGCCGTTAAAACAAAAAATACCATAATAGTACCATGGATAGTAACCAGCGCTAAATAGATATCAGCGTCCATTACCCCTTCTTCGGCCCATTTCCCAAGTAATGCTTTAAAAATGACATTGGGCTCTTCAGGCCATGCAATTTGCATGCGCATGAGTAAGGACATTAAAATCCCGATAATCCCCATGATAAGGCCGGTAATCAAATATTGCTTTGCGATCATCTTATGATCTTGACTAAAGATATATTTTGTGACAAAAGTCTCCTTGTGATGATGTCCGTGATCGTCTTCGTGTGTGTGAATTTCTGCGTGTGCTGACATAGTCTTTATCTATTACAAAATTAGCAATTAGTTTTGAACCAATGAATTTTTAAATAACCGCTGTTCTTTTAACCACTCATTATAGTTATCTTCTGTTTCAACAATAATTTTCATCTGCATATTGTAATGTGACTTCCCACATATTTTATTGCAGAGTAGTAGATAATCAAATTCGTACCGGTCTAAAGGTTCCTCTCCTTTGGCTTGTAGCTTTTTACTTTTCTCATTTCGAATTTTATTGATGTTACTTACCTTGTCATAGATTTCGGGGTTAAGGCGCATCTCTTGTGTTGTGATTGTGGGTGTAAAAGCAAATTGCGTGATCATACCAGGAACACAATTCATCTGGGCTCTAAAATGTGGCATATAGGCGGAATGCAGTACATCTTGCGACCGCATTTTAAATAGGATGGGCCTTCCGACAGGAAGGCGAAGCTCTGTTGTAATAATATCGTCTTGTGCGTTTGGATCAGATTCATCCAGGCCTAAAATATTGGCATTATCCAAATTAATCAACCGGACATTGGCTTCACCAAGGACATTGTCCTGACCCGCATAACGTGCTTTCCAGTTAAATTGCTGTGCGTACAGTTCAATAACCAACGGATCTTCTTCTTCATCAATGATCATTATGTCATTCCAAGTAAACAAGCCGTACATGATAAGTCCAGCCAAAACAATTACTGGAATGATCGTCCAAATAAATTCTAATTTATCATTGTCTGCATAAAAGAGCGCTTTCTTCCCTTTTTCACCTTTGTATTTATAAGCAAAATAATGCAGTAAAAATTGGGTGATGGTTTGTACAACGAAAATAACTGCCATAGAAATTATCATCAAGCGATCAATCTCAGGACCATGTTCGGATGCTGAATTAGAAACAAGAGGCAAGTCGCCCCACAATGCAAAGGAAATAATTGTGATGAAATATATAAAACCTAAAAATCCAAGCATTAAATATCCGTTAATGGAATTGTCTTTATCATTGGCAACTTGTGAGGTATCGCGATTGGTTTGGGTCAAATCAAATATCTTGACCATTTGCCAAATTGCAATGGTGATTGCTAATAAAATTAATATCGTTAATAAAGCAGTCATTCTTCTTTACTTTCTTTTTTGAATTTAGTTAATAATGAAACTGTTCACTTTCCTTAATAAATGGATTTCCTTTTGGCAGTAACGGCGCCTTTGAGAGCGCGTAAAATACCGCCAACAGAAAAAATCCTAAAAACAACGCAACGGCGCTAAACTCGGGGAGGCCAATAAACCAACGATCTCCTACTGTAGCTGGCATGATCATATTGAATACATCGATATAATGTCCAAATAATATCACAATTCCTGCCATGACAATAAACCATGGTACACGTTTGTAATCGCTGTTCATTAATACCAAAAATGGGAATATAAAATTGAGGATTAGCATACCAAAAAATGGTAGATTATAATCTTCGATTCGCGTGATGAAATAGGTGACCTCTTCTGGGATATTGGCATACCATATAAGCATGAATTGAGAAAACCATAAGTAGGTCCAGAATACACTAATCCCAAACATAAACTTTGCTAAATCATGTAAATGGCTATCATTGACAAATTCCATAAGTCCCTTGGCCTTAAGATAAATTGTGATCAATGCAATGACTGTGATTCCACTGACAAACATACTGGCAAATACATACCATCCAAAAAGCGTGCTGAACCAATGCGGATCAACACTCATAATCCAGTCCCAAGACATCATGGACTCGGTGTATATGTAAAAAACAAGGAAGGCAGCAGATATTTGGAAATTTTTCTTGAAATTACTGTTGTCGTTTAAGTCTGCTAGGTCTTGTGCCAAAGAAAATTTTCTTGAGAAATAACGGTATAAACTCCAGCCTGCAATGAAAATAAGGCCTCGAACTGCAAACCATGTTTTATTTAGCCATCCAGACTTACCTTGAATGAGTTTGTCGTGTGCAACGACTTCTGGGTCCATCCAAATAAAAATATGATCGTCCGCCCAAAGTCCGATTGCAAGAACAATAAGGGCCCCTGGCAAAAGGTAATAAGTAATGGCTTCCATGACCCTAAACAATACAGGAGACCATCCAGCCTGAGCTGCATATTGTATGCCGTAAAATGCTAAGACACCCAATGAAATCATCATAAAAAAGAAAGCTGCTACGTAGAGTGCCGCATAAGGACGGTTATGCATTTGGTGTAAAACGTGTTCTGCATGCTCATCATCATGATGGTCTGCTTCTTTAGGGTGGTTTTCACCATCATGAGTTGATGTATTATGGTAATCCTCATGATGATGGCCAGCCTCTTCAGGGTGATCCGCTTTGTGCTCAGAATGTATCATCGCTGCATGTGCCTTGCCGTCATCATGTGCAGTATCATGCGATGCATGATCTACTTTGTTGTGTGAATCTTCACTGTGGTGAGCTGCAACTCCATGGTGTGCGTGTTCATCAGCAAGCATAACTTTAACATCCTCTAAAGTTAGATGGTGTGAAGCTGTATAGCTAGAGACCCAACCAATAGCCCCCAGAAGAATGAGGGTAATCGCTGTTATTATTAATCTTTTCGAAAGCTTGTACATCTTTTATTTACGTTTTACTTTTCTTATTTTAATAGTTCTACTCGAAGAGCTTCTACATAAGCCGTAACTTGCCAGCGTTCCTCTTCATTTAAAAAATTGGCATAAGAACCCATTGAGTTCTTACCGTAATAAATAACGTGGTAAATACTTCCCGTTGTGATGGCACGGTCTGCATAACTAGGAACCCCTAATATTTTTTCTCGCTTGACGAGTTTTCCCATACCCGCTCCTTTGTTACCATGACATATGGCACAATAAATTTCATACAATTCTTTACCTTTTTTAGAATTAACTTCGAGGGCACTTAAAGGCGATTTTAAAGTTTTTAGCGCAGCATCATAACCTTCATTCGTGTCTTCAAAAGCGTAGAGCGAATGGCCGCGTGCAATGGTGTTTTCTGGAGGTAGAAGTGCCTCTTGGCTGTTAGGGAAAACGTCGTATTCGCCATAGGCTTCATAGCCAACTGGAGCATACATGTTTGGGAAAAACTGATAATTAGGACGTCTCTTGTCTTGACAAGACCAAAGGCTTGCAACAACCAAAACTAAAACGAATCTATTTATTATATTTCTCATGGCTCTAATGGGCATCTTTTTCTACAACATGTAACTCAACTGCACCTGTTTTGGCAAGCAGAGCTTTGAGTTGTTTTTCGTTATCTTGAATGGGAATTTCCATTAAAAAATGGTCATCCGTTGTTCTAGGATCTGGATTTTCAGCATTTTTAAAAGGCCACATTCTACTTCTCAAATAAAATGTAATGACCATTAGGTGGGCGGAGAAAAAAACAGTCAGCTCAAACATAATGGGTACAAATGCTGGCATATTTTCTATGTAACTAAAGCTTGGTTTTCCACCAATATTTTGTGGCCAGTCTTCAATCATGATAAAATTCATCATGGCCGTAGCAACGATCAATCCTACACAACCATATAAGAAGGCTGCAATGGCAATACGAGTGGGCTCAAGTCCCATAGCTTTGTCTAAACCATGGACTGGAAACGGTGTGTAAATCTCCTCGATATAATGCTTTTCCGCCTTGACCGCTTTTACAGCAGACATGAGTACGTCATCATCAGTATATAAGGCATGAATAACTTTCGTTGTTCCCATACTTATTCGTTTTTCTTTTTAACTTTTCCAATAGCTTTTGACTTTATAGAGGTGCGTTCATCACTCCCCGTACCTGACAAACTTTCTCCAGCTTCTCTAATGTTTTTATAGCGCTCTCCGGACGATTTTAAAATTGTCTTGACCTCCGCCTGAGCAATGACTGGAAAAGTTCTTGAGTATAGCAAAAATAACACAAAGAAAAATCCAATCGTCCCAATGAAAATACCAATGTCTACAAATGTCGGTGAAAACATCGTCCAAGAGGATGGCAAGTAGTCTCTGTGAAGCGAGGTAACTATAATCACAAACCGCTCAAACCACATCCCAATATTCACAACAATTGAAATGAAGAAGGAAAACATGATGCTTGTTCTTAATTTTTTAAACCACATAAACTGAGGCGAGAACACATTGCAAGTCATCATTGACCAATAGGCCCAAGCATAGGGGCCAGTTGCTCTATTTAAGAATGCATATTGTTCGTATTCAACGCCAGAGTACCAGGCAATGAAAAGCTCTGTGATATAAGCAACACCCACAATAGAACCCGTAATCATGATCACGATGTTCATCAATTCAATGTGCTGCACCGTAATGTAATCCTCCAAATTACAAACTTTACGCATGATGATAAGCAAGGTATTTACCATAGCGAAACCTGAAAAGATAGCCCCTGCTACAAAATAAGGCGGGAAAATAGTGGTGTGCCACCCCGGTATGACTGAAGTTGCAAAGTCAAAAGATACAATAGTGTGTACAGACAATACCAAAGGGGTTGCCAAACCTGCCAATACAAGAGAAACTTCTTCAAAGCGTTGCCAATCTTTAGCCCTTCCGGACCATCCAAAGCTTAAAAGCGAATAAATTTTCTTTTGGAATGGGCGCACAGCTCTATCGCGAATCATTGCAAAATCAGGAAGAAGTCCCGTCCACCAAAATACCAAAGACACGGATAGATAAGTGGAAATTGCAAACACGTCCCATAATAATGGAGAATTAAAGTTAACCCAAAGAGACCCAAATTGATTTGGGATTGGTAGTACCCAATACGCTAACCAAGGGCGGCCCATGTGAATGAGTGGAAACAAACCAGCCTGTATGACAGAAAAAATAGTCATGGCCTCTGCTGATCTGTTGATCGCCATACGCCATTTCTGCCTGAACAGTAAAAGTACCGCTGAGATCAATGTCCCTGCATGACCAATTCCGACCCACCAGACAAAGTTTGTAATGTCCCAGGCCCAACCAACAGTTTTATTGAGACCCCAAGTACCAATCCCTGTTGAAATGGTGTAAACCATGCAACCAAGACCCCAGGCAAAAGCGGTCAGGGCAATTGAAAAAACAATCCACCAAAGCTTGTTAGCCTTGCCTTCAACAGGCGCGACCACATCCAAAGTCACGTCGTGATAGGATTTTTCACCTGTTACGAGTGGTCTTCTGATCGGTGCTTCGTAATGAGAGCCCATAATTTTTAATTAGTTATACTTCGTTATTATTTCTTACTTTAACTTGATAAACCACATTTGGTTTTGTGCCAACATGCTCTAAAAGGTAGTAGGCTCTATCGTCTTCCACGAGTTTAGAAATTGGACTATCTTTTTCATTAATATCTCCAAATCGCATCGCACCACTGCTACAAGCCGCAGAACAAGCACAAGCGTCGTTAAATTCTCCAGCAGCAACAGGTCTGCCTTCACGCTTAGCTTTTAGTATGACCGCTTGAGTGGTTTGAATACAAAAAGAACATTTTTCCATGACACCACGAGACCTTACAGTTACATCAGGGTTGATGACCATACGACCAAGATCGTTGTTCATGTAGTAGTCAAACTCATCGTTTCCGTTATAAAGGAACCAATTGAATCGACGTACTTTGTAAGGACAGTTATTAGCACAATAACGGGTTCCAACACAGCGGTTATAGGCCATGTGATTTTGCCCTTGTCTGCCGTGAGAACTCGCCGCCACTGGACAAACAGTTTCGCAAGGCGCATGATTACAATGCTGACACATAATCGGTTGGAATGCCACTTGAGGGTTTTCGGATGGAAACTCCATTTCACCAAAGGTGCTCAAGGAACTGCCCAAGCCATTAATGTCATTTTTTGTGTTGTTGTCTCCTGCAAAGGTTTCATCTGAGGAGTAATAACGGTCAATACGAAGCCAATGCATGTCACGACTTCTTCTAATTTCTTCTTTTCCAACAACTGGAACATTGTTTTCAGCATGACAAGCAATGACACAAGCGCCACAACCAGTACAGGAGTTCAAGTCAATGGACAGGTTAAAGTGATGTCCAATAGAGCGGTCAAACTCATCCCATAAATCAACATCTGGTGAACTAACAGGCGTTTCCTGGTGATTTAGGGAAACAACCGGAGTTGGATTCCAATGTTCAGAATCTCTAGTATTGAAAACCTCTAAAGTAGTTTCCTTTATAATGTCTCCCCGGCCCATAAGGGTGTTGTGTAATTGAACAGAGGCAAATTCGTGTTTCCCTCCAGCAGCAACAATGGATACGGCCTGGGTGGCATTAAAATCTTTATATAGTGGATAGGCATTGACCCCTGTTTGCATTTCTGCTTTGAGCCCATTTGTTCTTCCATAACCGAAAGACAGACCTACGGATCCCCGAGCCTGACCAGGCTGAATAATAACGGGTGCTTTGACCGTGACACCGTCGACCGTGATATTTGCATAAGTACCATTAAGGCCCCCTGTTGCATCGTGACTGCTTTGATTGAAGAAGTTGCTTGGATCTAAGTAAAGTCCTAAATTTTTAGCGTCATATTCCGATACTGTTAAATAATTATCCCATGTCGTACGTGTCAATGGATCTGGAAATTCTTGTAACCAAGGATTATTGGCTTGTTGACCGTCGCCCATTCCTGTTTTTGGATACAAAGTGAGTTCAAAATCAGAAGATTTTACAGAAGACAAGGTCGAAATAGCAGCGGCCGGACTAAAAGTAGTCTTAGAAATTTTTGAGGTTGCAGTATCTAAGGTGGCTAAAGCAGTGCCTGTGTAAACACCGTCGTGAAGGGCTTGGTTCCAAACACCTTCTTTTAGAATAGTTTCAGTCCAATATGACTTTATATAATCGTGATAATTTAACGCAGAGCCGTTGAATACTAACAAAGCTTCTTGAAATTGTTGGGTGTCAAAAAGCGGGCGAATGGTAGGCTGCATTAGTGCATAGAAACCAGACTTGGTTTCCAAGTCTCCCCAAGATTCAAGGTAATGCGGAGCAGCCCCTACATATTGAGTTTCGGTAGCAGTTTCATCATTTTTCATTGTAAATGTTACAGACACTGCAGTTTTTTTAAGTCCTTCCAGAAATGTAGAAGCATTTGGGAGAGTATACACTGGGTTAACTCCTGCCATAATCACGGCTCCAACATTACCAGCATTCATCTCTTTTACAAGCGCTGAAACAGCTTTGTCATTGCCTTGTCGTGTTAAAATAATTGTTTTCGGATCGAAAGCCTTACTCTTTATAAATTCGTTGATAACCAAGACCAGGCCTTGTGCTTTTTCGTCTTGAATACCAGTCAACACAACAGCATTGGCCCCTGCTTTGGAAATTTCCTTGGCCGCTGAATCAACGGCAGCTTGAATTTTGGGAGGTAAAGTTACGCTTACAGAAGAACCCGTTAATTTCCCATAAAGTCTTACCAAAGCTAATTTTTGCTGAGAGGGTTTTAAAGGCACTCGCTTGTCGGCATTGGCTCCTGAAAGTGACATATTGGATTCAAACTGAATGTGTCGAGACATAGTTCCGTTTTTTGGAACACGCCCTTTAGCGTAAGCAGAATCAAAGCCACCTCCTTGCCAATCGCCAAGAAAATCTGCACCAATAGATACAATAGTTTTGGCCTTTGAGAAGTCGTAATTTGCAAGTCCTCTTCTACCATACTTTGCCTCATAAGCATCGGCCGCAAAAGATTCAGAAATGGCATCATATACAACATGAGAAACATTTCTGTATTTAGCTGTAAACTCAGAAATTAATTTTGAGCTGCTAGGGCTGGCATATGTTTGGGTCAATAAAACAATCGCTTTATCCTGAGATTGAACCATTTCTAACTTTTCACCGACTTCTTTATAGAAGTCTTTCCATGAAATATTTTCTCCGTCTTTAAGCGGTCCGGATAGGCGTTGGTTGTCATAAAGGTCCAAAACGGAAGCTTGCACTCTGGCATTGGTATTTCCATTTTCACCAGCCAAAGTATTGCACTCAATTTTTATAGGACGGCCCTCTCTAGTTTTAATCAAAAGACTGGAAAAATCATACCCATTTCCAATGGCCGTGGCGTAGTAATTGGCAACTCCAGGGATGATTTGTTCGGGCTGAACAACGTAAGGAATGGACTTTATAACTGGTCCCTCGCAAGCTGCTAAAGAAGCAGCGGCTGTACTAAACCCAACATATTTAAGAAAATCACGACGTGTAGTTGCAGAAGATTCTAAAGCATCCTTGTCCCCTAAAAATTCATCTACTGGAATTTCTTGAACGAATTCTCTGTGCTTTAAAGACGTCAAAGCCGCAGATTGGACAGGACTTATCTCCTCAACATTCTTCCAGTATTTCTTATTTGACGACATATCTAATTTCCTTTTTTTAATAGTGACATTTACCGCATTCTAAACCACCCATTTGAGCAGCTGTTAGCTTATCAACACCATACTTTTTTGAAAGTGCTTCATGAATTTTTTCGTAATAACCGTTGTCCTTCACCTTGACATTGGTCTCTCTGTGACAATTAATACACCAGCCCATAGTTAATGGAGAATGCTGGTACATAATTTCCATTTCTTCTACTGGCCCATGACAAGTTTGACATTCAACCCCTGCAACTGTAACGTGTTGCGAGTGGTTGAAATAAGCAAAATCAGGCAGGTTGTGAATTCGAATCCATTTGACCGGCTTAGTTTTTCCAGTATACTTTTGCTCGGCATCATCCCAGCCAACTGCATTGTAAAGTTTTTGAATCTCTGCATCGTAAAACTCCTTGCTGTATTCTTCCGTAGCAGTGGACGGCGCCACCTCATAAATTGATTTGTGACAATTCATACAAACATTTAAAGATGGTATGCCTGAATGCTTACTAACTCTTGCTGAAGAATGGCAATACTTACAATCAATACCATTATCGCCTGAGTGAATTCTGTGTGAATAGTGTATTGGCTGAATAGGCTCATAGCCCTGATCTACACCTACTTGAGATAAATATCCGTAAACAAAATAAGCACTTGAAAGTAAAAAGAAAATTGCTGTAACAAGCATTAAGAATTGATTTTTTACAAATGCTTTCCACAAAGAGGGGCGCTTGATCGCTTCCTTAATTTCAACTTCATTGGCAACTGCAAAACGTCTTAAGGTCTTGTTGACCAAGAATAAGCCTAGAGCGAGCAAACCAAAGAGAATGGCCAAAGCACTGAGTACAATCATTTTTGAAAAATCACTGTCTCCAGTAGGGGCCTGGGATGAAGCTACAGCAACTGCAGCTGCAGGAGGAGCTGCTTTGTCTTGGGCCGTGTAAGCCAATATATTTGAAATATCGTCGTCAGAAAACTGAGGATATGCCGTCATGGCGGCACGATTGTATTCGTTGTATATTTTGTTGGCGTATGCATCACCGGATTTAATGAGAGAAGCACTATTACGAATCCAAGCATTAAGCCATTCACGATCTAAACCTTCATCTTCGCTCAAACGAGTTTCGACGTAGCGCAATGCAGGACCAGTCATTTTTTTATCAAGCTGATGACAGGCGGCACAGTTAGCATTAAAGAGTGCTTTACCTTTTACAGGGTCACCTTCTTGAGCATAAAGAAATGTAATGGTAAATAAGGATAAAAGAAATCCAAAAAATATTGACCGAAGTGAATGATTTTTTTTCTGTGTCATGTTGACGCTTGGGACTTATTTAAATACAAATTTTAGACTTTGATAAATCTTCTTAAAATTATTGAACAAAAATACGATATATTGATCATTTTAAAAATGATAAATATTAGTAA
>JBJKXC010000020.1:0-30331 GCA_045561735.1 Flavobacteriaceae bacterium | reverse complement strand
CCCGATTGTATCGCTTTATGGTGAAAATCGAAAACCAAATCCTAAAGATTTAGAAGATTTAGATGTTGTTATTTTTGATATTCAAGATGTTGGAACCCGTTTTTACACCTTTTTGTCCACCTTGCATTACGTGATGGAGGGCTGTGCAGCTCTAAATATTCCACTCATTGTATTGGACCGACCAAATCCCAATGGTCATTATGTAGACGGGCCTGTTTTGGATTTAAAATACAAAAGCTTTGTTGGCATGCACGCTGTACCAATCACACATGGGATGACCCTTGGGGAATTTGCAAAAATGATCAATGGGGAGCACTGGCTTAAAGAAGATTTGAACTGTGATTTAACCGTTATTCCAATCGCCAACTACAATCGAAAGGACGATTATATTCTGCCGATCCCCCCTTCTCCCAACCTTCCTAATCAAAAGGCAATCAATTTTTATCCAAGTCTATGTCTATTTGAGGGAACGCAAGTGAGTGTTGGGCGAGGAACAGAAAATCAGTTTCAAATTTTTGGGAGTCCCTTTTTGAGTGACGAAAGCTACTCTTTTCAATTTATACCCAAAGCAAATTTTGGCGCAAAGAACCCAAAACACAAGGCAAAAACATGTTATGGTAAAGATTTAAAAAGTGTTAATTTTCTAAATGAAATTAATCTTAATTGGTTGATAGAAGCTTATGAAAACACAAATGATAAATCTTCGTTTTTCAACTCCTTCTTCACAAAACTAGCGGGACAAACAATCCTTCAGCAACAAATAGAAAAAGGGTGGAGTGCTCTAAAAATTAAAAAATCTTGGCAGAAAGATTTAGAACAGTTCAAAAAATTAAGGTCAAATTACCTTATCTATCCGTAGTTTTTTTAATAAATTTTAAAATTCCTTAGATCTTAAAGAAAAGCAATCTTTAGATTGAAATTTAATGTTTGAATGAAATTTGATTATTGATTTTAATAGTAATACTTTTATGGAATAAATAACATAAAATTCATGTCTGATTCTGTTTTAAAGTTAGAAAACACTTCCATTTACCAAGACAAAAATCTAATCCTAAGCGAAGTAAATATCGATGTTAAAAAGGGAGATTTTGTATATTTAATTGGCAAAACAGGATCCGGAAAAAGCAGTCTGTTAAAAACACTCTATGGAGACCTAAAATTAAACCACGGAAAAGGAGAGATTGTAGGCTTTAACTTAGAGGCTTTAAAAGACAAAAAAATACCTTTTCTAAGGCGTAAACTTGGTATTGTTTTTCAAGATTTTAAACTTTTGAACGAATGTACAGTTTATAGTAATCTGAAATTTGTATTACAAGCAACAGGTTGGAAAGAACGAGAGAAAATGAATCAAAAAATTGAAGATGTTTTAGCAAAAGTTAATATGGAAAGTAAGAAAGATAAATTTCCGTTTGAACTTTCTGGTGGCGAGCAACAACGCATTGCCATTGCCAGAGCTTTGTTAAACGACCCAGAACTCATACTAGCAGATGAACCAACCGGTAATCTTGACCCGCAGACAAGCATGGAAGTTATGGAGGTTTTACAGGATTTAAACAAGAAAGGCAATACCATTTTTATGGCCACACACGACTATGCTTTGATTTTAAAATACCCTAGCAAAACCCTTAGATGTGAGGATAAAAAAGTGTTTGAAGTTGTACAACGAAAAGATAGTTAATGCTTTCTATTTTAATTCCATGTTTTGATTACAACGCTTATCCACTGGTCTGTGAGATCGATAAGCAAGCGTTGATTTTAGAACTAAAATTTGAAATTATTTGTATTGATGATGGTTCATTTTCTCTTAAAAATGAGTTGAACCAAAAAATAAATTCTATTCCTAATGCAAAATTTATTGAATCCAAAAAAAATTTGGGAAGAATTAAAAACAGACTGTTACTTGCCGAAGTATCTCAATATGACTGCTTGATTTACATTGACGTAGATACTACTCCCCAAAATAAAAACTTCTTAAAAAATTATATTGCCTACATTGGTGAAAATTCTTTTGTGTTTGGCGGCCGTCATTTTAACGAATCAAGTAATACCAAGGCAGGTGCTTTGAGACTCAAATTTGCGAAAAGTAGAGAGGAGAAAAAAGCAGTTGAAAGAACTAAAAACCCTTACAAATTTATTTGTTCCTCAAATTTCATGGCACCCAAAGACGTACTGTTTAGTGCATTAAACCAAATAAAGAACAACTCATATGGAAATGATTATATATTTGGAGCCATTTTAAAAAGTCAATCAACAGCTGTAATTCACATTGATAATCCTGTCGTCGTTAATGAAGCAGAAGACAATGAAGTGTTCATTAATAAAACCAAAAATGCCTTGATAAATCTACATGAAAATTATAGAAATAATAAAATAGGCAAACACAGTATTTCTGTTCTGAAGGCTTATAAATTCCTTGAATTCTTTCATTTAACATTAATTTTTTTAAAAATCACGGCTTTTATTAAAGATAATTTAGAGGACAATCTTAAAGCCAAAAACCCAAATCTATTTCTATTTGATTTATTTCGATTGCGCTACCTTTGTGCTATATCAATTGATTAAATGCCATTTTTTTCAATCATCATACCACTGTATAACAAAGAAAAGTTCATTGAAAAAACCATTCAAAGTGCTTTGAATCAAACATTTTTAGATTTCGAATTAATTATTGTGAACGATGGTTCTACCGATGGAAGTCTGGAACTTGTAAAAGTTTTTAAAGACCGACGAATAAAGATATATACGATTCCAAATGGCGGAGTATCCAAGGCGAGAAATTTCGGAATTCAAAAAGCAAATGCAAATTTGATTGCTTTGTTGGACGCTGATGATTTATGGAAAAGTAGCCACCTTGAAGAACTTTACAATTTGAGAAACGCACACCCCAATTGCGGTCTTTATGCAATGGGATACACAAAGAAATTTGACAATGCCAATCCTATAAATGCTCATTTTTTTAAGCATGAAAATTATAATGGAATTGTTCCCGATTTCTTTTCAGGCCTCAACCGTTGATTGTTTAGCATGGACCTCTGCCGTGATGATTCCAAAAGAAATATTCAAAAATATTGGATACTTTAACGAGGGCTTAAAGTCTGGTCAAGATACAGAAATGTGGATTAGAATCGCTTTGGATTATAAAGTTGCATTTTGTTCAAATAAAACAGCTTGTAAAGTCTTATGTTTTGATGAAAATCATTTGTCTATTTCGGAACACAAAATTGATAGATTGAAAATTTTTGAAAAATTTTATGATTCTGAAAGTAAGCATTCTGCTTTGAAAAAATATTTAGACTTGAATCGATTTTCAATTGCGGTCGATCGAAAGATAAATGGAGATTTTAAAAATTACAAACTTCTAAAAAAAATCTATTTTAAAAAAGAACTTAAACTTAAAGCAAAGGCTAGTATTAGAGTGTCCTAAGGTTGTTTTAATTGGACTTAAAAAAATTCAAAGACAGCTGATCCAACAAAATATTTATTTAACGGCCTTTAAGAATTAACTTTTATTCGCCAATCAAAATAGCTTTCCATGCTTCAGATATATTTGAAACAGAAAACCTTTCAACACTCATTGAAGCATTTTTACAACAATTTAAATATAGTTTTTCATCTTCCACCATTCGATCAAAAGCATTTGCTAAAGCTATTGGATTATGATTCTCAACCAGAAGACCATTGAATTCAGACATGATAATTTCTCGTGGACCAGACTTACAATCTACAGACACAACAGGCACCCCTAGTACTAAACTTTCAATCAAAACCATTCCAAACCCCTCATAACGACTTGTCAATACAGAATATAATGCATTTTTAATAATTGGAGTTGGATCGGCCTGAAATGGAGAAAACACAACCTTAGTTTCAATATTTAGTAACTGTGCTTTTTGTTTCAATTTATTAGTATCAGGACCATCCCCTAAAACAACAAGGTGGATATCTTTATTAACTAATTTAGAAAGGGCATAAGATTCTATCAAAAGTGAAATATTTTTGACCTTATCATTTATTCGCCCAAAGAATAATATAAATTTTCTCGGCAATTTCTGTAGTTGTTTTGAAGGCATAATTGTAGTCGAGTCAACTACGCAATTATGAATTGTTTGTAAACGCTCAAATTTATATTTAGAGTTTATCAAATTTTTGATCTCTTCGGAAACAGTAACTATCCTATAAGCCTTTGCATATAGCAAACTAGCAAAATATTTATTTGTAGGTATGTAATTTTTTAAAAAATAGCTATGAACAATATAAATGACTTTTTGATTGTAATACAATAGGATTTTAATTAAATATTCCTTTGAAAATAATGGACGAGACCGGCTGTCAATAATAAAATCGAATTTTTCTTTTTTGAGATAGTTGTAAAAAATTAAAAAACGTTTAAACCTCCCAAAAATTGAATTATCTATGTCTTTAAGCTTACCCAAATTGAGCAGCTTACCAGCATATTTAAAATCAATTTTATTTAACAAAGAAATGATATGCACATCGCAATTCAATTGATTCATTAAAATAGAAAGATTTGCAGAAGCTTTCTGTGCACCACCCCGACCTAAAGAGGAAACTACGATGGCTATTTTTTTTTTAGGGCGTTTCATCCTTTAAACTGATCTCTGAACTTTGCTTTTTAAATTTCACATCGTAATCTTGCGTTTTTAAAATGACGCGTTTACGCATTTGAAAATATTTACTGAAAATACTTCTTGAGGAGTCTACCTGACTTGCATTAATTTTTAACAACTCCGCTAAACTATGAAATAAATCATCTGTCATATAGGGGCGATCGGCATCAAAAAACAATGGATTAGTTTTTTTATGTTCAGAAGACCTCCAAAGAAATAAAGGAATATCGTACATGCTCTTTGTTGCAAAATCCTCATTATGACCCAAGCGCTTCAAGTTGTCGAGTTCTTCACCATGGTCTGAGACATACAAAACGGCACTGTGCTTTGCATACTTCTTTACAGAGTTGATGACTTCTGATATGACATAATCGTTATTTAAAACAGCACGATCATATTGATCTTTGATCATCTGTCTATTATTTACATCATCATTGGTTCTAGGTGTTTTAAAAGCTGTATTTAATGAATCTGGAAAACGGTTTACATATTTAAAATGAGTACCCATCAAATGCAAGATAATAAATTTAGGATCAGATGTTTCTGTTTTTAAAACCTCATTTAGTTCGGGAATAAGGACCTGGTCTAAAGTGCGATTGTGTTGCCCATGCGCTGTGCTTAAAAACTTGGTTTGTTTGGCAGAAAGAGCAATTTTTGTGATCAAACTCTCAAAAATTCCAATGGGTCGCTGATTTGAAAGCCAAAATGTATCATAGCCCGCAGCATTGGCCAGTTGTATTATAGACCCTGATGTTTGATTATATCCTAACTCATAATTACTTAATGTAAGCATTTTAGTAATAGATTCAATTGTTAGTACGTGTGGACTTATGACGTCATTATAAACCAACAACTCATTTGACATATCGCTCAATAACGGATTCGTGGAGCGCCCATAACCATACAATTGCATATGAGAACGGGTTGTAGATTCACCCAAAACAAGAACAAAAACAGAGTTGTCATTTTCATTTTGTGTATTAACATTAGAAAAAAATCCAACATTGTTAGTGGAATAGTCATCAAAACTTTTGGAAGTTTGATAATATTCTACAACAGATTTTGTAAATAAATATGGGAAATTATAAACTATTTGTTTTGATATTTTCAAATAAACAACAAGGGCAAAAATTGATAAACCATAGACTAGACCGCTTTGAACTGTAATGGGCTTTAGCTTTCGGTTAAGTCTTTTCAATTTATTGAAAAAATACAATGCAAACGCTACAAAGGAAATAATAAAAAACAGCTCCTTAAAACCTAAATAAAAATTAATAAACTCATTGGCTTCTCCAATATTAGAGTCCAACATTACGAAAAGAGAGGACGCACTAAAAAAAACTTGAAACAACAAATAATATATTGATTCTAAAAGAACTGTCAATGAAAAGACTGTAAATACTAAAAGATCATAAAAACATCTAATTCTAGTATTTAAAATATAATAAGAAGGAGTAAGTATTAAAATAGCAAATAAACAGTTCTCAATAAAGTTAAATAGAATTTCAAATTCAAATTGACAAAACACAACTAGAAATGAGGTTGCGATAAAAGTGAGAGTAAAGTAATAAGAAAATACTTTTTTAAAAAACTGCAACTCTTTCATTTTATGGTTTAATAATCTGCTTAAATTGCTTTGTTTTTGCCAAATAAGTCGTTCCGCAAAACAAAAATAACTGTCACTAAATATAATAAATTACTAAATAATAAAGCCATTACCAAGCCCTCCACACCACAACTATTTATGAGTAACCCACCAAAAATATAGTAGGATACCAGACCTAACAATTGGGTTGAAACAAAATAATTGATCTGGTTTTTAGCTAAAAATTTAAATGATAAAATATTTGCAATAAAGCGTACTAAATCTGCTAAAAGTTGCCATTTAAATAAAATTGTCATCCCAATGAACGCTTCATTATAAATTGTGAGAATTAAATATTCTTTTGAAAAATAGACAATAAACATCCCAATTATCACCAAAGGCAGGAGTGTTTTATAAAGGGTCTTCACCTCTTTTTTAAATGCATCTGAAAAATGAATTTCAGCATATTTAGGGAGAATATAAATACTGAAAATAGTGATTAAAAACTGCATATAAATCTTAGAAATAGATGACATTGCAGTCCAAATACCCGCTTCATTTTCACTTATTCGGTCTGAAATCAAGGTTCTAAAATTAATCTCTACTAGGTTGGAACAAACTGTTGCTACAAATGAAATTAGCGTAAATCCTAGTAAAACTTTAATCAAAGGAGCTTTAAAAGATAACTGACTAAATTTAATATACTCTTGAAGTGTTTTCCAAAAAATAAAAATTAGGACAAAAAACTGAACAATGGGGGTGACAGCAATGGCCAAAAGAACACCTCCAATATTGTAATAATATAAACTGACCAAAAGCAGTACGGAAGCTAAAGTGTACCAAATAATTTCAATCTTTGCATGTATTTTATAGGCTGAAATCCCACTAATAACTCCGTTAAAAATTCGATTCATTGCAATAAAAGGGGCTGCAACTGCCAAGATTTTAAATACATCGCTGTAGGATTCTGTGAAAAACAACCATTGAGAGAGCATGTCAGCACCAAAAAACATAAAAAGTGAAAGTGTGAAGGTGGCAATGCTCGACAATACAAATACTGTAGAAAATAATTTAAGGAGCCCCTCCTGGTTGTTTTTGTATTCAGATACATATTTTACAACCCCATTAAAAACTCCTAAGGAAGAAACACTCATTAAAATATTAGAGATATTTCGAATCTGACCTACCTTGGCAATACCCGCTTGTCCCGTGTAAGACGCCAAAAGATTTTGTACCAATAGAGAAATTAAAAGACGTGCACCAACAACCAAAGAATTTAAAGAGGTGATTTTTAAAATTAAATTGTTGTTGAGAAAGGAAGGTAGTTTCACGTATTCAAATTGGTCTTATGCTATCATATAGCATATAAACGCTTGGCATTCAAAATTGTTGTCTATATTTTACTATTTTTTTTAAAGTATAAATAATAAATATTAATACTGAAAATAGCCGCATTTGAAATAATAATAGGCCAGGCTTTTGAAAGAAGAATTCCATAAAAAACAAACAACACACAAGCAACTGAATTAACAAGTCTCAATGCCCTCAAATGTTTCATGGTAAAAGAAGCCATCAATACTGCGGTTGCGATGTAACCAATCCATTCTGTTATGGTGATGTTCAAAAAAATCATTTAAAAGGCTTTATTTCGTTTTCTGTCGACTTCTTTTAAATAAATCTTTCGCAACCTTAGACTATTGGGCGTGACTTCAACATACTCGTCTTTTTGAATGTACTCTAAAGCTTCCTCCAAAGAAAATTTGATGGCGGGTACAATTCTGGTCTTATCATCGGCACCTGCACTTCTAACGTTGGTTAGTTTCTTTGTTTTGGTAACATTAACGACCATGTCCTCCCCTCTAGAATTTTCTCCAATCACTTGTCCTTCGTAAATAGTTTCTCCTGGATCAATAAAAAATTTACCACGGTCTTGTAATTTATCGATAGAATAAGGTATTGCAGTACCGTTTTCCATTGATACCAACGATCCATTTTGTCGTTCAGTAATACCCCCTTTGATGGGCTGATATTCAGTAAATCTATGCGATATAATAGCCTCACCAGCAGTTGCTGTAAGCAATTGATTTCTAAGACCGATAATTCCTCTTGATGGAATCATAAATTGACAAACCATTCTTTGTCCTTTAACTTCCATGCTTAAAAGCGCTCCTTTTCGCATAGTGACCATTTCTACAGCTTTTCCAGAAATATTTTCTGGGAGATCAATCGTCATTTCTTCTACGGGTTCACATTTGACACCATCAATTGTTTTGATTATGACTTGTGGTTGGCCAATTTGAAGTTCGTAACCCTCTCTTCTCATGGTTTCAATGAGAACAGACAAATGTAATACGCCACGTCCAAATACCATAAACTTATCAGCGCTGTCCGTAGGATTTACACGCAATGCCAAGTTTTTTTCAAGCTCTTTTTCTAAACGCTCTTTGAGGTGACGAGAAGTCACAAATTTTCCTTCTTTTCCAAAAAATGGAGAATCATTAATGGTGAAAAGCATGCTCATAGTAGGCTCATCAATGGCGATTGTTTCAAGAGCTTCAGGATTATCAACATCGGCGATTGTATCTCCAATTTCAAATCCATCTAATCCAACCAGCGCACAAATTTCACCAGCCATAATTTTAGAAACTTTCTTTCTTCCCAAGCCTTCAAAAATATGAAGCTCTTTAATTTTAGACTTTAAAATAGAACCATCTCTTTTTACTAAGGCTACCAACTGATTGTTATCTAAACTACCTCGTTGTAATCGACCAATAGCAATACGGCCTGTAAATGACGAATAATCCAAAGAAGTAATTAACATTTGGGTTGTGCCTTCTTCAACTTTTGGGGAGGGAATGTGGTCAATTACCATGTCTAACAGCGGTGCAATTGAATCGGTTTTGTTCGTCCAATCTTCACTCATCCAATTGAATTTAGCAGAGCCGTAAACCGTAGGAAAATCCAATTGCCACTCTTCAGCACCCAATTCAAACATCAGATCAAAAACAGCTTCGTGTACCTCTTCGGGTGTACAATTTTCTTTATCAACTTTATTAATTACCACGCAAGGCTTAAGTCCTAAATTAATGGCTTTTTGCAGAACAAATCGGGTTTGTGGCATTGGCCCCTCAAAAGCGTCCACTAATAACAATACACCATCAGCCATATTGAGAACACGTTCTACCTCACCACCAAAATCTGCGTGGCCAGGAGTATCAATAATGTTAATTTTCATGTCTTTATAAACAACAGAAATGTTTTTTGAAGTAATAGTAATTCCGCGCTCGCGTTCCAAATCATTATTATCTAAAATTAGATCTCCCTTATTTTCGTTTTCACGGAACAACTGGCAATGGTATAAAATTTTATCAACTAGGGTTGTTTTTCCGTGATCGACATGGGCAATAATGGCAATATTTTTAATAGGATTCATCAAACGCTATTTTAAAGCGGCAAATTTACATTTAATTTTAAGACTTTTGGACTTTATTCTGATAACCTTAACGCTCAAATTTGCTTATATTTGTTGTCAATAAACTGATGTAACAATGCAACTTAAATACATTCCAAGGCTAAAGCATGTCAATTCCGGACATTTTTTTTTAATTGCAGGGCCTTGTGCTATTGAAAGCGAATACATGGCGCTGAAGATTGCAGAACGTGTTTGTGAAATCTCAAATAAACTTGAGATACCCTATTTATTTAAAGGAAGTTTCAAAAAAGCCAATCGCAGTCGTCTGGACAGTTTTACAGGAGTTGGCGATGAAAAAGCACTCAAGATTTTGCGTAAAGTTGGGAAAACTTTTGACATTCCTACTGTTACTGATATCCACGAAGTTAGCAATGCCGATATGGCAGCTGATTACGTAGATGTTCTTCAAATTCCGGCATTTCTTGTGCGGCAAACGGACCTTGTTGTTGCCGCAGCGAAAACTGGAAAAGTAGTCAATCTTAAAAAAGGCCAGTTCATGAGCCCTGAAGCTATGAAACACGCCGCCTTAAAAGTGAAAAATGCTGGAAATGAAAATGTCTGGATTACAGATCGTGGTAGCATGTTCGGTTACCATGATATGGTTGTTGATTTTAGGGGCATTCCAACCATGCGCGAATTTGCGCCTACTGTTTTAGATGTTACCCATTCTTTACAACAGCCAAATCAAAAGAGCGGTGTTACTGGAGGCCGTCCAGAAATGATAGAAACTATTGCAAGAGCTGGGGTCGTTAACAATATTGATGGTTTATTTATCGAAACACACTTTGACCCTGCAAACGCCAAAAGTGATGGTGCCAATATGTTACATCTAGATCGGCTTGAACCACTTTTAAAAAACTTGACTATCATTAGAAAAATGGTCAATAGCCTTTAATTTGTTGATGGATTATTATTCAGAATACTTTTGAATTCCCAACCAATTGAAATAAAAAATGGTTTTAGGTCTTACTGGCAAATGCCTCTACGTCCGCATCAGTGATCTCACTTGAGCCCAGAATGATAAGTCGCTCAACAACATTGCGTAGTTCTCTTACATTACCAGTCCAGTCATAGCTTTTTAAAAGAGTAATGGCCTTTTTCGAAAATACTTTTGGCACGTTCCCTTGTTCATTGGCAATTTTGGTAGAGAAAAAATCAATGAGCAATGGTATGTCATCACGACGGTTATTTAGTGCAGGAACTTCAATGAGTATCACCGCTAGGCGGTGGTATAAATCTTCACGAAAACGTCCTTCTGCTATTTCTTTTTTTAAATCTTTATTGGTGGCAGCGACCACACGGACGTCCACCCTGATATTCTTATCGCTACCAACACGTTGAATTCTGTTTTCTTGTAAAGCACGTAATACTTTGGCTTGAGCAGAGAGGCTCATGTCACCTATTTCATCTAAAAACAACAAACCGCCATGTGCGGTTTCAAACTTTCCAGCCCGGTCTTTATTGGCGCTTGTAAAGGCGCCCTTTACATGTCCAAACAATTCACTCTCAATAAGTTCACTGGGTATTGCAGCACAATTAACTTCAATCATAGGGCCTTTGTTTCGGTTACTTTTTTGGTGAAGCCAATGGGCCACAAGTTCTTTTCCTGTACCATTGGGTCCTGTAATCAATACTCGCGCATCAGTTGGAGCCACTTTGTCAATCATAGATTTTATGTTATGGAGTTCTTCACTGTCTCCGACCATCTCATATTTTTGACTGATGCGCCGCTTGAGGCGTTTATTCTCGACAACTAATTTTTTGCGATCTAAGGCATTTCTAACAGTATTTAAAAGTCTGTTCAAGTCTGGAGGCTTTGAAATGTAATCAAACGCACCAAGCCGCATGGTATTTACCGCCGTGTCAAGATTGCCGTGACCCGAAATCATTACAATTGGAACTTCTGGTTTGAGTTTTTTTGCGGCTTGTAACACTTCAACGCCGTCCATTTTTGGCATTTTAATATCGCATAAAATCAAATCAAAATCTTCTTTTTTAATCAATTCAATACCTGACAGTCCATCTACAGCTTCAAAAACTTTATACAAACTATTTTCCTCTGACAAGATCTTTACCAAAACGCGACGGATGGCTTCCTCATCTTCTATGATTAATATTCTTGACATTCAATTCATTACTTTTAATGAAGGGTTAATATTTCAACCATTTGATCAATTCTTTATAGCTTGGCTTCTTGCCATACATTAAAATTCCAACCCGATAAATTTTTGCAGCAATCCAAACGGTGAACACAAAAGTAACAACTAAAATAAAAAGAGACAACAATTGTTCCCAAAGTGGAACTCCAAATGGGATCCGCATAAGCATGACAACTGGAGAAGTGAATGGAACATATGAGAAAATTGTGGATATACTGCCATGAGGATCTTCTAAAACCGTAAAGAATCCAATGTAAAAAGAAAAAATCAATGGCATGATAATGGGGATCATAAATTGTTGGGTGTCTGTCTCGTTATCCACAGCCGCCCCGATTGCTGCATAAAGAGAGCTATAAAGTAAATATCCTCCCGTAAAAAACAATACAAAGGCAATAATGAGATTCCACAGCGGAAGTGCTCTAAAATCGTTGATGTAGCCTTGCAATTCAGAATTTAAAGCGGGGTTGTTCATGGCCTCTGTCACGATTTCTTGCTGAGGTGTTGCGCATAAATTTACACCAAAAATTAAAGAAGATGCGAACATTAAAACGCCTATCATCAAAATCCAAATGGCGAATTGAGTAATGCCCGCTAAGGAAGTCCCAAATATCTTCCCTAACATCAACTGGATCGGTTTCACAGAAGATATAATAACCTCTATAATACGACTGGTTTTTTCTTCAATTACACTGCGCATTATTAAATTACCATAAATGATGATAAACATAAACAACAAATAGCCGGCAAAACCACCGAAAACCAGTTTCATAAAACTTCCTGCCTTAGAGGTTTTTACACCCTCGTAACTTTCTTGACCTAAATTCACATTGGTAATTGCAGCCTTAATTTTGGCCAAATCAACGCCAGATTTTTCAAGTTTTAGTTCTTTTATCCTATTTTCAATTTTAGATTCTAAACTCGTAATAAAGGTCAGAGAGGGTGCATCTTTTGATAAAAATTTAATCTCTTCAGAAACGGAATGAATTGGCAGGTTAGGAATATATAAAAGACCGTAAGAACTGGCTTGATTGCTTAAACTTTTAGCAGATTCTAAATCAACCCCATCAAGGTAATGGTATTTCGTATACTCCGTTGAAATAAGAGTTTCTTTAAAAAATTCGGATTCATCCAGTACAGAGATTGTTCTTATTTTCTCATTGTTTGCTGTAGCCAAATAGGTAACTAAGCTGATAAATCCAACCATAATTAGCGGGCTCAAAAAGGTCATTAACAAGAAGGATTTGTTTTTAACCTTTGCCAGATACTCTCTTTTAATAATTAATGACAGATGGTTCATAATCCGTTGTTTTTTACAGCTTGAATGAAGATTTCGCTGGCATTAGGAATGAGTTCCTTGTAATGGTTTACAGAAGCATTCTGGCTTAAAAATGCCAGAAGATCGTCAGAGCTGTCATTAGGGGTAAGCTTGATATTCAATTTTAAATCATCTTCCAACGACTTGAAATCTGCAGTTGCTATTTCAAAACGCTCCGCAATTGTTTGCTTCAATGCTGTTTTATGTTTTGTTGACAAACCAACTTCAAAAGCATTTGTTTTATACTGGCGCTTAATGTCCTCGAGTTTACCATCCAATATTTTTTTAGATTCGTGAATTAAGGCTATATGGTCACAAAGTTCCTCCACGGATTCCATGCGGTGGGTAGAAAAAATAACTGTTGCGCCTTCTGTTCTGAGTTGTAAAATTTCATCTTTTATAATATTGGCATTAATGGGGTCAAATCCTGAAAAAGGTTCGTCAAAAATTAACAACTTGGGCTGGTGCAGTACGGTCACTACAAATTGAATTTTTTGAGCCATCCCCTTAGAAAGTTCTTGGATTTTTTTATCCCACCAGTGTGAAATTCCTAATTTTTCAAACCAATAAACCAATCGCTTTTTGGCTTCCTTATAGGATAGCCCTTTGAGTTGTGCCAAATAAAGTGCCTGCTCACCAACTTTCATAGATTTATACAAACCGCGTTCTTCTGGCAAATAACCAATGTATTGAACGTGATGAGGCTGAAGTGGTTCTCCATCTAAGATGACTTTTCCACTGTCGGGCATTGTAATTTGATTGATAATTCTGATGAGAGTTGTTTTTCCAGCACCATTGGGACCAAGAAGTCCAAAAATACTGTGTTTTGGCACATTGATAGTAACTCTAGAAAGTGCTTGAAAATCAGCAAATTTTTTGGATACACCCTGAACTTCTAAAAGATCATTCATTAATTTAAAATTTACATTGTAAGACGTTTATATTTAAAAAGCGTTACGCTGTAAATCTAAAAAATTATTAATGAAAAGTGTCTATTAAGAGAACATATCTTTCACTTTCTCAAAAAAGGATTTATCGGAGCTCTTGGGTTTAGGAGAAAAATGCTCGTTGTCCCGCATTTTTTCAAAAAAGACCTTTTGCTCTTTATTGAGCGTTTTAGGAGTCCATACATTGACATGAACCAATAAATCTCCTTTGTTATAACCATTGATATTTGGAATACCCTTGCCCCTGAGCCGTAGAATTTTACCAGATTGAACCCCTGGTTCAATTTTAAGACGCACCTTGCCAGTAACGGTTTCTATTTCAACGGAAGATCCTAAAATCGCATCTGGAAGGCTCACATAAAAATCGTAGTGTAAATTGTCCCCCTCACGCTGTAATTTTGGATGAGGCTCTTCAGAAATGGCAACCAACAAGTCTCCGGAAATACCATTGCCTGGAGCCGCATTTCCCTTACCGCTGACCTTGAGCTGCATTCCATCTTCGACTCCAGCTGGTATTTTGATGGAAACCGTTTCTTCCTCAGTTACAAAACCATTGGCATCTGCATTGGAAGGACGATTTTCAATTATTTGACCCGTTCCACCACAAGTATTACATGTAGTGGCCGTTTGCATTCGCCCTAAAATTGTATTGGTAACTCTAGTGACTTGACCAGTACCATTGCAAGCGGGACACGTTTTGTAGGTGACCCCCTTTGCCTGTTTCTTACGTTTTACTTTAATTTTTTTCTCTACCCCATTAGCAATTTCTTCTAAAGAAAGTTTAACACGGATTCTTAAATTACTGCCACGAGGCGTTCTTTGACGTTGACCACCAAACCCACCAAATCCTCCACCGCCAAAAGCACTGCCAAAAATATCACCAAATTGACTGAAAATGTCATCCATATTCATTCCACCACCGCCAAAACCACCAGCGCCTTCAAACGCTTGATGACCGAATTGGTCGTATCGCGCTTTTTTGTTAGGATCACTCAAAACTTCATAAGCTTCAGCAGCAATTTTGAATTTTTCCTCAGCGGATTTATCATCCGGATTTTTATCTGGATGGTATTTGATAGCCATTTTTCGGTAAGCCTTTTTAATTTCTGATGATGAGGCGCTTTTCGTAATTCCTAGTACCTCATAATAATCCTGCTTTGCCATGTTATATTTTGCTGTTTGCGTTTATTCTACTGACCTATGACTACTTTTGGAAATCTAATTACCTTATCCCCTAGTTTATAGCCTTTTTCTACGACATCTATAATCTTTCCCTTAAGATCTTCACTGGGAGCGGGAATTTGAGTCACTGCCTCGTGCTTGTCGGAGTTAAAAGGATCGCCTTTGTCGACTTCAATGTCACTCAGACCTTTTTGCTCCAAAGTAGATTGAAATTTATTTTTAATGAGTTGAACGCCTTTAGAAAGATCATTTTCCTCGTGTTTTGACATCTCTGCAAGGGCACGGTCAAAGTCATCTAAAACAGGTAAGAGCGATTGAATTACGTCTTGACTTGCAGTTGAAAAAAGTTCGATACGTTCTTTGGCTGTTCGCCGCTTATAATTTTCAAATTCAGCGAATAAACGCAAAAACTTATCCTTTTCTTGTTCTAAATCTGCCTTATACTGATCTTGGACAGAAATTGTTTTTTCACCTTGTGCAGATTCTGTTTTTGACGCTTTTTCAGATTTCAACTTTTTCTTAGATTCTTTCTTAGCCATTTTACAATGTATTCTTAATATTATGAATTATATATTGTGATGGCAAAAGTACTGCCATTCTTCGAAAAATGTCAAAATGTCATCTTTTTTTTATGGGTTTAACTAAGTCTAAGATCGAAGCAAGTCCTCAAGAGCCGCTGAAATTTCATGAAATTTAAAATCAAACCCTGTTTTCTGGATTTTTTTTGAGCAAACACGCTGGCTTTCCAAGACAATGGCAGACATTTCACCAAGTATTAATTTCAAGACCGTTTGGGGGACATTGGGGAGGTAAATGGGTTTACTTGTGATTCGAGCGATGGCATTTGTCAATTCTGATTGCTGTACTGGGTTTGGTGCTACTGCATTGTAAACCCCTTCAATTTTAGATTTTAAAGCGTGTGAAAAAATTCCAACCAAGTCTTCGCTATGAATCCAAGACTGCCACTGACTGCCTGTACCCAAAGCCGCTCCAAAATAGTTTTTGATAGGGAACATAATTTTAGGCAATGCGCCGCCATTGGCATCTATTACAATTCCAATTCTTAAAATACAAATTTTCAAATCCGCGTTATCAAAAGCCCCTAAGGCAGCTTCCCATTTTTGAACTACAGAACTCAAAAAGGAGTTGCTGGAAAATTGTGCCTGTTTTTCCTCATAATATTGGGTGAGAGAATTGGCATAAATTCCAATTGCACTCGCCGTTACAAGGTACTTGACAGGAAAATGATGTATTTTGATATGATTTGCCAAAATTTTCAAGGACTTGACGCGGCTATTTATAATTTCACTTTTTGCGGCCTTATTCCAGCGTTGGGCAATTGGTGCTCCAGCCAAGTTAATAATCGAATCTATACCCTCTAAACTGCGCAAATCTAATTTATTGGACATGGGATCCCAGTGGAATGTTTTAGGATAACTGTTTGTATTTACTTTTGATTTTTGGGTGCTTAGAATATGGAGTTTATAACCCTGTTGAATTAGGGAATCCGTTAGTGCTCTACCAACCAATCCTGAAGCGCCTGTTATTAATACTTTATTGAACACGATTCAAAATTATTGAATCACTAGATTGTATCGTATTAAAAAACAATCTTTAACAAATATTTAAGCATAAGTTGGAGGGTGTTAAAGTTTAGTAGCGCGTAGCATCTCCCGTTTCCCTGGGGGGCCTGTTAAGCGTTCAACTTCAAACCCTACTGCTTGCATACAACGGCGTACGCTGCCTTTGGCACAATAGGTAACTAAAAGACCATTGGGCCGCAAGGCTTCATACATTTTTTTAAAGATAGATTCGATCCATAAATGGGGTTGAACTCTGGGGCCAAAGGCATCAAAGTAAATGAGGTCAAACGCATTGGCTTCGGCAATCTCAGAAAAAAACGCTCGGCGTTTAACAATAGAAAAATGGGGTAAAATTTTTTGGGTCTCTTCCCAAGAGCAACTGTGAATTTGTCGAAATATAGAGGGATCCGAACCAATCAGTAAATCATATTCCAGTGCCTGTAATTCATCTGCCGCAACAGGGTACGCTTCAATGCCATGGTAATAAATTTCCTGAGAAATATTCAGGGATTCTAAAGCAGTCAAAAGGGCATTCAGTCCAGTTCCAAATCCAATTTCCAGGAGTGTTAATGGGTTTTGTTTTGTTTGGCGTTCTAAGAACGTTTTTAAGCCGGCATTGATGTAAACGTGTTTGGCCTCATGTAAAGCACCATGAATGGAATGGTATTGCTCATTCCAACCTTCAATTTGAATGGTTTTTGATCCATCCGAAGTGGTGATTATAGTACGTTTCAAAACAAAATTTATGGTTTATTCGGCTAAAAGGACCCCGTCAGCCATGAAACTGTAGCTGATTTTAGGTTCTATAATCGCTTTAATTTCAGCACTAGATGCCCCTGCATCTTCTGCATAATGGCGAAGGTCTGCCACTGAAGTTTCTGATAAATAAGCCAACCCATTTACAATAACTTCACCTGATGCATCTGTAGGCACAAAAAAACCATAGTCTTTAAATCGAACCATTAATTCTTCTCCATTAGACAATGGCAGTGTCATCCAACATCCTTTTTTAGAGCAAACGTTTCCAACGGTCCCTAGCATTGTAACTTGAACTGTATCTTTTAAGCCAACCATTATTTTTGTAAATTCATCAGTTGATGAAACATGGTTATAATCAAATGAGTTACCGAATGATAAGTAGGTGGTGGATTCAATTTTGACAGGGAGGCGTTGTGGATTGTTAGGATTACAATTCCAAAGAAAAAGGAAAGTGAAAGCCAAAAAAAATATTCTATTCATTCTTTAAAAAATTATAATTCTAAATATAATAACTTTTTATGGATGCCTTGTATAAATAAGTCATGAATTTAGTAGATTTGTTGAGATCAATTTGAATGCCAGAAAATGGACAATTTTAAAATAACAACCACGCAACATTCTAAATTAAAAAGTGTTGATTTTAATAATTTGGGGTTTGGTAATACGTTTTCAGACCATATGCTAATTTGCGATTACAACAATGGGGAGTGGGGCGCCCCAGAAATTGTACCTTTCCAACCCATCTCGCTCATGCCATCCTCTAAAATTTTTCATTATGGCCAATCTATTTTTGAAGGGATGAAAGCCTACAAAGATAAAGACTTTAATACCTGGCTGTTTCGACCCGATGAAAACTTTAAACGGCTTAATAAATCCGCAAAACGTTTGGCCATTCCAGAACTGCCAAAGCCTGTTTTCTTCGAAGGTTTAAAAGCGCTTTTAAAACTTGACAATGCTTGGATTCCATCAAAAGAAGGCTGCTCACTTTACATTCGGCCTATAATATTTGCGACTGGTGAAGGCTTCCACGCTTCCCCGGCCGATGCCTATCGTTTCTTAATCGCAACAGCACCATCAGGACCTTATTTTTCTGGACAAGTAAAAGTACTTATTGAAGAAAAGTACTCTCGCTCTGCAAATGGAGGCGTAGGTTTTGCAAAAGCAGGCGGAAATTATGCAGCGCAGTTTTATCCAACGCAACTGGCAATTGATCGGGGGTACAATCAAGTGATTTGGACCGACGACAATACCCACAAGTACATTGAAGAAGCCGGTGCAATGAATATTTTCATCCGCATCAATGATACACTCATTACTGGTCCTACAAGCGACAGAATTCTAGATGGGGTGACTCGAAAAAGCATCATCGATATTGCAAAAAGTGAAGGGATTAAAGTAGAAGTACGAAAATTCACAGTATCAGAATTAATTAAAGCTTCAGAAAATGGCAACCTCAATGAAATGTTCGGAGCGGGTACTGCCGCTGTGATTTCGCCCATTGCTGCCTATGGTTTTAAAGACAAAGACTACGTATTACCAAAGCTTGAAAATACATTTGCCTCTAGTTTAAAAGAACGCATTACTTCCATTCAAACTAATAAATCTGAGGACCCTTTTAACTGGCGATTCAAGGTTACTTGACCGATAGTTAATACTCTAGTATGGCTTTGATATTTGGCTTGAAATAGTTTGGCCCTTTCATCACTTTTCCATCAGCCCTATATATGGGGCTTCCGTCTGATCCCAGTTTACTCATATTACTGCGCTGAATTTCATCAAAGACAGATTCTATTTTATGCTGCATACCATGCTCAATAATGGTACCACAAAGAATGTACAACATGTCGCCAAGGGCATCGGCAACTTCTACCAAATCATTGGATTGAGCTGCTTCATAATACTCCTCATTTTCTTCTTTCATTAAGTCAAACCTGAGTTTATTTTTTGCAAATCCTAAATCTGCTTTTGGGGTGGTTCTATAGCCAATCTTGAAGGCTTTGTGAAAAGTTTTAACTGCATCAATTTTATTTTTCATTGGTAATTTTTTTTTTAATTTTATGGTCTTAAATTTACATAAATATGTTCAGTCGCGGACAACTAATTTTTGGTAGTATATTTGCAATTGTATTTTTTGTAATCATTATTGTAGCTTACAAAAAAGATGCTGTTTTGCACAAAAAATATTACAATGGGGTTTTTTGGATTCTATTGACTTTCATTTCCTTCATTGCTGGAATTGCAGCTATAAAATTTCTACTAGGCTATTAATAAATTGCCTACAAATTACACACAATCGTAGCTGGGTTTTATTTATGTTTCAAAAAAAATAGCATTCCATAATTTTATTTGATAAAAAAAGTTTGCTTGCAATAATATGGTTATTCAGTCTTATAAAAAAAATAATTTCTTTAAAGGTTTCGATTTAAAAGAAATTTATAATTTCGTGAAGTCATTGACTATAAATTATAATAAAGTCCATATCAATGAATGGCATCTATTGAAAAAATAATTTGATGATATGAAACATGCCTTACTCGTGTTTTTAGGGGGTGGCCTGGGGAGCGCTCTTCGATACGGATTTGGAAAAATATTTCAAACAGTACCAGGTGCGTTTCCAATGAGCACTTTTACTGTCAATATTTTCGGTTGTTTTCTGATTGGAATATTTATGGGATATGGGCTCAAAACTGAGACCCTAAGTGAAAATCAATCTATTTTATTGATCACAGGCTTTTGTGGTGGTTTTACTACCTTTTCAGCCTTTGCCGCTGAAAACCAATTGTTTTTGAAATCTGGTGACTATTTACAATTCGGTGTGTATACTGCGGCATCCATTTTGTTGGGAATACTGGCGGTCATGCTTGGGCTGTATTTAGCCAAGAAGATTCAATTTTTATAATTGTACATAACACCCGCTTCAACTTTGATTGGTAGGCGGTTTTCTCTAGGAACAATAGGACAAGAATATCGCTCGTTGTAAACACAATAAGGGTTATAGGATTTATTGAAATCCAACCAAACACTGTCCCCCTCAGGTATTTTTAAATCTAAATAGCGGCCTCCTCCATAAGTTGTTATCCCATTAGTGGCGTCCAAATAAGGTAAAAATAGGTAATCACTTGATTCTAATACAGAACTTTCGCTTTGGTAGACCTTAAGGTTGTAATTTATACCCTTAATTGTAAAGCTTAAAATGCCAAAAATACGTTCTTTAGAAAACCTGTTGGTACTTGTTTTCATTTCAAAAAAATCACTGGTATTTGTTTTTTTTAACTTTGAAACCACGACAAAACTTGAATCAACAGGGAAAAATGACAACCCTTTAAAGGTCTTTATGTCTTCAGGCTTTAAGGGGGATTTGGAGGCATCTTTAAAAAGGGCATTAAGCGATGATTGAAATTCAGATTCGGTGGTCGAAAAACGTTTGCCATCTTTACAATTGATAAAGACTAAAAAAATACAAAACATAGCGGTTAATTTAAAGTTTTGGTTCAAAATTGGGCATGTTTTAGAGCTTGACCAGAAACAATATCTGAAAGAATGATTTGTGTTTTAGTTTCGCCATAGGTAATCAATTCATCAATGAATTTTTCCAAGTGTTGTTGGTTGATAAAAACTACCTCCATGACAATATTTTCATTGCCCGTTATCCTGTAACAATTAACAACTTCTTTATAGGTTTTTATTTTGTGTATAAAAGGTTGCAAACGTCCCATAAAGGCACGAATGGTAATTAAAGCTCTCATGCCGTGACCCAATTTCCTGGGACTTAGCTTAGCATGATAGCCTAGAATGACGGCCGAATCTTCCATTTTTTTTATGCGCTCTGCGACGGCTGGAGAAGAAATCCCTACTGCTGCTGCAATTTGGGTGTTGGAGATTCTTGCATTGGATTGAAGCGCTGCTAAAATTTTAGCATGAATACTATCTATTTTCATTTTTAAGTTAATTAGTTAAAAATAATAAAAAATTAAATAATTAACTCTATTATATTTTAATAATTAAATACAAATAAAGCTTTTGCGATTTAACTTTGCGTAAAAGAGATAGTTAAAAAATGTATTCTAAAAACTCAGAATTTTACAATAGTTTACTCCAAAAGGCACAAAATATTGGAAGGCTTTCTAAAGCTATTTCTGCTTATTTAATGAATGACCTTGTTTCCCTTGGTGCAAATGGATCTGAAAATCCTAATATTTATTTTTCAGGAGATATTGTTCAACAGTCCATTTGCCTTTCTGAAGAAATAATAAAAGCGGAACGCACTTTGGTTCCCCACAAAAAATACATGCACGCATGTACACTGCGATGGTTGACCTATCGTCTGATGCAAAACTGCAAGCGTTTGGAGCAATGCAACAGTAATGGTAAAAACTTTATACAAATACTAAAAATAGAACTGAAAAAATTTAAACGCCTTCACAAATATTGGATGCTTACCCTTTAAAGTTTAAATATTTACCAAATTTGTTTCCAAAATTAACTTTTTAAAAACTAAGTAGTAGAAAGAATTACTTGCATTTGTTGTTGCATCGCTTTTGCCTTAAGAGCAGCTTGTGCAGCAAAGTCCGTATCGTTAGATGCATAGATTATAGCCCTTGAAGAATTGACCAAAAGCCCCACTTTAGTATTTAATCCATACTTACAAACTTCTTCTAAACTACCACCTTGAGCACCAATGCCTGGAACTAGCAAAAAGCTATTGGGAAGAATTTCTCGTATTTTTTTAAAATAGGCTGCTTTTGTGGCCCCTACCACATACATCAATTGTTTTGAGTTTTTCCATGTTTTAGAAGTATCTAGAACAGATTCAAACAAAAGAGCATTGGTGTTTTCTTTGGTTTGGAAATCGAAAGCACCCTTGTTGGATGTCAGGGCGAGGAGAATGGTGTGCTTCTCATTAAATTCTAAAAACGGCTCAATAGAATCGCTGCCCATATATGGAGACACCGTAATACTATCAAAACCTAAATCTTCAAAAAATGCCTTGGCATACATCCTACTTGTATTGCCGATATCGCCACGTTTGGCATCGGCAATGGTGAAAATTTCAGGGTAATTATCATTTAAATAATCAATGGTTTGTTTCAATGCTTTCCAACCATCTTGACCACAAGCCTCGTAAAAAGCAATATTGGGTTTATAGGCAACGCAAAGTTGATGCGTTGCATCAATAATGGCCTTGTTAAATTCAAAAATAGGAGATGATGTCTTTAAAAGATGAGGCGGTATTTTGGATAGGTCTACATCTAATCCAATGCAAAGAAAAGATTGTTTTTTTCTAATTTCCGATACGATACTTTCAACTTTCATGGACTTCAAATTACATCTGAACTTGATTTGAGTTTTTCGGTATTTTCAGCAAGCATGAGTTCATCAATGACCTTTTGAATATCTCCGTTTATAATGTTTGATAAATCGTAAAGCGTCAGTCCAATACGGTGGTCTGTTACGCGTCCCTGAGGGTAATTGTATGTTCTAATTTTAGCACTGCGGTCACCAGATGAAACCATACTCTTTCGTTTTTCAGAATCCGCAACTTGTTTTTTTGCTAATTCCATCTCATAGAGTCGAGAGCGTAAAACTTTTAATGCTTTTTCTAAATTTTTGTGTGATGATTTTTGATCTTGACAACTGACAATCATGCCCGTTGGCTCATGGTGAAGCTTAATCGCTGAATAAGTCGTATTGACCGATTGTCCACCAGGTCCTGTGGAAGTTGTTCGTTCAATCCTAACTTCAGACATATCAAGCTCAAGGTCAAACTCCTCTGCTTCAGGCAATACGATGACTGAGGCTGCGCTGGTATGAACTCTTCCTTGCGTTTCTGTTTGGGGTACGCGTTGAACACGGTGTACACCCGCTTCAAACTTCATGGTGCCATAAACGTCTGTACCAAAAACTTCAAAAATTATTTCTTTATAACCCCCAGATGTACCTTCATTAAAATCCACAACCTCAACTTTCCATCCTTTAGATTCACAATATTTTGTGTACATTCTATGTAGGTCTCCTGCAAAGATACTGGCTTCATCTCCTCCAGTTCCAGCACGGACTTCAACTACTATATTCTTGGCATCTTCGGGATCTTTAGGAATTAAAAGAACTTTAATTTCTTCTTCCAATTTAGGCAGTTGACCCTTGGCTTCTTCAAGCTCAATTTTAGCCATTTCAACCATTTCAGAATCTGAACCATCCGCAATGATTTCTTGGGCTTCTTCTATGTTAGACATGACCGTTTTATAGAGCTGACCAAGGTCTAGAATTTTTTTCAGATCCTTGTATTCTTTACTAATTTTAATATAGCGCTTTTGATCCGAAATGATATCCGGCTGAATAATCAAGTCACTTACTTCATCAAAACGCTGCTTTATAATTTCAATTTTTTCTAACATAAATGCCTACAAATCGTTTGCAAAAATACAATTTTTGAGATGAATGAAAGCCAGACGTTAGTACTCAAACGTACCGTATTCACTTTTAATGGTTAATTTTTTCTCTGAGGAGGCTTCGACACGACCAATAATCTGTGCCTCGACATTAAATTTTGAAGCAATAGCAATAAGAGAGTCTGCAACTTCTTTGGCTACATACAATTCCAAACGATGACCACAATTGAAAACTTGGTACATTTCTTTCCAATCGGTCTTGGATTGCTCTTGTATCAATTTAAAAAGTGGTGGCACATTAAACATATTGTTTTTTACAATGTGTAAATCATCAATAAAATGTAAAATTTTTGTTTGCGCACCGCCGCTGCAATGTACCATTCCATGAATCGTATTTGAGTCATATTTTGACAAAATTTCTTTGACAATCGGCGCGTAAGTTCGCGTGGGAGAAAGTACCAGTTTGCCTGCATTTAATGGACTATTTTCTATAGATTGTGTCAGTTCAACAACTCCAGAGTAAATAAGATTTTCAGGAACTCCTGGGTCGAAAGTTTCAGGAAATTTACGTGCAATGTCTTTACTAAAAACATCGTGTCTAGCAGAAGTTAAGCCATTACTACCCATACCACCATTGTATTCTTTTTCATAGGTTGCTTGACCATATGATGCCAAACCTACAATAACATCTCCTGCCTTGATATTGGCATTGTCAATGACCTCGCTGCGCTTCAGTCTTGCCGTGACTGTAGAATCCACAATTATGGTGCGCACCAAATCACCAACATCAGCCGTTTCTCCGCCTGTAGAGTGGATGGTGATACCATGTATTTTTAAATCCTGAATGAGCGCTTCCGTGCCGTTAATTATTGCGGATAACACTTCTCCTGTAATCAAATTTTTATTGCGTCCAATGGTTGAAGACAACATAATATGATTAGTGACACCCACACAAATCAAATCATCAATATTCATGATAAGAGCATCTTGGGCAATGCCTTTCCATACGGATACGTCGCCGGTCTCTTTCCAATAGGCATAAGCCAAAGAACTTTTAGTCCCTGCCCCATCGGCATGCATTACCAAACAATAATCAGGGTCATTGGTAAGAAAATCTGGTACAATCTTACAAAAGGCCTTTGGAAACAAACCCTTGTCAATGTTTTTAATGGCGTTGTGAACATCTGATTTGGATGCTGATACTCCGCGTTGAGCATACCGTTTGCTTGTCTCTTGAGTCATGGCTTTTTATGAATTACAAATCTAATAAAGTATTTGTTTATTTAAATTAAAAACGCCCAATTAACTTGAGCGTTTTTTTAAGTTTATCTTGTAAAAAGAAGTTCTCTGTATTTTGGCAACGGCCAAAGTTCATCATCAATCAATAATTCCAGCTTATCACATCCATAGCGAATTTCGTCAAACATAGGTTTGATTTTGTTGCAATAAGCTTCTGCTTTTTCAATAGATTTTGAAATCAAATTTGCTTTCTTTCTTTGATTAATCATCGATGTAACTCCAGAATTTATGGCTTTAATATATTTTGAAATATCTGCAATTAACATCAATTGTTCACTGGCGTGCTTTTTGTAATCTTTGCCATAGATGTCTTTCAACCCTCTGACATTGTAAATCAATATATTTTGATATTTCACAGCAGTTGGAATGACATGGTTCCTAGCAATATCCCCTAAAACTCTGCCTTCGATTTGAATTCTGTGAATGTAGTCTTCTACCTCAATCTCATATCGAGCTTCAATTTCCGTTGGATTCATCACCTCCAATCCTTGATAGAGTGCAATAGTCTGAGGAGCAATTTTCACCTTGAGCGCAGCGGGTGTATTTTTATTGTTGCTCAAGCCTCTCTTTTTGGCCTCTTTTTGCCAAGATTCACCATAGCCATTGCCTTCAAAAAGAATGGCCTTTGATTTTTTAATATAGTCTCTTAATACATTAAAAATAGCTTCATCTTTTTTAAGTCCTTTTTTATCAATAAGTTGATCCGCTTCTTTTTTGAATTGAATGAGTTGTTGAGCTATAATTGAATTTAAAACCGTCATTGGATTCGCGCAATTGGCTGTTGATCCAACAGCTCTGAATTCGAATTTATTACCTGTGAATGCAAAAGGAGATGTGCGATTACGGTCGGTATTATCCAATAAAATCTCCGGTATTTTACCAACCACATTAAGCTTTAAATCGGTTTTTTCTTCAGGGGATAACTTCCCTTTTGTAACGCCTTCAAGATCACCTAATACTTTGGTGAGTTGCGCACCTATAAAAACAGATATGATAGCTGGAGGTGCTTCATTGGCTCCCAACCTGTAGTCATTACTTGCTGAAGCGATAGATGCTCTTAGAAGTTCTTCATTGTCATGAACCGCTTTAATAGTATTAATGAAAAACGTTAAAAACTGTAAATTACTCATCGGAGTTTTTCCAGGCGCTAAAAGATTTACTCCCGTATCTGTAGACAAGCTCCAATTGTTGTGTTTACCAGAACCGTTGACTCCTGCAAAAGGCTTTTCGTGAAATAAGACTTTGAAATGATGGCGTTCAGCTACTTTTTTCATTAAATCCATTAATAATGAATTATGATCTACTGCTAAATTGGCTTCTTCGTACATTGGAGCCAACTCAAATTGATTGGGAGCTACTTCATTGTGTCGTGTTTTTACAGGAATTCCCAACAAAATAGATTCATTTTCTAAATCGCGCATAAAATTAAGTGCCCTTGTTGGAATTGTTCCGAAATAGTGGTCGTCAAGTTGCTGTCCTTTAGCCGAGGAGTGGCCCAGTAATGTTCGGCCTGTAAGTTCCAAATCCGGTCTTGCTGCAGCTAAGGATTTATCAATTAAAAAGTATTCTTGCTCCCATCCTAAAGATGCCGATACTTTTTTAACATTTTTATCAAAATAGCGGGATACCGAGGTGGCAGCTGTATCAACTGCTTGCAAAGCCCTTAGTAAAGGTGTTTTATAATCTAAAGCTTCACCAGTGTAGGCCACAAAAACAGTGGGGATACAAAGTGTTGTACCAAAAATAAAGGCTGGTGATGTTGGGTCCCAAGCTGTATAACCCCGTGCTTCAAAAGTATTGCGTATACCGCCATTTGGAAAAGAAGAGGCATCAGGTTCTTGTTGCACCAATTGATTGCCGTCAAAGTATTCAATAACCTGACCTCCGTCAGACGTTTCAAAAAAAGCATCGTGTTTTTCGGCTGTTGCACCCGTCAAGGGCTGAAACCAATGAGTATAATGTGTAACCCCTTTAGAGCTTGCCCATTCTTTCATTGCCACAGCTATTTGATCGGCAATATCCCGATCGATTGTTTGGTTTTTATCAATGGCGGTCAGCAAATTTTTAAAAGTTGCTTTAGGCAAATAAGTCTGCATGACTGAAAGTTGAAATACATTGGCACCATAAATAGAAGAACGCATTGGTTCTTCATTTACTTTTTGTGGAGCCCTTTTCATAGATTCCTTAAGCGCATCAAATCTTAAAGTAGACATTAATTAGAGGTTTATAAGTTTACAACAAATTTAAAATTAAAGCAGTATAAATTTTGTTAGTTGAAGAGATTTTATTAACAATTAATGGATATATAATATCATATTTTATGAATAATTCTATTTGACCCCCAAAAAAATAGGGTATAAACAAAAAACATGTACTTGTTAATAAAATAAACCCCAATTTTATGGGCATAATTTACCTTATTATTATATTTGATGACATCATTATTATTAATTAAATTATTTACAGAATTATGTCAAAATCAAAATTAGAATACATTTGGTTAGATGGATACAAACCCACACAGAGTCTAAGAAGTAAAACTAAAATTGAAGAAGATTTTAGTGGTAAATTAGAAGATTGTCCAATTTGGTCTTTTGACGGGTCATCAACACAACAAGCTGAAGGTGGAAGCTCTGACTGCTTACTTAAACCTGTTGCAATCTTTCCTGACCCTCAAAGAAATAATGGATACCTTATTATGACTGAGGTTCTCAATGCCGATGGAACGGCCCACGAATCAAATGGAAGAGCAACAATTGACGATGAAGATAACGATTTTTGGTTTGGATTTGAACAAGAATATTTTTTGTATGATGTAGAAACCAATCTTCCAGTTGGCTTCCCAAAAGATCAAACTCCGCAGGGACAATTTTACTGTTCTGTGGGTGCCAAAAATACATTTGCAAGAGAAATGGTTGAGGAGCATCTCGATGTTTTAATTGATGCAGGAATCAATGTTGAAGGCATAAATGCTGAAGTAGCAGCTGGACAGTGGGAATACCAATGTTTTGCCAAAGGTGCTAAACAAGCTGGAGATGAAATGTGGGTCTCTAGGTATTTATTAGAGCGCATTGGAGAACAATATGGCTTACAAGTTGTTTGGCACCCAAAACCTTTAGGAGCCACTGACTGGAATGGATCAGGAATGCATGCTAATTTTTCAAACACAGTACTCAGAACTTGTGGATCCAAGGAAACTTATGAGAAAATTTGTGAAGCTTTTAGACCTGTTGTCAAAGAACACATTGCGGTCTATGGCGCTCATAACGAACAGCGACTAACTGGAGCGCATGAAACGCAGTCTATTGATCAATTTAGTTATGGAGTCTCTGACAGAGGGGCCTCTATTAGAATTCCAATCATTACTGTTGAAAAAGGCTGGAAAGGCTGGCTTGAAGATAGACGTCCGTCTTCAAATGGCGATCCTTACAAGATTGCAGCACGTATTATAAAAACGGTGAAATCTGCAAAGTTATAATTAATACAATTTCAATAAATTCTAGAGCGGTTGTTATAGACAGCCGCTTTTTTTGTATGGATAAATATAACCAGTTATATTTTGGTAGAAAAGGAAATTTTATAAATCCTTAAATCAAAGCGAACTCGCAACATTTTCAACCGCTGCAATTGTAAAATCTAAGTCTTCATAAGACAAGGCATCCGTAATGAACCAACTTTCAAAGGCACTAGGAGCAATGTAAATTCCAGCATTCAACATGCCGTGAAAAAACTGTTTGAACCGCTCGTTGTTTCCAAGTGCGGCCGTTTTAAAGTCTGTTACAGGCGCTTCTGAAAAATGAACCGAAATCATAGAACCTACGCTGTTGATGCTATGAGGAATGTTATGGGATTTTAATGCTTTTGAAATTCCTTGATGTAAATAATTTGTTTTCATGGCCAACCTTTGATAAACATCGTCATCAGAATTTAAAGCCGTCAATAACGCATGGCCTGCTGCCATGGCCAAAGGATTTCCGCTCAAAGTTCCCGCTTGATATACGGGTCCTTCGGGCGCTAAATGCTTCATAATTTCACCACTTGATGCAAATGCACCAACAGGTAAACCTCCACCAATAACTTTACCAAAACATACAATATCGGCACAAATTCCGTACAAGGACTGAACCCCGCCTTTATCCAGCCGAAAACCAGTCATGACTTCGTCAAAAATAAGAACCGTATCATGGGTGTCACACAAAGCCCTTAAGCCCTCTAAAAACCCTGACACTGGTGGAATACATCCCATATTGCCTGCGACTGGCTCCACAATGATGGCTGCAATTTCACCTGGATTCGCCTGGAAAATCTCTTTTACGGATTCCAAATTATTGTAGGGTGCTAAGATCGTATCTTTCGCGGTCCCTTGGGTCACACCCGGACTGTTTGGGCTTCCAAAAGTGACCGCACCACTACCCGCTTGAATCAAAAATGAATCGGAATGGCCGTGGTAACAACCAGAAAATTTAATGATCTTTTCTCTACCGGAGTAACCCCTTGCCAATCGAACAGCGCTCATACAAGCCTCTGTTCCGGAATTTACAAATCGAATTTTATCAATATTGGGAACCATTGAGATGGCCAGCTCTGCAATCTTGGTTTCGATGGCAGTAGGCATTCCAAAAGACGTTCCTTTCTTTGCTTTTTCAATAACTGCATCCACTACGGGCTTATAAGCATGTCCCAATATCATGGGGCCCCATGAGTTTATATAATCAATCAATCGATTACCATCGACATCGTAAAGATAAGCACCTTCAGCTTTGTCAACAAAAATAGGCGTACCACCGACAGCTTTAAAAGCTCTTACAGGGGAGTTTACGCCACCAGGAATAACGGCTTGCGCTTGTTTAAATAACTTACTGCTGCGTTGGTATTTCATGAGATTTAGTTTGAAGTCAAGATAAGCGATTGTCCAATGCTTAATTCATTGGACTTTAGGTTGTTTAAAGATTTTAAATGCGCAACGGTGGTGTTGTAGCGTTTTGAAATTGAATACAATGTATCCCCTTTTTG
>JBJKXC010000019.1:0-85730 GCA_045561735.1 Flavobacteriaceae bacterium | reverse complement strand
GTCTGCTTTGAATATTGATAATAACATTAGAATCGGTGTTTTGGCCCCAACCAGCATAAGCACTATCAGTATTATTGTTTGGGCTGTAGCTACTGTCATAATCTTCTACATCTGTAAAAACAGACTCCTGATTGTTGTTATACTCGTTTGATTTGCCTTTAAAATAGTCAATGTAGTAGCTGTTTCCTGAGCCATTGTCAGAGACATCGTTAATTCCATTCGCGTTGTATTCTTGTATTTCAGAATTTCCGTAAATACCGTCTTCATACACACCAACATATTGATAAGATCCGCATGATGTTACCAAGCTGAAACCAATAAATACAATTAAATAAGCATTTGTCTTTTTGAGAAAAGTAGTAAAATTCATATCGGATTAAATTAAATTGTTGAACACTTTAAAAATACTTAGTTTTGTAAAGCATAAGTATTTACAAGCTAATCACACAATAGTTATGCCAAATTACAACAATATGGCTAAAAACCTTACAAAGCGCTCAGAAGATTATTCGAAATGGTACAATGAATTGGTTGTAAAAGCAGACTTAGCTGAAAATTCCGCTGTACGAGGTTGTATGGTTATAAAACCCTATGGTTATGCGATTTGGGAAAAAATGCAAGCAGAGTTAGACCGCATGTTTAAAGAAACGGGGCATCAGAACGCCTATTTTCCACTTTTTGTTCCAAAAAGTCTTTTTGAAGTCGAGGAGAAAAATGCGGAAGGTTTTGCCAAAGAGTGTGCTGTTGTTACACATTATCGTTTGCAAAATGATCCAGATCAACCTGGAAAACTTCGTGTAGATCCTAAGGCAAAATTAGAAGAGGAGCTTGTAGTGAGGCCTACTAGTGAAGCGGTCATTTGGAATACTTATAAAGGCTGGATTCAGTCTTATAGAGATTTGCCAATACTCATCAATCAATGGGCCAATGTGGTGCGCTGGGAGATGCGAACCCGTCTTTTTTTAAGAACTGCTGAATTTTTATGGCAAGAAGGGCACACCGCACATGCAACCAAACAAGAAGCTTTGGACGAAGCCAAACAAATGAATCAAGTCTACGCCGATTTTGTTGAAAATTTTATGGCCATACCAGTAATTCAAGGTACAAAAACGGAAAGTGAACGCTTTGCTGGCGCTGAGGAGACCTATTGTATTGAAGCATTGATGCAAGATGGAAAAGCCTTACAGGCGGGTACATCTCATTTTTTAGGGCAGAATTTTGCCAAGGCATTTGATGTCAAATTCATGACAAAAGAAGGATCTCAAGCCCATGTTTGGGCCACCTCATGGGGGGTTTCTACAAGACTCATGGGTGCACTTATTATGACCCATAGTGATGATCAAGGCTTGGTATTACCTCCAAATTTGGCACCCTATCACGTTGTCATTGTTCCTATTTACAAAAGCGAAGATCAGCTCAATGCAATCAGTACTGTAGCTGATACCATCATGACATCTTTACGCGCCAAAAATATCAGTGTTAAATACGACAACCGTACCACGCAACGCCCCGGGGCAAAATTTGCGCAGTACGAATTGCAAGGCGTGCCGCTTCGCATCGCTATTGGCCCTGATGACTTAGAAAATGGAACTGTTGAGTTGGCCAGGCGCGACACCCTTTCCAAGGAAACAATTGATTTAGAAGAACTTCAATCTAAAGTCACGCAATTAATAGAAGAGATCCAAGATGCATTGTATGTAAAAGCCTTAAAATTTAGGGATCAGTACATTACTTTGGTAGACGATTTTGAAGCATTTAAAGCAACATTAGAAACAAAGGGCGGTTTTGTGTCTGCACATTGGACGGATCAGAAGAAACAGAACAAAAAATAAAAGAACTTACCAAAGCAAGCATTCGTTGCATCCCTATGGATACTTTGCAAGAAGAGGGCCAGTGTGTATTTTCGGGCGCCCCTTCAAAGCAACGCGTTCTATTTGCAAGAGCGTACTAATTTCTTTAGATACATCAAAAAAACAATATTGAAAGTTGTAGCATTTAAAAATAGTTGTATTTTTGCAACCGCAATAATAGTATTGTAGCTGTTTTGTATTTCACGATCCAAAACAAAACGGCCCGTTCGTCTATCGGCTAGGACGCCAGGTTTTCATCCTGGTAAGAGGGGTTCGATTCCCCTACGGGCTACAACAAAAAATTAAATTAATATGGCAAATCACAAGTCTGCATTAAAAAGAATTAGAAGCAATAACGCGAAGCGCATACTCAATAAGTATCAGCACAAAACAACTCGTAATGCAATAAAAGCTTTACGAGAAATAACTACAAAGAAAAAAGCTGAAAAAGCGTTTCCTTCTGTAGCTTCCATGATTGATAAACTTGCCAAGCGCAATATCATTCATAACAACAAAGCGGCAAACTTAAAATCTAAGCTAGCGCAACACATTGCCAGCTTGTAATTTTAACGAATTTATAAAAAAAAGCCTTTCCATTGGAAAGGCTTTTTTTATACGTTTAATTTTTGTTATCCATTCATGGAAATTAAAAACTCTTCGTTGTTTCGGGTTTGCTTGAAACGGTCGTTGATGAACTCCATGGCTTCAACAGGGTTCATATCCGCCAAGTATTTGCGCATCACCCACATGCGTTGAATGGTTTTTTCATCCAACAGTAAGTCATCTCGTCTTGTACTCGAGGAGGTCAAATCGATAGCAGGGAAAATACGGCGGTTGGATATTTTACGATCTAGTTGTAATTCCATATTACCAGTTCCCTTAAATTCTTCGAAAATAACTTCGTCCATTTTAGATCCAGTTTCTGTTAAAGCTGTTGCAATAATGGTTAACGACCCTCCATTTTCAATTTTTCTTGCAGCTCCAAAAAAGCGTTTAGGTTTGTGTAATGCATTGGCATCAACACCTCCACTTAAAATCTTACCAGAAGCTGGTTGTACGGTGTTATAAGCACGTGCCAGTCTTGTAATTGAATCTAATAAGATGACAACATCATAGCCACACTCTACCAATCGTTTCGCTTTTTCTAAAACAATATTGGCAATTTTTACGTGCTCGTGAGCTTCTTTATCGAAAGTTGAAGCGATCACTTCTCCACGAACATTTCTTTGCATATCGGTAACTTCTTCTGGTCGTTCATCAATCAATAGAACCATTTGGTAAACTTCAGGATGGTTGGCCGCTATCGCATTGGCGACATCCTTTAAAAGCATTGTTTTTCCTGTTTTTGGTTGAGAAACAATCATACCACGTTGTCCTTTTCCAATCGGAGAGAATAAATCCATAATTCGAGTTGAAATGGTATTTTGTTTTTCAGCGAGATTGAATTTTTCTTTAGGAAACAAAGGAGTCAGATGCTCAAAAGCAACACGGTCTCTAACCACTTGAGGGTCTAAACCATTGATTTTACTCACCTTGATAAGCGGGAAGTATTTTTCTCCCTCTTTTGGGGGACGTACATGGCCAAGAACGGTATCCCCATTTTTGAGTCCAAACAATCGAATTTGAGATTGTGACACATAAATATCATCAGGAGATGATAAATAGTTATAATCTGAAGATCTTAGAAACCCATACCCATCAGACATGACATCTAATACACCTTCACTTTCAATAATAGCATCAAATTCAAAATCAGGCTCTTTATAGCGATTTCTGTTGTCCTTGTTACCGTTATGTTCTTTTTTATTATGGTTATTCTTGTTTTGGTGGTGGTGTTTTTTGTGTTGTTTTTGTCTGTTATTATTGTTAGATTCTCTGTTGTTATTTTTTTCTTTGGCAGAGGTTTCGTTATTTCTGTTGTTTTTTTCCGCTGGAGCAGCTTTGTTTTCCTTTTGAGAATTTTGCGCAGGCTTTTCTGAATTTTCTGTTTTCAGATTACTAGCTTTGGCTTGAGCATCTTTTTGATTCTCGGAAGGCTTGGCGGCTTGAACATCTAATATCTGATAGATCAAATCTAATTTTTTTAAGCTGCTGAATCTAGGGATCTTTAATCCTTTGGCAATTTCCTGTAATTCAGGAAGTTTTTTCTCTTTAAGTTCTGAGATTTCTAGCATAATTTAGTTGTAATTATTTAAGTTGTAAAATATGGTTTTGTTGCGCTGCAACATAAATTTTTTGGTGGGAAACAATATTAATTTGAAATCAGTATGTAGTAAAATGAAAAAATATAATTGAGACAAAGAGGTCTCATGTAATTTGTTATGCAATGATACAACAATATTTTTAAAATTTAGTGAAATAAATAAAAAAGAAACGATTAATTTAGCAGTAAATCTGTTTGGTATGCTTCAAAGAATTCAAACGCTTTATTTGTTTATGTCAGCTCTTTGTACAGGCGCCTTACCATTCGTTTTTCCATTACTCACGATTGATGGGAATCCTTATTTTGCACAAGACTATCCGGCATATTTAGGATTATTCGCGGCTTCGACGCTAATTACTGTATGGACTATTTTTAAATACAAAACCAGGCAAACCCAATTTGTATTGGGTCGTGTAAATATTATAGTAAACTTAATTTTATTGGGATTATTTGTATACAGATTATTTAATTTGTATGGAGAATTTCAAAATTCTGAGAATGGCATTGGTTTACTTCTCCCTGTTGTTTCTGTTGTTTTAGTGGTGCTGGCAAATAAGGCCATCAAGAAGGATGAAGCTCTTATAAAATCTATAGACCGCTTGAGATAAATCATAGCCGCATTCTTTGATATCGCTCAACGTTTAAATTCTACGATTTCTAGTTCTTTTATTTCGCCTTTAGATATTTTGAAACGCAACATGGTTCGCAGCTTGTGAAATCCATGCTTTCCAACAGCGCCTGGATTCATGTGAAGTAAATTTAATTTTTTGTCCGGCATTACCTTCAATATATGTGAATGTCCAGAAATAAATAAGTCTGGACGTTCAAATTTAATCACGTCTCGAATAGGCTTTGAATACCGGTTGGGATAGCCTCCAATGTGGGTAATCCACACCTTAAGCCCCTCAACTGTAAATTTTTGATGTAAAGGAAACTCAGTCCTGGCAGCAGCACAATCAATATTTCCATAAACAGCTCTAAGAGGCTTTAAGTTTTTAAGCGTATCGGTTACTTTAAGATTACCAATGTCACCCGCATGCCATACTTCGTCACACCAATGGACATGTTTTAAGATATCTTCACCTATATGGCCATGAGTATCGGAAAGCAATAGAATTTTTTTCATGGATTCTTTGAAATCTCAAAACAGTATTTTAGACCAATGTCTTATCTTTGGTGGTCTAACAACAAAAGTATCAAAATACCTTGAGATATTTCATTGATTTATCCTATAATGGAACCCATTACCACGGTTGGCAAATTCAGCCCAATGCAGTAACTGTGCAGGCAACCCTCAATAAAGCCCTTTCAGTACTTTTCAAATCTCCCACTGATAGTATGGGGGCTGGACGGACCGACACTGGGGTTCATGCGGTTCAAATGGTAGCACATTTCGATACCGAAGTAAGTTTTGATACGGAACAAATGTCATATAAGCTTAACGCTTTTCTTCCAAAGGACATTGCAGTAAATGCTATCAAAAATGTTCAAGAAGCGGCCCACGCAAGATTTGATGCCATAAGCAGGAGCTATATTTATAAAATAACAACCTCTAAAAATGTTTTTGAACACGATAAATGCCATTATTTTACCAGGCCTTTAGATGTAAATCGTATGAACGAAGCAAGTCGTATTTTGAGGGGTTATAAAGATTTTGAGTGTTTTTCAAGGCTGCATTCTGATGTAAAAACTTTTTTATGTCAAATTAGCCATGCCCAATGGACTCAAACCGAAAATCATTTAGAATTTAAAATTACAGCCGATCGTTTTCTAAGGAATATGGTGCGGGCTATTGTAGGAACTGTGCTGGATGTTGGAATTTATAAAACATCTTTGGATGAATTTAAAAACATCATTGAATCCAAAGACCGTTCAAATGCGGGCGCTTCTGCACCAGCAAAAGGTTTGTATTTGACCGAAATTTTATACCCTAATTCAATTTATTTAGATGACTAAAACAAAACAAACAGTTTTTGATGCGCCTCTTTTTGGCCGTCTTTTGGCCTATACCAAACCGTACTATCTAATCTTTGTTTTGGCCCTCATTACAGTCATCGGACTGGCAGTATTTGGTGCTTTACGGCCAAAAGTATTGCAAATGGCCATGGATGAAAACATTGAGCAACAATTTCAGCCTGGATTTTTAAGTTATATGCTTTGGATGTTTGCCTTATTATTTATGGAAGTCTTATGCAATCTTACATTTATTTATACGGCCAGCTGGTTGGGCCAGTCAGTTGTAAGGGATATCAGGATTAAATTATTCAATCATATTCTGGCATTCAAAATGAAATATTTTGACAACTCCTCAGTAGGGGTGTTGTTGACCCGAACGGTTACAGACATGGAACGCATTGCCGATATTTTTGGAGAAGGGCTATTTATGATTTTTAGTGACATTCTTAAAATGTTGGTGGTTGGCTCCGTTATGATTTATATGAACTGGCAACTGAGTATTGTAGTATTCTTCACCCTTCCGATCATATTGATAGCGACAAAAATTTTTCAAAAATACATGAAAAAAGCTTTTGAAGAGGTTAGAAATGAAGTGTCAAACTTAAACTCATTTGTTCAAGAGCGTTTGACCGGCATGAAGATTGTTCAACTTTTCGCCAGAGAGATGATTGAGTTTAAAAGCTTTGAAGCCATTAATCAGCGCCATAAGAAAGCATGGATTAAGACCGTATGGTACAATTCAGTATTTTTCCCAATTGCAGAGTTATTGACTTCCATCACCCTTGGGATTATCATATGGTTGGGAGGCTTAAATACGGTTTTTGATCAAACAGCCTCTGTTGGAGATTTGGCGGCCTTTGTCATGATGGTTCCTATGATGTTTCGTCCCTTGCATCAAATCGCAAATAAATTTAATACCCTTCAAATGGGAATGGTAGCAGCCGATCGGGTCTTTAAAGTTTTGGATACAAATTCCAATATTTCAGATTCAGGAACTGAATCATTAAAAGAATTTAATGGTAAAATTGAATTTAGAGATGTTCACTTTTCCTATATAAAGAATGAAGCTGTTCTCAAAGGAATTTCTTTCACAGTCAAGCCCGGACAAACCGTTGCTATTGTTGGATCTACGGGGGCTGGTAAATCTACCATAATTAATTTAATCAATCGATTTTACGAAACAGAAAAAGGACAGATTTTATTTGATGAAACAGATATAAAATCGATTCCACTAAAATGGATTCGAAAACAAGTATCCGTGGTACTTCAAGATGTTTTTTTATTCGCGGATTCAATTTTAAACAACATCACTTTCGGGAATTCAAAAATCTCTGAAGCTGATGTAATTGATGCAGCAAAGCAAATTGGGATTCATGACTTTTTAAAAAATTTACCAGGCGGATACCATTACAATGTAAAGGAAAGAGGTGTAATGTTATCCGTTGGTCAGCGCCAATTGATTTCTTTTTTAAGAGCTTATATAACCAATCCTAAAGTTTTGATTTTGGACGAAGCCACTGCTTCTATAGATTCGAATTCAGAACAGTTAGTTCAAGAAGCTACCAAAAAAATCACAAAAGGGAGGACATCAATTGTGATTGCCCACCGATTGGCGACAATTCAAAAAGCAGATGTCATAATTGTATTGGATGCTGGAAAAATTGTTGAAATGGGAACCCACAGCAGTTTACTTAAAGATAAAGATGGGGCTTACAGTGGACTGTATAAAGCACAATTTTTAAACCAAGAAAACTAAAACAGTTCAGCCTCTATTTTTTCTATGAGTTCTTGAGTATTCTTGTAGATGATAAATGCCCCATTATTGATGTAAGATATTTGGCCGGATTCTTCACTAACAACAATAGCCAATGCATCTGTTTTTTCTGTAATCCCAATTGCAGCGCGATGTCTTAGCCCAAAGTGTGCAGGGATTTCTTTTTGATTGCTCACAGGTAGAATGATTCTAGTTGCCTTAATTATGTTGTTTGATATTATTATGGCACCGTCATGTAGTGGACTATTTTTAAAAAAAATGCTTTCTAAAATGGGTTGGGTCAGTTCAATATTCATTTGATCGCCGGTTTCTACCAAAAAGTCCAGGTTGTTGTTGCGTTCCAAAATCATTATAGCTCCAGTTTTTGTACTAGCCATTTTAGTTGCTGCTTTTATAATATCATTGGCATTGGTATTATTTTTTCTAACAGAGCTAGTTAAAAACTGAAACCGGCCCAGAATAGCACTTTTTTTACCAAAGTTTGTAGACCCAATCATTAATAGAAATTTCCGTATTTCAGGTTGAAATACTACAATAAGCGCAATAATTCCAACACTCATAAACCCGCCCAATATTTTTGAAAGCATGCGCATTTCAAGTGCATCTACTAGAAGAAAAAAGAGATAAAAAATTACAATACCAATAAAAATATTAATGGCGACAGTACCTTTAATCAATTTATAGATATAATAAAGTAAGAGTGCTACTAATACGATGTCAATAACATCTAAAGCACTCAAATCTAACAGCTCCCTGAGAATTTCCAAGTTGAAATATTTTTTTAAAGATACTAAATAAAACCAAATTTAAGATTTAGGGTGCACTGGTCAAAGCGCTGTAGAGCTTTACACACTCTAAAGCTTCCTTTGCATCATGGACTCTTAAAATTTTAGAGCCGTTCATCAAGGCGATCATGTTTAGGGCGGTTGTGCCATTGAGCGCTTCAGTGGCTGTGGATTCTAATACCTTATACACCATTGATTTTCGAGAAATTCCAGTAAGAATAGGATAGTTTAGATTTTTGAAAAAGGGCATTTGATGTAATAGGGTATAATTTTGATCCAGTGTTTTCGCAAACCCAAATCCAAGATCTATGATGAGGTCGTTAATTTGATGGGCTTTTGCGGCTTGTATACGCTCTGAAAAATAATAATAAATATCATTTATGATATGTTTGTATTGAATCTGTTCTTGCATGTTTTGCGGCGTGCCTCTCATGTGCATCATAATGTAAGGTATCTTTAGTTTTCCAACAGTTTCCATCATCTTTGGATCTAATTGCCCCGCTGAAATATCATTGCAAATTGCTGAGCCCATTTCTGTACATTCTTTGATGATTCTCGATCGGAAACTGTCTATTGAAATTCTACAATTTGGGAAGTTTTTTAGAACTAAATGAACTATCGTAGTGATGCGTTTTAGCTCTTCTTCTTCAGACACGAATTTAGCTCCTGGACGTGAACTATAAGCGCCAATGTCTATAAATGTAGACCCTTCGGTTAATAATTTTTCAACTTGATCCAGGGCGGTTTTCGAGTCTTTAAAACGCCCTCCATCATAAAAAGAATCTGGAGTAATATTTAAAATCCCCATCACTTTGGGCTGCAATAAATCTATCAGTTCGCCTTTGCAATTAATGCTAAAACTGGGGTTGTTTTTAGTTGAATTCATTCAATTTTAAAGTTTAAACCTTAAATTTTGATGGTTTGAAAATTTTAAGCGAAATTTACGGAAATTTCAATCGAATTTATGCAAAATACCTCAAAACAATACGATGCCGTTATCAGTCGTTGTAGAAATTTATTTTTAAAGAAAATGAAGGACTACGGTTGTGCTTGGCGTATTTTAAGGTTACCATCTCTAACCGACCAAATTTTTATCAAAGCCCAACGGATTCGAGGCTTGCAACAAAATAAAACCCAACGGGTTGGTGAGGGGGCTGTGAGTGAATTTATAGGAATTATTAATTACTGCATCATGGCTCTAGTACAAATTGAACGCGGAATTGCAGAACAACCCGATCTCAATGACGAAGAAACTTTATTGGATTACGACACTAAAATTGCCCAGGCCAAACAATTGATGCTGGATAAAAATCACGATTATGGAGAGGCTTGGCGTGATATGCGGGTCAGCTCCTTAACGGATCTTATTTTACAAAAGTTACTTCGTGTCAAACAAATTGAAGACAATTCAGGTCAAACTCTTGTCAGTGAGGGGATTGATGCCAATTACCAGGACATTATCAATTATGCTATTTTTGCCATGATTCATTTAAACAACAACGAATGAAAATTTTAACCCCCATCGCACGAATTTTTGTTGGCTTACTCTTCATCATTTCAGGATTTATTAAACTAAATGACCCCATTGGTTTTTCATATAAACTTGAAGAATATTTTAGTGCAGAAGTTTTGAACCTTACATTTTTAGAGCCATACGCTTTAACACTTTCAATTTTTGTGGTTGTTTTTGAGGTTGTATTGGGCGTTTTTCTTTTGATCGGTTACCAGCGCAAATTTACTCTTTGGAGCCTGATGGCCATGATTATTTTTTTTACCTTTTTAACCTTTTATTCCGCCTATTTCGATAAGGTTAAAGACTGTGGTTGTTTTGGTGACGCTTTGAAATTAACACCCTGGGAAAGTTTTTTGAAAGACGTCGTATTATTAGGGCTTATTCTTTTGATTTTTTATGGTAAAAATAGTATTCAACCCATTTTTAAACCTCTGACAACAAATGTGATTGCCAGTTTGAGTTTAATTCTCAGTCTCGCTTTTGGATACCATGTCTTGATGCACCTCCCGAGCATTGATTTTCGTGCTTATAAAATAGGGGACAATCTTGTTGAAAACATGAGTACACCTGAAAACGCGCCAAAAGCAGTCCAGGAATTTAAATGGACTTTTGAGGTTAATGGTCGAGTGCAAGAAGTTGTTACCAATGGTTCCTATCCAAATATTGATGGGACCTATGTTGGTGTTGAAACCAAAATCATTTCTGAAGGCTATCAGCCTTCTATTTTAGATTTTTCAATTGAAAACGATGCAGAAGATTTGACACAGTTCTTTTTAGCCGAAACACGTTTGCTAATGATTGTAGCCTATAATTTAGACACTGCTGAGGTAGAAGGACTAAAGAAATTAAAAGCATTTTCAGACGCAGCCATAGACAAAGGCTATACCGTCATAGGATTGAGTGCTTCAGGCAAGGAGGTCAAAAAAAGAATTCAATCTGATTACGATTTGAATTTTGAATTTTACTTATGTGATGAAAAAGCGCTGAAGACAGTCGTTCGTGCGAACCCTGGAGTTTTACTACTTAATAAAGGTACTGTGGAGCAAAAAGTCCATTGGAATGACATTGAAGATTTAGTATTGTAATTTTGGGCATTTATCTTTTAAAAAAAACAGCCAATACACTTATGACCCTTTTTGGAGTTGTGACCGTTGTTTTTTTTCTTTTCAATGTATTACCAGGTGATCCTGCTCGAATGATGTTGGGTCAAAATGAAGATCAAGATCAAATCGTCATCGTTCAAAAAAAATATGGGTTTGATCAACCACTTTTAACTCAATACGGATACTATTTAAACGATCTTTCCCCACTGTCTTTTCACTGGCACAGTTCAGACCATTACACTAGCTTAGAGTCCGGTAATTATACATTCAGGCATTTGATAAAACTAAACAATGGAAGTTGGGTTGTTAAATATCCATTTTTGCGCCGTTCCTTTACAAAACAAGGAAAAAAAGTCACTCAAATTCTAAAAGAAACGCTTCCAAACACCTTTATTTTGGCCGCGGCTTCTATTAGTATAGCCCTTGTGCTAGCGCTTTTCTTAGGGCTTGTGTCAGCGCTTTGCAAAGACCAATGGCAAGATCGAAGCATATTGGTCATTAGCACGCTTGGCATGAGTTTACCTTCTTTTTTTACGGCCATTATTGCGGCTTGGATTTTTGGATTTGTTTGGCATGAATATACAGGCCTTGAAATGACTGGAAGTTTGTATGAAATGGATGATTTTGGAGAAGCCAATCGCTTACAATTAAAAAACTTAATATTGCCTGCTTTGGTTTTGGGAATTCGACCTTTAGCAGTTGTGACTCAACTGATGCGAAATTCTTTGTTGGAAGTTTATAACCAAGAATATATTAAAACCGCAAAAGCCAAAGGACTTGGTCCAAGAAAAGTATTGTTTAAGCATGCGTTTAAAAATGCTCTGAGTCCTGTGGTTACCGCCATTTCAGGCTGGTTTGCATCCATGTTGGCAGGCGCTGTCTTTGTGGAGTATGTTTTTGGATGGAATGGCTTGGGCAAAGAAATTGTAAATGCCTTAAACACCTTAGATTTACCCGTCATAATGGGGGCTGTTTTAATTATTGCCACTATCTTTGTAATTTTAAATATTTTTGTTGATTTGCTGTACGCATACTTAAACCCAAAAATAAAATTCAATTGATATGAAAAAAGCCTTCTTAATTTTCCTTTGTATAAATACTTTTTTGAATTGTCAATCGGCTCCTAAGACAACTTTCTCAGAGGCTGCCCTAGCTGACACCTTTGAAGCATTAGATGGCAACTCCGTTTCCTTTGAAACCATTTTGGATCAAAATGTTGGAAAAACGATTTTTATTGATGTGTGGGCTTCTTGGTGTAAGGATTGTATAGAGAGTCTTCCACAAATAAAAGCACTTCAAGCCGCACACCCAGAGCTGGTTTATATTTTTCTGTCTTTAGATAAATCCATAAAAGCTTGGAAAAAAGGAATTGGCCGCTATGCGCTTGAAGGCGATCATTATTTTATGTCATCAGGTCGGAAAGGTCCTATGGGTACATTTTTAGACTTGGATTGGATTCCACGCTTTATGATTGTGAATCCGGAAGGCGATATAGTCGTATACAGAGCAATTAAAACATACGATAAAAATTTAACAAAATATTTAAAATGAGAAAACAAATTGTTGCTGGAAACTGGAAAATGAATAATGACTATGTAGACTCAGAAATATTGGTTTCAAAACTTCTTGTTCAACACAAACAATCTAATACTGAGGTTATTATAGCCCCGCCGTTCACCAATCTTTTGGCGTCTATTAACGCACTCAAAGGAAGTTCTATTAAAGTGGCAGCTCAAAATATGCACTTTGCGGAAAGCGGTGCCTATACCGGTGAGGTCAGTGCCTCTATGTTGAAAAGTATAGGCGTAGAAACAGTTATTTTAGGTCACAGCGAACGCCGCTTCTATTTTAACGAATCGGATGATTTGCTGGCCAAAAAAGTGGATACCGCTTTGGCGCATGACATGCGCGTCATTTTTTGTTTTGGAGAAGAATTAAAAGACCGCAAGTCGGGAAATCAAAATTCTGTGGTAGAAAGTCAAATTAAAAAAGCGCTTTTTCATTTGCCTGAAGCTGCTTGGAGTCAAATTGTTTTGGCTTATGAGCCTGTTTGGGCCATCGGTACAGGTGAAACTGCTACACCAGACCAAGCACAAGACATGCATGCTTTCATAAGAAAAACATTGGCCAATGCCTATGCACAAAGTCTCGCAGATTCTGTTTCTATTCTTTATGGCGGAAGTGTTAAATCTTCCAATGCCGAAGAGATTTTTTCAAAAACAGATGTAGATGGAGGCTTGATTGGAGGTGCTGCCCTTGACGCAGAACACTTTACTGCCATTGTCAATGCGTTTTAACATATGACTGCCCCGATTTATATTGCTTATTATTTTGAGGTTTCACCCTTAGTTCCTGGTAATGAAATTCTCGTGGCTGAGCTTGGTGTTGTGGGTTTTGAAAGTTTTATTGAAACTTCCAAGGGGCTTTCAGCATACATTCAAAAAAAAGACCATTACAGCAGTATTTTAGAAACCTTACAAATTTTAGAAAACGACGAATTCTCTATCAGATATCGTATTGAAGAAATCGAACAAGTCAATTGGAATGCCCAATGGGAAGCCAACTTTAAACCCATTACAGTTGATGGGCGTTGTTGCATTAGAGCCCCTTTTCATGATTCAGCGGATCACGAATTTGACATTGTAATTGAACCTAAAATGAGTTTTGGAACCGGACATCATGAAACCACCCATATGATGATTCAGTTTATGTTGGATATAGATTTAAAAAATAAATCTGTTTTAGATATGGGATGTGGTACGGCTGTCTTGGCCATTTTAGCAGAAAAGAAAGGAAGTAGCTCAGTAGAGGCTATTGATATTAATGAATGGTGTTATCAAAACAGTCTCGAAAACATTAGCCGTAATTCTTGTCAAAATATCCGTGTTTTGAAGGGAGACGCAAGCTTGTTAAAAGCTCAAACATTTGATGTCATCATTGCTAATATCAACCGAAATATTCTTCTCAATGATATTCCTGTTTATACCACTTGTTTAAATGCAAATGGTTTTTTATTTTTGAGTGGGTTTTACAAAGAAGACATCCCAAAAATCCAAGCGGTCTGCAAGCATTGTAATTTAAGTTTTGAAGCGCAAATTTTTAGGAACGACTGGGTGGCACTAAAATTTAATAAACAATAATGGCTGCAAAAGAAGAAGTTAAAGAGGCAATTGATGTTTCAAATTTAAATGATAATTTCAATGAGATTGTATTGTTTAATGATAACGTAAATACTTTTGACCACGTCATTGAAACTTTGGTGGCCACTTGTAACCACAGTTATGAACAAGCCGAGCAATGTTCAATTCTTGTCCATTACAAAGGGAAATGCACCGTCAAAACAGGTCCCTACAACGATCTGAAGCCTCGCTGTTCTAAATTGCTTGAAGCAGGGCTGAATGCCGAAATTATATAGCAAATTTTTAAAGATTCTACTAGGCGTTTCAAACCCCATTGACCATCGGTAGTTGTGTTTTCTCAAGAGCTGCAAAACCGCCCGCAATATCTATAATATTCGAAAATCCATTGGCTTTTAAAATAGAAGCCGCAATGACCGAACGGTACCCTCCACCACAATAGATATGGTAAGTTTTTTGACTCTTAATTCCCTGTATTTTTTGGTGGATGCTATCCAAAGAAAGGTGTTGTACATTAGCCCCTTCTAAATGCATGCTGTTGTATTCTCCATCTTTTCGCACGTCTAAAACCGCGATGGGCTTGGTATTGAATCGCTGTTCAAATTCTTTGACTGATATGGATTTGATTTGCTCCGTTGTTTTCCCAGCCTGGACCCAAGCTGACATTCCACCTTCCAGATAGCCGAGGCTATTGTCATAACCAACTCGGGCCAGTCTTTTGATCGCTTCTTCGGAACGACCTTCTGGAACCACCAATAAAATAGGCTGATTGATGTCTGAAATGAGCGCTCCAACCCAAGGAGCAAAATCACCATTAAGACCAATAAAAAGTGCTCCAGGAATGTGACTTTTTACAAATTCTTGTTGGGTTCTTACGTCTAAAACTAAGGTTTCTTTTTTTTGTATTAATTCCTCAAACAATTGAACGGAAAGGGTAGTGTTGCTCTTTGATAAAATTACATCAAGGTCAGTATAACCTGTTTTATTTAGAGAAATATTTTCAATAAAATAGGGAGGCGGTGAACCAATACCCTTTAGAACTTCACTGACAAATTCTTCTTTAGTCATATCAGAGCGCAGCGCATAATTAGAGCTTTTTTGATCTCCAAGTTTCCCAAAGGTTTCTTTACTCATGTTTTTGCCACAGGCAGAACCAGCACCATGTGCAGGATAAAGAATAATATTATCTTCAAGAGGCATGATTTTAAAACGCAAGGATTCAAATAGCATTTCTGCTAACTTTTCTTTACTAAGGTCTTTGTATTGTTGAGCTACATCGGGAATTCCAACATCCCCAAGGAAAAGTGTATCTCCAGAGAAAAGTGCATGATTTTTTCCGTTGGCATCTATCAATAAATAGCTCACGGACTCGAGCGTATGACCTGGTGTGTGAATCACTTTCAGTGTCAAGCTTCCAATTTTAAAGGTCTCTCCATCTACCGCATTGTAACAATCATAGTGGGTGTTTGCGTTGGGGCCAAAAACAATGGTCGCCGCTGTTTTTTTTGCCAAATCTAAGTGACCAGAAACAAAATCGGCGTGGATGTGAGTTTCAAAAATATATTTGATTTTTACCTTGTTTTTTTTGGCGCGTTCAATGTAGGGGGTGGGCTCCCTTAAAGGATCTATCACCGCCGCCTCTCCGTTAGATTCGATGTAGTAAGCGCCTTGTGCAAGACATTTGGTGTAAATTTGTTCAATTATCATTGAAGATGTATTTATACAAATTTAAGATATTTGAATTTGAAGTGAAATTCTTTTGCTGAAAAAATTAATGAGTTATATTTGCACCTTTCCAAAGGCCTCGTAGCATAACTGAATAGTGCACTTGATTACGGCTCAAGAGGTTACAGGTTTGAATCCTGTCGAGGTCACTTCTTAAAAGACTGTCTTTATAGGCGGTCTTTTTTATTTTTGCGTGCACCTACTTGTGCAACTTATATTATTTTTTAATTACCCTATAACTCAAACTTTCCTTTGTTTCTAAATCAATAGCATTCACAATATAGGTGGCACTTGAAAGATGCTCAAAATTAATAGAGTTGCCTTTAAATCCCATCACTTTATTGCCAGATAAATCGAATACTTCTATTTGATAAACCTTATCATAATTTAATACTAATTCATTAGTTGTTGGATTTGGATATACTAAATATTCATTTGATTTGTTTATTTGTTGATTTGTTGAAAGTGATTCACATTCAATTAATCCATTAATGTTAAATTGTGACACAAAATCCCATATGCGACTAGTAGCATCTATATCCATATTTCCAAATGCCCCTGGCCAATCATGATCTCCTCCAATTACTTTTAATTCTTCTATTCTTGAACAATTATCTCCATTTTCCCAAATTCTTTGTTCAACATAACTTCCATCTAATAAATTCGTGTTTGGCAATTGATTAATTATTGGATTAATATCTGTATTGTTATAATTTGACCAATACGTCGTGATTTCTTCAACTGACATATAATATGGTGGAAATCCATTGTATGAAGAGTGAGGGTTAGAATCTGCTGTGCCAGGTATTAAAAGGACAGCTGTAGGATGAACAGGAGAGCAAAAATCTAAGTCATAATAACTGTTCCTAAATGAATCTTCAAGCATGCTACCAGAAACAGAAGATATTGCTGCTATTCTGTTGTTTAATCTACAAGCAAGCTCATATGAAAAGATCCCTCCCTCAGAATAACCACAAGCATAAACTCTATCATTATCAATTAAAAATTCACTGCTCAAAGTATCAATAATTGCTTCAATAAAGAAAATATCATTGTGAGAAGTAGGTGCTTTATGTAGCCAAGCATAGCTACCGTCCACAGGATCAATAGCTGCTTGAGGGTAAACAGCTATGAAGCCAGCTGCATCAGCTAATGGCCTCATATCATTATAAAAATTCATAAAATCACTTGATAAACCACCTCCACCATGAAAATTAAACATTAATGGAAATTCAATAGATCCATCATAACTTGAGGGAATATATATTATGTATTCTCGACTGTTGCCATCAAAATTCGTGGTACGAGTTTCTTGAGTTTGAGAATTAAAATCAAAAAAATATAGTGATGAAGCAAAAAATAAGTAAGATAATAGATTTTTCATATGATAATTATTGTGGGAAAACTTTATTACAATAATAATAAATATTTCAAAAAAAAAATCATAAAAAGTTCAAACTTTGAGAAGTTAATATCTCTAAATCGAAGAATTGACTTAAAGGGATTGGTTCTCCATTTTTATATTTTAAATTTCCTTGGATAAAATTGGAATTGAATTAAAAATAGCGTTCACTTTTGGGGTTCAAACTTTATAGTTTGACTTCTTAAAACAGACTGGTTCGAAGCACTAAATTTTAATTAAGTGAATTTGCTTGAAATATCCGTTTTTTCTATTACATTCTTACATAATGACAGATATAGATGTTATACTTTTATTGGTAGTGTATTAAATAATCTTTAAATTTTGATTATTAGTTTTTTATGCAAGGTTTTTTTTGTAGATTTTCATAATAATTTAAAATCAAATAAGCATGAAAAAAGTATTTATAATTTTTCTATTGTTTTGTTTTTCAACTCAATGGATGAATTCGCAAACTATGGCCTTTTCTGCCATAGAAGTTAAAGTAAAACCGTTCACACAAAAAGATATTAAAGAAGCTTTTGAAGAGGTTTTTGAGGACGTTGAAATGAATAAAGGTGCAATTGTTTTAGAAAGATTCACTGGAGGTGACAGCAATGGTATGACGCATCGATTGGTATTTTTATACACTCTTGGAGAAAAAATGATTGCTGATGAGTTTTGGGCCTCAGATAAAAATGCTGCCTTTTGGGCAAAAATGGGCAATTACATTGAAGACTGGGGAATTTCAACTTCAGGTAGAATGATTAGTTGGAAAGAAGGTAACCTAGAAACCAATCCAGAAGTCCACATTTGGGATATTATCCCTGAAGATCCAGCTGCTTTTAAAGTTGCACACGATAAAATTGTTGATGAATTCAAAGAAGAGTTTAATGATCGTGTAGTAGGGTTTGGGACTTATGACATCGGCATGCCAAGTGGAGCGACTCACTGGGTGGGGTTGACAGGAAAAGACACGGTAGATCATCTTATGCTATATGATAAAATGGAAAAAAACAATCGATTTGTAGAATTATTAGCCGAAAGGGGTGGTTATGAATTAATCAAAGATTTTTCATTAAAAATTATAAGTAGTAAAGAGTAGAGGTTACTCAAAAATTTCGAACTTTCGAAAGTTTGGACTATATCTTAAAAGACTGTCTAGTTAGGCAGTCTTTTATATTAAACTTGCACCCATAACTAAGTCTTATTTGATTTTTAATAAACAATGAATCAAAGGTTACATTTTCTGAAGAAGAATTATAATTTATTTTTTCAGATATTTTTTTATATTTAAGTTTCTAAAACTAACTAATGAAAAAACTACTCTTATTTTCTACTATATTCCTTTTTAACTGTTCATGTGTTAAAAACCTTTCTAATCCAATCGTGAAATTCCAACAATCTTTGGTTGATAATGGAACTACAGGATCAAATGTTTTTAAATTATTTAAAGATGGTGATATTGTTTATGACAAAATTATAAACTCTAATGCAAAAGGTGACAAGGATATCGACGAAAACACAATTTTTGCCATACACTCAATGACTAAAACAGTTACTACTGTTGCAGCAATGATTTTACATGAAAAAGAGCTTTTCAGATTAGAAGATCCTCTTCACAAATATCTTCCAGAATTTGAAAATATAAAATGCAAAGGGACTGATGGGATTTACCCATGTAAAAACCCATTAAGAATAATTGATCTTTTGACACATAGATCTGGATATGTCTATTATCTTGAAAATGGAGAAAATTGGCTTACTGGAACCCACAAAAGTCTATATCCTAAATATATCAATACCTCAAGATTTAACAACTTGGATGAATTTTCTAAAGCAGTTGCTCAACAACCACTTGAGTTTGAACCAGGATCGATGTACGCTTATGGTTTAAACCAAGCCATTTTAGGAAGATTAATTGAGGTTCTTTCAGGTAAAAGTTTCTATGAATTTTTAAAAGATAATATTTTTGACAAGTTGGGAATGAGTGACACTAAATTTCATCTTTTAGCCAATGAAAGGTCAAAACTTCAACCTTTAAGAGTTAATATTAAGCCTAATTCGGTTTTCAATCAAACAGAATATAATTTAGACGGTTATACTGTAGCTTTGGATGGTTATTCATACTTATATAGCAATAAAGCGCATTTTGGTGGGGAAGGCCTTGTTTCAACAATGAACGATTTTTCAAAGTTTTGCGAGATGTTAGTAAATGACGGTGTTTATAAAGACGGAAGAATTTTATCAAGTGAAAGTATTGATATTATGACGGCTAAATACACCAATGGCTACCCTGATCCAAATGAACCAGGAGTTTTCCCAGACTTGGCTGGATACTATGTAGGATTTACATTTTCAGTGCTTGAAGACCCGGAAGTTGACGGAACTGGGGCAGGTTTGGGTTCCTACGGTTGGAGTGGTTATCATAACACACATTTTTGGATTGATCCTGAAAATAAAATCTATGGGCTTTTTATGTCAAGAGCTATTGAATTTGATTTTTCAATCCCAGCAGGATTAAAAAAAGTATCATATTCATGGATCAAATCACAATAAAAAAATACTTCCATAGTTCTAAACTTTATAAGTTTAGTTCAAAATTTATCCCTAAGAATAATTAATTATTCTTAGGGATTTTTTTATTTCTGATACTTAAAATCTTATAAGTTAATAACGATACATTATAGTAACATCGCCGTCGTCTTCAGTAATTTCAAGTGTGTCATTATCAATAAACACATAAGTATGAATTTCTGTGTCAACTGCAGCCTCTTGAACATCTAAATCATAATAATGTAGAGTGAGGGTAGAGTCTGTGGATTCCCATAAAATATCATAATCATTTGTTGATTCATAATTATCAAATGCGTCATAATAGTCAAAAGTCACAAAACCATAACCATCAGCATCAAGGTCAAGATCGACTTCAGTATAAGTTGCATCACTAAGATCAACCGAAGTCCCATACCAGGATCCAACTAAATCTTGATTTAATGTTGTACTATCACTATCACTACCACTACTGCATGAACAAATAATAGTGGATGCGAATAAAATGTAAAATATCTTTTTCATAATTTTTAATTTTAATTTTTAAAATTTAAATATAATGTTTTTTAAATATAAACTTAATCAGTTATTATGAATTATAGATTTTTCTGATATTAAATAGCTCAAATTTTGGAGTAGAGATGTTAATAATTTGTAACAGGATTATTTTTTAATTGCACTTTTAAATCCCAGTAAATTTGAAAGGTTTCTTTTGGGTGGAGTTCTTTTAACCCAATTTTGTTGTTAAAGCTGTTAGAAACCCCAGTCATGGGTTCAATTGCAATGGCATGAACAGCTGGTGGGGTGTAGAGTTGTAAATAGGTTTCGGCTTCAGATGCCGTTAGTTTCAAATCGTATTCTGGGGTTATAAATTCAACCACAGGGGCCTGTAAAATGTAAGCATCATCAAGTGTAACGCCCTTTAAGCCATAAGGCATTGTTAAATCACAGCCGACTACGCCAGTGGTAATATTTCTTGCATCGGCTGCCAGTTTTTGAGTACTGGAAAAACGCAGCGCACTTTGATTTAAATCAGACGTTTTGAAGTAGGGATGCCAGCCCATTGTGAAAGGAAATTTATTATCACCAGTGTTCAACACAGTAATTTTTAGTGATAAGCCGTTTTTTGTTAATTTGTAGTGCAGGTCAATACGGTACAAAAATGGAAAACTGTCGTCAGGTTTCTCGGTTTCATAGCGCAATTGAAGACTCGCAAATTCAGATGTCAATTTGTGGGCTGCAAACTTGAAAGTTTTGTTATGTACTAAGCCATGAAGGGCGTTGTTGGCTGTTGCCTCATTGCAGTCAAAAGTGTAACTTTTATTGTTAAAATTGTATTTTCCATCTTTTATTCTGTTGGCAAAGGGGAAAAGAACAGACGATGGATACGTTTTTTGAGGGGAAATCGGGCTGAGGTTGGTAATTATTTGGGTGTTTTCAATCATGAGCATGTCCAGACTTCCCCCACGTCTCAAACAAAACTCTGCCTGGGTACTTGAACATGGGCTGTACAAGCATATAAAATCGTCGTATTTTTCTAAACTGAATAATTGAGTGGCCATAAATGCATTAATCACTAAAAATTAATCTAGAGCTCTTAAGGTCACAAAAGTGCGCCATCCTATGAGGACCAACTGCAACTTAGTGGCTTTGCTTAAATCCAGTCGGCGTTTTGTGTAACTGGGCAGAAACATTTTATTTAAGCTGGCCAAGTATTTGAAAACTAATTTCATAACTCAAAAATAGAATTTCTTTTGGATATATTCAGCTATTTTTAAATCTTAAACTATATTAGTTAAAAATATTCAAAATGGAGGTTGTTTTTATGCTCTTAGGATTTTTACTTCTGGTCATTGGAGGGGAATATCTGGTACGTGCTTCTGTGGGGCTATCGTTTAAACTGAACCTTTCCAAAATGGTCATTGGCCTAACCGTGGTGTCTTTTGCAACTTCTTTCCCTGAACTTTTAGTCAGTTTAAATGCTGCCCTTCAAGGAGCGCCTGCTATTGCAATTAATAATGTCATTGGTTCAAATATTGCTAATATTGGACTTGTTTTAGGAATTACTGCCATCTGTACGACTATTGAAGTCGATCCTTCTTTTTATAAATTTAATTGGCCCGCTTTGCTCATTTTCTCTTTGCTGGTATATGCCTTCATGCAAAATGACCAGCAATTGACTTCTTTTGAAGGCGCGGTTTTATTCATCGCACTGTTGGTGTTTATTGTTTTGCTCATTAAAAGATCGCGACGCACCAATTTAGAAACAGATCCCGAAATGGATACTTTGTCTGAAGTTTCCTATTTTAAAATAATTATTTGGCTTGCCTTTGGAGGTGTGGCCTTGTATTATGGAGCGGATTGGTTGGTGGATGGCGCTATTGTAGTGGCCGAAAAAATGGGCGTTAGTGAAGCTGTTATTTCAGTTTCTTTGGTTGCTTTGGGCACCAGTATTCCAGAACTGTCGGCATCGATTATTGCAGTCATAAAAAAAGAAAAAGCTTTGTCGTTAGGGAATCTTATTGGCTCTAATATTTTCAATCTTGGGTCTGTTTTAGGTTTGACCGCAATGGTAGACAGCATTCCTATTGAAGATGCTCAAATTCTATCAAGAGATGTGCTCTGGATGTTGGTATTTGCAACAGTTATCTTGCCCTTGATTTTACTGACAAAGCGCCATAAATTACAATTCAAAGAAGGCTTTTTTCTAGTGTTGCTGTACGTCGTTTTTATGCTACTAGTTTTTAAGTAATCTGTTGCTATTGCAACACATAATCATTTAATACTTCTGAACTTGAAATATTGATATTAGATGGAATTTCCAATGGGATATTGGCGAGAGCTAATAAAGTTGTCAATTCTTCAGACAAAGCAAAGCCTTGAGACGCTTGAGCGTTTACCATCCCAATAGATTCTGCGAAGTAATACCTTATGGAAAGGATGTCTTGAAAATCTAAGAAGGTAACGGTTTGAGGGAAGCCCAACAGAGAAATTGTGGCATTGATTTCAAGTGAAAGCGTTAGTTCACCCTCAAAAACATTATTGTAATTTATTTGGTTGATTGTATTAGAATCGTAAAAATTTAATTTTTTAGTTTGGATTTCATAATTAACATCAACCGGTATCTCGGTATCTTGAATGGGAATAGAATTTGAAGATATGCTAGATTGTGTAAACATAATACTTTCGTTGGAAGCCTCTAAATCATAGAGGGTCAGTCCAGTCAAGGTAAAGCTGTCGGCGAACCCTAAATCGGCAAGATTTTCAGTAAGATCAATACTTCCATCCAATGCAAGAGTGTTATCGGTTTTATACAAGGTGCCAGACGTTAAAATCATATTCATAATCCCATTGGATAAGGCATTATCATTGGCTGCCAATGAAATGGAATTATCAGAAGATTCAGCAACATAAACCGAATCCAAGGCTGTAAAGTTCATATTGGGCAGCTCTTCACTGCTACTGTCAACTACATATTTCCAGTAGTTATTGAGGTTATTTGGGAAAAAATCACTCACGTTATCATCCACGTTATCATCTGTATCAGCAGAACTAATTGCTTCGTTACTACAACTGAAAGCGAAAACTGTTAAAAGCAGAAAAATTTTTTTAGGTTTCATTAATTCAAATAAATTTAAACTATACAATATTCAAAAATTAACGAAAATAGATATTTTTGAAATACTACAGAAAATGAATTACTTTTTATTCATTTTTTTTATGTAACGCTCAAGCGCCATGGTCATAGAAGGTGTTTCCTTGCTAGGGGCTGAAATATCTACACGAAGCCCTTTATTTTCGACCGCTTTAACAGTGGTGTTACCAAAAACAGCGATGCGAGTATCATTTTGTTTGAAATCTGGGAAATTATGAAACAAAGAATCAATTCCAGAAGGACTGAAAAACACCAAAATATCATAATAAACATTGGCCAAATCCGATAAATCGCTTATCACTGTTTTGTAAAAAACAGCCTGTTTCCAATTCAGACCTAATTCATCCAAAGCCATGGGAATTGAAGGCTTTAGTTTGTCAGAAGAAGGTAGTAAAAAAGATTCGTTCTTGTATTTATTAATGACTGGCAGAAGTTCTGCAAAGTTTCGATTTCCAACATAAATTTTGCGTTTTCTGTAAACAACATATTTTTGTAGGTAGTAGGCAACAGCCTCAGATTGGCAAAAATATTTCATTGAGTCTGGAACTTTAAAACGCATGGACTCTGCTACTCTAAAAAAGTGATCAACAGCATTTCTACTGGTTAAAATAATTGCAGAAAACTTGGAGAAATCTACTTTTTGTAATCTAATTTCCTTGGTTGTGACGTTCTCGACGTGAATAAAGGGGCGAAAATCAATTTTTACTTTTTGAGTTTGTTGAAGGTCATAGTAAGGCGAATTTTCGACCTTTGGTTCGGGTTGTGAAACTAAGATTGTTTTTACTTTCATAAAATGGGTACTCTATAAAAATGGACACTCTAAAAGTGATTGGAATGCCTTAGATAGTTGTAAATAATAATACAGGGACCAAATTCCAGGGTGCAAATATACAAAATAAAATACAAGAAATTACTTAAAATTAGCTTTTGATAGGATTGAATCGTCTTTACCATACCAAAGATAAAAACAAGTATTATTAAAATTACTACAATTAGGACCGCAGATTTTTGAAAGTTAGAATGAAATACTAACAGAGCATTAATCGGAAGAAGTAAAATACCAACAAAGTTAATAGTGCTGATTTGTTGAAATGTTAAAACATTCAATAGGTTATACAAGTCAAAAGCATATCCAATTAGAAGTTCAATACCAATTTTTAAGAGCAGTCCCAATGCAATTAATCCAAAAGAAATAAAAAATACACTGCTATTCATTGCAATATCTCCGAGCAGTGCCTCGTGAGTAATGTAACCAAATATAGTACCGTTTAAACAAAAATTAAGGGCTAAAAGGGTGTCAAAACCATCAAGAAAAGAATGGTCTTTTAAGTATATTCGTAAATAATTAGAATTCCCTAAAAATCCAAGAAAATCAAACAAACGCTTGGAGTGAAGTATTTTAACAATTAACAGCAATGTTAGGCTCAGCAGTCCACACAGAACATAACCGTCATTTGAAATAACCTCTCTAAGCATACACAAAATTAACAAGAAATTTTGTATAATGGGACACGCATAAATAGCTTATTTTTGCTTGCCATGCAACATTTTATGAATAATACACTTATAATCATTCCAACTTATAACGAAATCGAAAATATCGAAGCACTTTTGCGAGCGGTTTTTTTGTTGCATCCGCAGGTTCATATTTTGGTGGTGGATGATAATTCTCCCGACAAAACAGCGGATAAAGTTTACGGTCTTCAAAACGATTTTTCAAATAAATTATTTCTACTAAAGCGGCTATCTAAGTTCGGTTTGGGCAAGGCCTATTTAGCGGGATTTAAATGGGGATTGGAACGCGATTATAAATATATTTTTGAAATGGATGCCGACTTTTCGCATGATCCCAATTCATTGATTGAGCTTTACAAAGCTTGTAAAGAAGGGAAAGTTGATCTTGCAATTGGCTCTCGTTACAAAAATGGCATCAATGTTGTAAATTGGCCGCTATCAAGGATTTTACTATCTTATTTCGCTTCTTGGTATGTACGTATAATTACCGGCATGCCGATTAAAGATCCCACCGCTGGGTTTGTTTGCTACAAGAGAACGGTTTTGGAATCCTTGGAATTGGATCAGATTAGGTTTGTAGGGTATGCGTTTCAAATTGAAATGAAATACAAAGCATTTCATAAAAAATTTAAAATCAAAGAAATACCTATTATCTTTACAGACCGAGTTAAAGGAACATCTAAACTCACAAAAGGAATCATATCAGAAGCAATAAAAGGAGTTTTGATAATGCGGGCTCAACAAATTTTAGGCAAATTATAAATGCAGAAATCATCGATATTAATTAAAAATGCACGTATTGTAAATCAGGGTGAAATCCTGGATGGTGACTTGTTAATTGAAGGTCAAATAATTAAAGAAATTGCCCCGTCAATAAGTTCTAAAAACGCTGACACTTTGGTAATTGATGCTGAAAATAAATTTTTATTGCCTGGCATGATTGACGACCAAGTTCACTTTAGAGAACCTGGCTTGACCCACAAAGCAAATATTGAAACAGAATCAAGAGCGGCAATTGCTGGGGGAATTACTTCATTTATAGAAATGCCCAACACTAAGCCACATGCTACGACCATTAAAAAGCTTGAAGAAAAATTTGCTAGGGCCTCTAAAACATCATATGCCAACTATTCTTTTATGTTTGGAGGAACCAATGATAATTTAGATGAAATTCTTAAAATTGATTCAAAAAATGTTGCAGCCCTAAAGCTTTTTCTTGGCTCCTCAACAGGCAATATGTTGGTTGATAACACAGATGTCTTAGAAAAGATTTTTGCAAGTACAGATTTACTGATTGCTGTACATTGTGAAGATGAGCAAACCATTCGCGTAAATACCAAAAAATTCAAAGACGAATACGGCGATGCCATTCCCGTTAAATTTCATCCAATTATAAGAAGTGAAAAAGCTTGTTATATGTCGTCTTCAAAAGCCATTGAGTTAGCAAAAAAAACAGGTGCTAGATTACATGTTTTTCACTTGTCCACAGCCAAAGAAACAGAATTATTTTCCAATAAAAAACCATTGGAAAAGAAAAAAATCACTGCGGAGGTTTGCATCCATCATCTTTGGTTCTCAGACGGAGATTACGACAAAAAAGGAAACTATATAAAATGGAATCCAGCAATAAAAACAGCCAAAGATCGAGAGGCCTTGTGGGAGGCTCTATTAGACGATAGAATTGATGTCATTGCTACAGACCATGCTCCTCACTCAATTGAAGAAAAAGCAAATTCTTATACCAAAGCACCTTCAGGTGGACCTTTGGTTCAACATGCGGTTGTAGCACTTATGGAAGCCTATCACAAAGGTAAAATTTCAATTGAAAAGTTGGTAGAGAAAATGGCCCATAATCCCGCTATTCTATTTCAAATTGAAAAAAGAGGCTTTGTTCGCAAAGGTTATTTTGCAGATTTAATTTTGGTAGACCCGCATAACCCTTGGACAGTTACCCCAGAAAATATTTTATACAAGTGTGGCTGGTCACCTTTTGAGGGGGTCACTTTTAAGTCCAGAATTACTCACACCATTCTAAATGGCAATTTAGTCTATCATAATACTAAATTTACAAATAAAAATTCGGCTATGCGCCTTACATTCAAACGATGAGAGTTCTCCATTATTTAGTATTTGTCCTCATTTTGTGTTCTTGTCATAAAAACGCCTATGAAGTCCCCAGCGACTTGATTTCAGATGATAAAATGGTGGAAATTTTAAGTGATTTTATGATTCTGAATTCCACCCAAGGTGCCAATAAAAAAATATTACAAGACAAGCTTATAAGCCCATTGGATTATGTTTTTAAAAAACATAATATTGATTCGATACAGTTTGAAAACAGTAATACATATTACGCCCGTAACATTGAACAATACAGCTTAATTTATCAACGTGTGAAACATAAACTTGATGCTGCAAAACAGCGAATTCAAAGGCGTATTGAAATTCAAAATAAAAAGGCAGACTCTTTGAGAAAATTAAAGAAAGACTCTCTGACTAAAACAAGAAAAAGAAATCGAATATTGAGTCAAAAACAACTCAAAAAAAATATTGAACCGCTTGTTGATACGCCTCGCAAATACGACTAAATTTGAAGTTATTAAGGTCTGTTTTTATTTTTTCAGAACTGAATTTATAGTCCTTTGTAAGTGCACGGAACAAAGCTTTGCTCAGCCGTCTTTTTCTTCCTAATACTTTACATTGCAGCCAATCACAAAGCATTGCAAACATTAGCATACGTTCTGAAGCCAGTTTTGTAGGAGGCTCTATCTTCATAATTTCAGCAACAATAGTGAGGATTTCTTTATACGTCAAGTTTTCAGCCACTAGGATGTAACGCTGATTTTTAATATCCGAGTCCATTAGATATAGCATAGCTTTGGTGACATCATTAACGGCAACATAGCCTGTTCTCCCATTTGTAAAATAGCGCTGTTTCTTCCCTACTAATTTAAACAACAGGCCACTTCCAGAATTCCAAAAACCAGGCCCTAAAATAACACCTGGATTTACAATTACGACCGCTAAACCTTCTTGGGAAGCACGCCAGACTTCCATTTCTGCCCCGTATTTTGAGATTGCGTATACGCTTTTGTTTTGATTGCCATCCCATTGGTTTTCTTCCGTTATTAAATCTCCACCGTAACCCAAAGTAGCTACGCTGCTTACATAACATAATTTTTTAACTTTATTTACAATACTTAAATTAACAATATTTGCGGTTCCTTTAATATTGGTCTCTCTCAAAATTTTATAATTGGAGGGGTCAAAAGAAATATATGCTGCACAATGAAAGACATGGGTTATGTCTTTGAATGCTAATGTTAACTTCGGTAAATCATTCAAATCTGCCTCTACCCAATCAATGTTTTCATAAAGTGATTTTGAGTTTTTAGAATAGTATGAAAAAACAGTTTTGACCCTTTCGAGATTCGCACCATTTCTATAAAGTGCCCGAACAGATTGATTTTGTTGTGCTAATTTTAGAAGTAAATGACTTCCAACAAGACCGGTGCCACCTGTGACTAATACCATGTTGCGAAATTACTGATTTTTCTTTTCTCATCCCTAATGAATCTTTTATCTTTGTACATTAAAAATCAATTAATGATCAAGAATTTTATAGAAGTTTTACATTGGCGCGGCATGCTTCAAGACAACATGCCTGGTACTGAGGCGCATCTTCTAGAAACAATGCGTGTAGCCTACATAGGCTTTGATCCAACTTCTGATTCATTACACATTGGAAACCTGGTTCCAATTATGTTGTTAGCTCATTTTCAGCGTTGTGGGCATAAACCTGTGGCATTGGTTGGCGGCGCTACAGGAATGATTGGAGATCCCTCTGGAAAATCTGTTGAGCGCAATTTATTAGATGAAACTACGCTTGGCCAAAACCAAGATGCTATTCAAAAACAATTGGCTCATTTCTTAGATTTTGACACCCAAGACCCTAATGCTGCCTTGATGGTCAATAATTACGATTGGATGAAAGAAATTTCGTTTTTAGAATTTATTCGTGATGTTGGGAAGCACTTATCTGTAAATTATATGATGGCGAAAGACTCAGTAAAAAACAGAATTACTTCAGAAAGTAAGGAGGGAATGAGTTTTACAGAATTCACCTATCAACTGGTACAAGGCTACGATTTTCTAAATTTATTTCAAACTTTAGGCTGTACCCTTCAAATGGGTGGAAGCGATCAGTGGGGAAACATTACCACTGGAACTGAATTGATTAGACGTGTCGCCAAAGGAAAAGGATTTGCCATAACATGCCCATTGATCACTAAATCAGATGGTTCAAAATTTGGAAAAAGTGAAGGTGGCAATATATGGCTGGATCGCGAACGAACTTCACCATATAAATTTTATCAATATTGGTTAAATTCCAGTGACGAAGATGCGGAAAAGTACATTAAAATCTTTACTTTTTTAGAGAAGGGTGTGATAGAAGATTTGATTGAATCGCATAAAAAGCAACCCCATGCCAGAGAGCTTCAAAAAAAATTGGCGCAAGACGTTACCAATATGGTTCATGGTGCCACGGATTGCGAAAATGCTCAAAAAGCTTCACAAATTCTGTACAGCAAAGCATTTAAATCTGACATTAGTAGCTTGGATGAAGCCACCTTTTTAGATGTTTTTGAAGGGGTACCTCAAACCGATGTTTCCAGAGCTAAAATAGAAGCGGGTATGGATATGATCGCGGCTTTGTGCTCTGAAACTGGGTTCTTAGCTTCCAACGGAGAGGCACGCCGTGCCTTAAAAGAAAATTCAGTTTTAGTCAATAAAGAAAAAGTAAATGAAGCTTATTCAATTAGTGTTTCAGACCTGATTAATGACACTTACATCATTATTAATCGCGGAAAACGCAGTACTTTTATCATTTGTGTAGTTTAAGGTCAAACTACCATCAAATTACAACCTCTTATATCGGATTGGTCAAAACGACCTAGTACTTCAAACTCATCATTATTGTGAATTATCCCTAAATCTTGCGTGGCAATAAATGCGCAAGAATTAATATTAGCCAAATCAATTACATTGATGCCACCAGACTTTCCTCTTGGAAGTATAGTCAAAGCGTCTACAGGATCCCTTATTAGTACTTTCATCCATGGTGGCATATAAAACAAGCCACTTTCTTTAGAATAGGCCTGAGATAGGAGTTCCGTCATTCCATATTCGCTATGGATTTTATCCACACCAAATCCTTCTTTTAACAAGGCGTGCAGCTCTGATTTTATTAATTCTTTTCGACGCCCTTTCATGCCTCCCGTTTCCATCACTAAGGTGTGTTTGAACTTAAATTTATGAAATTCGATCAAATCCAAAAGTGCATAAGAAACGCCAATTAGTAGTGTTTTTTGACCCGCAGCCTCGAGTTCTAAAAGTGTTTGTTTTAATGCATTCAAATCATCTAAATAAAACCCACTTCTGGTGTGCTTAGATTGATTGATCATATCATTTACCATATAAACCAAAGAAGAATCTTCGCGTTCTAAATAAGAAGGGAGAAGCGCCAAAACTGCATAGTCCTCTGATTTCCCGTAAAAGTGTGTAAAGCCTTTCTGAAAACTAGCTTTGTAAATATTAAGATTTGCTATGTAGTGTTTGCTCACCATACCTCCAGTAGTTCCACTGCTTATAAATATTTGTTGAATTTCTTTTTTTGAAGAAACAACTTTATGAGTTTTAAAAAATTCTATGGGCAAAAAGGGAATGTCTTCTAATTTATGAATATCGCTGGGGTGTTTGTACAAGAGATCACAAAAAGAACGATATACTGGATTCTCTTTAAACTGAAATTTAAAAATTTCAAGCGCCTTTTTTTCAAAAGCATTATTGGAGTCGATATCAAAAATTGAATTGAAATTCATAAATACTAAAATACAATGACAAAAATAGACAAAAAAAAGAGCGCTGCCTCGGCAACGCTCTTGAATTAGAATTTAAAAATTAATTATTGAAGAATTAATTTTTTAGTTGTTGTTCTGTCATTTTGGGTAAGGTTAACAATGTATATACCAGCGTTCAAACTTGATACTTCAAGGCGTTCATTTACCACTGTTGTGTCAATCATTTGCTTTCCCAGCATATCAAAAACCTTAACCTTTACAGCTCCGTTTTGATTGGATTTAATGTTTATAAATCCTGTATTGCTTGGGTTGGGAAAAAGCTCAAAGGCAGTTGCCACGGCGCCATCAACTGAAAGTACACCGTCATTTCTCTGCCCTGGGCTAGATGCCACAGGATTTGAACTGTGTGATAAATGCCCAACAAAATCTCCCGTAAAATCAGGATCTCTACAAATCGATTGATCAGTGGCCCCCGTGTAATTTTCAGACACTACGATAGCTCCTGATGGATTCTTAATAGTAACAAAATCCGAGCTATTATTTAGGCCAAGTGCACCACTAGATGCAATTTGCGCATTTCCACTAAAATCATCTAAGGTTCCACCTGAAAAAACAACTAAAAACTCATTGGGTTGCATTGTAGTACCCGCTGGAAATGTATGTCTTATAGCAAAGAAGTCTTCCATTGTGTAACCCGAAATATCTAAAGTTTCACCACTATTATTATACAATTCAAAAAATTCATCTTGACTAGTGCTTATCGTTCCATCGTTATTAGCATCAATGCCATCTACATTACCGTCACTATTTGTGTTACCTGGATCGGCCAAGATTTCATTAATAACCAAACCCTCTATTACCGGGTCGCAAAGAGACGCAGGTATTGTTCCCGAAATAGTTGTACCGTCACAATCACCACCGTTCAAGGTTATGTCCCACAAATCCCCTTCAATTAGTCCTGAAAGAATAATGTTTCCATCAGCAGTCAGGGCGGGATCATCTCCGCCAAGATTCCCATTGCTGGACGTGGTTATGGATGTCAGACTCGATTCGCTACCAATATAAGGAACGGTGATTATAACCTCGTCATTGTTGTCTCCAACTATATTGCTGCCACAGCTATAAACTGCTGTATCTAAACTAACATCACATGTGGCACAATCAGAGGGGGTAATATTTCCTAATATTGGACAATTCCCAAAAGAATTTAATGTAACATCCGTTAATGTCCATCCAGAAAATCCACCTGTTCCATCATCGTAATATTGGATACCAATGTATACGTTTGTTCCATTGATTTGAGACAAATCTACCTCAACCTCACCAGGATCTGAAACAGTTGTAGCTGTGATCCATTGGGAGAGTGCAGGACAACCGCCATATTGCTCAGTATAAGCTACAATTAAGTCTGTAACACCATATTGTTCAGTGGCATTAAATGCCAATTTTAAATCATTTGTTTGAGTTGTGTCTAAAGGACCAAATAAAAGCCATGTATCACTATTTTCCGTACAGCCACTTCCGCAATATCCATTCATATTATAGGTTCCAGAATTGTTGACCCAGACATCTGAGTCTGAGTTGGTAGCTACAGCAACAAGTTCAAAAGACTCATTACCATTGCTGAGGTCATAACATGTGTTCGGAATTGGATCACAAAAATCCACCTCAGTGGTTCCGGATGTGGAAATACCATCACAGTCGCCACCATTTAAAACTAGATCCCATCCGCTTCCCTCTGAAACACCTGAAATTACGATTGTTCCGTCCGAAGTAGTTGCTGGGTCGTCCCCGCCAATGGAGCCTCCTGAGGTTGTCGTAAGGGAGGTAATACCATCGTCTGACCCTGAATACGGAATACTAACAGTCACGAAGTCGTTACTGTCTCCAATTGAATTTCCTTCACAACTGTACTGTGCTTGCCCGAATATAACTAAACAAGATGTTGAAAAACCAGTCCAAGAGATGTCATCAATTATAATCTGTTTAGGGGTTGTATTAACAATCTCTATTACAATGTTTCCGGAAACATTTATATTATCAACCGAAAAAGTATACTCTGAGAAATCGTCGAAAGGAGTTGATATTCCCTTAGAAACTCCGTTGATGAATAGCTCAACTTGTCTGTCGCCACCACCGGTAAATCCTTTGTATAGCTTCATAGAAAAATTTGAAATACCTCCAGAAATTGCGCTGGATGTTATCTTACTACCGCTAGAAGCTCTTCTCAGCATTAAGGCTGGGAGTTCAATTCCTGAAGCGTTGGAATCATTATTTCCATTTCTAGAGGCTATATAACTCCAGGTAATGCTATTATTACCTTCAAAAGAGCCATCGGAATAACTGTTTGTAGCATTTGAGTTCGTAAAATCTTCTAAGCCTTGCCCGTGGGTCAAGTTGAAAGTTAAGAATGTTAAAATTATAAAGTAAAAATGTTTCATCAAATTGATATTAAGTTATATTTCCAAAGATAGTTTTTTTGAAATAAACTAATATACCATCAACTTTCTAAATCATGTTTATTAACATAAATTTATTTTTAAGTTTACATTCTTGTAAACTAAGGCTTTATAAATTTTAACTTTCAAAATGGTTGTTCAAGTTTAACTGAAACCAAATTTTTGGTGTGATTTAAAATGGCCTTAAAACCTCATATTAGGTCATTAAATTGTTTCAGGAATATTAAGCCAATATTAAGAATATTAATCATTTTTTTAGTTTGTGGGATAATTTATATATTTACTCATAACTATTTTTTATTCAATTTGACTAATAAAAACATTAAAATATTACTTGTCGATGATGAACCTGATATTTTAGAAATTATTAGCTACAACTTAACATCTCAAGGTTATACTGTTTTTACAGCTAATAATGGTCAGAAAGCCATTAAGAAAGCCAAAAAAGAAAAACCCAATCTCATTATTTTGGATGTGATGATGCCTGAAATGGACGGCATTGAAGCTTGTGAACAAATTAGAAAAATACCTGAACTTGAAAATACGCTTATTACTTTTCTAACAGCAAGAGGTGAAGACTATTCTCAAGTTGCTGGCTTTGAGGCCGGGGCCGATGATTATATCACAAAACCCATTAAGCCCAAAGTTTTGGTAAGTAAAATTAAGTCTTTGCTAAGACGCTTAAAAACCCAGAAGGATTCAATTTCAAACACCCCCATTTTTTTAGATGGGCTTGTTATTGACAGAGAAGAGTATAAAATCAATTATAAAGGCCTCGATATGGTTTTACCAAGAAAAGAATTTGAATTGCTATATTTGTTGGCATCCAAACCCGGGAAAGTTTTTAAACGCCAAGTTATCTTGGAAAAAATATGGGGTAGCGAAGTTGTTGTTGGAGGACGCACCATTGATGTTCATATAAGAAAACTGCGTGGAAAATTAGGTGACTCTAAATTTAAAACGATTAAAGGCGTTGGTTATAAGTTTCAAAATCAATGAGCTCATTTTCAAAAAAGTCATATACTTTTGCAATCATTACTGCGCTGCTAACGTCTATTGTCTTAACACTCGCTCTGAGTGTTTTTTTGTATTTCAAAAACAGTTTTGATGTCAAAATTTCTTTAGGTTTTTTAGGCATCACATTCATCGTGGTGTTTTTAATTTTTCAGTACAGTACTAAAAAATATATTTTTAAGCGCATCGAAAAAATATATAAGGATATTATGATTTTAGAATCCAAAACTAGTCCTGTACAAAATATTCCCATTTCTGCAGACATGGACTTTCTAGCTAGTGAAATTAGTAAATACGCCAAATTAAAAAAACAAGAAGTTCAGTCGTTTCAGGCAAGAGAAGAATTTAGAAAAGAGTTTGTAGGAAACGTGGCTCACGAATTAAAAACCCCACTGTTTACGGTTCAGGGATACATTTCCACTCTACTCGATGGTGCAATGAGCGATCCAGAGGTTTTAAAGAAATATTTAAAAAGAGCAGATAAAGGTGTTGACCGCTTGATATACATTGTTCAAGATTTGGACATGATTACAAAAATTGAATTTGGGGAGTCAAAATTAGAAACCTCAAGTTTTGATATTTTGGAGTTGATTCGCAATGTCTTTGAAGAACTAGAGATGAAAGCTGTAAAGAAAAATATTGTACTATCCATTGAAAATTCTGGACATACTAAATTAATGGTACATGCAGACCGTGAGCGCATTCAACAAGTTTTAACCAATCTTGTTGTAAATTCTATTAAATACGGACATGTTAATGGAACCACGGAGATTAGCGTTGAACCACTTGAAGATTATAAAGTAGTTGTTCGCATAACGGACAACGGCGAAGGTATTGAAGATCAGCATATTTCTCGATTATTTGAGCGTTTTTATCGCGTTGATAAAAGTGGTGCTCGAACCGAGGGAGGGTCTGGATTGGGCTTGTCGATTGTTAAACACATCATTGACGCTCACCAGGAAAATATCTTTGTTGATAGCAAATATGGTATTGGCAGTGAATTTTCATTTACGTTGCCTTTAGAAATAAATTAATCACTTTGCTTTGTGTATTTTTGCACAAAGCAACTACTTTTGGGGAGTAAAAATAAATTAAAACGGTTTAAAGAAAACGAAACATTTCCCAATGTTTTCCAACCCACGCGCGAAACACTTGTTGAAAATAAATTTTCTTTGAAAGGGCAGTGGTGTGCTGAGTTTTTTAAAAACAACCATCCCTTAGTGTTAGAATTGGGATGTGGAAAAGGAGAGTATACTGTTGGATTGGCCGAAAGAGACCCAAATAAGAATTACATTGGCATTGACATTAAAGGGGCTCGTTTCTGGCGAGGCGCCAAGACAGCCCAAGAAAATAAATTATCTAATGTAGCATTTGTCCGTGCCCAAATAGAACTCATTGACGGCCTTTTTGAAGCCAGAGAAGTTGATGAAATTTGGATAACATTTCCAGACCCTCAGATCAAATACAAACGCACGAAGCATCGCTTAACCAATCCTACATTTTTAAATCGTTACAAGCATGTTCTAAAAGCTGATGGGGTGGTACATCTAAAAACGGACAGTGAATACATGCACGGCTATACTTTGGGCCTACTTGAAGGGCTTGGCTATGAAATTCAATACGCAAACCACGATGTGTACCGACAAGAGGGAAGTCCTGAAGTTGTAACTGGGATTGAAACCTTTTACGAGAAAACCTATTTGGACAAGGGGAAAGCAATTACGTATATTAGATTTAAAATACACTAATTATTGGACGTTACTTTAATTTTTTTTCTTAGCCTTTTGATTTCTTTTTTAGGAGTGATGCCACCTGGCATGCTTAATATGTCGGCTGCCAGAATAAGTCTCAAGGAAGGTCACAATCGCAGTTTTATTTTTTCAATTGGTGTTTGCATTGTTGTAGGTCTACAAACCTATGTCGCTACGATTTTCGCAAAATATCTAAATCAACATCCGGATGTCACAAGTGTTCTCAAGCGTATGGCAGTCGTCATTTTTTTATTAATTTCTTTTTATTTTTATTTTACTGGAAAGAATCAAACATCTCCTGTAAGCGTTAATGCTAGAATTCAAAGTAAACAAAGTCGTTTTTTTCAAGGGTTTTTCATGTCTGCACTTAATATCTTCCCTATTCCTTTCCAAGCCTACGTTGTTACCTCCTTATTGTCCGTAGGTTGGTTGCAGCTTGACCCTAGCAGTATTGGCGCTTATATCGCTGGGGCTATCATGGGAAGTTTTATTGCGCTTTACATTTATATTTTGTTCTTTGATAATATTAAAAATAATAAAATTACCTCTCCAAAAAACATGAACTACTCCATTGCGTTGATAACCCTAGGCGTTGCCATCTTTACATTAATTAATTTGATTTAATTTTAGATGCTCTTTGATTATGAACTCAAATTTTTTTGAACGTTGTTACGAAATTGCACGACAAATCCCATTTGGACGTGTGACTAGTTATGGGGCTATCGCAAAACAGTTAGGGGCTTTAAAAAGTGCTCGAATGGTTGGCTATGCCATGACTGCATCTCACGGAAAAGATGTACCAGCCCATCGCGTGGTAAATCGTAAAGGATTTCTGACAGGGAAACACCATTTTGAAGGCATTAATATGATGGAACAATTGCTTAAAAGTGAGGGTGTTGAAGTCAAAGACAATCAAATTCAAAATTTTAGAGCTGTTTTTTGGGATCCCTCAAAAGAACTTTAGCTTTTTTAGCAAATCAAGCGTATATTTGCACTCAACAATCAATCTGTATTTTACGCTTTGAAATTCACAAAAAAAGACATCTTAAGTGCTTTGGAAACTATCACCGTTTCTAGTGAAGGTATAAATATTGTTGAAAGCAAAGCTGTCAAAAATGTTGTTGTTTTTAAGGATGAAGTTATTGTTGATATCAGTATTTCCAATCCCACGCTTCAAGCCAGAAAACGCACTGAGGTTAATATCATGAAAGCCATTCATGATTTGGTATACGCTAAAGCAAAGATTAAAATCAATGTAAAAGTTGATGTCCCTACTCAGCCAAAAAATGAAATCAAGGGAAAACCCATTCCTGGTATTCAAAATATCATTGCAATTGCTTCGGGAAAAGGTGGAGTGGGAAAATCTACCGTTACCTCAAATATTGCAGTTACTTTAGCCAATATGGGCTTCAAAGTTGGAATCCTAGATGCCGATATTTATGGTCCCTCCATTCCCATCATGTTTGATGTTGTTTCTGACAAACCATTAGCAGTTCACGTCGATGGCGCTTCAAAAATGAAACCTGTTGAAAGTTATGGTGTTAAAATTTTATCTATAGGGTTTTTTACAAAACCAAGTCAAGCTGTTATTTGGAGAGGCCCTATGGCATCCAAGGCTCTCAATCAAATGATATTTGATGCCGCTTGGGGTCCTCTAGATTTTTTACTCATCGACTTGCCTCCTGGCACGGGAGACATCCACTTGAGTATCATGCAGTCGCTGCCTATTACAGGCGCTGTGGTTGTGAGCACGCCCCAAAATGTGGCGCTCTCGGATGCAAAAAAAGGCGTAGCCATGTTTCAACAAGAGAACATCAATGTCCCTGTTCTTGGAATCATAGAAAATATGGCCTATTTTGTACCTGAGGAACTTCCTGAAAATAAATATTATATATTTGGGCAAGAAGGCGCAAAACATTTAGCTTTGGATTTAGCGGTTCCTTTTTTAGGGGAAATACCTATTGTTCAAAGCATAAGAGAGGCAGGTGATTACGGAAGACCAGCAGCATTACAAGAGGGGACTCAAACAGCGTTGGCTTTTAAATCACTAACACAAGAAATTGTAAAAGAAACTGTTAAACGACATAAAGACTTGCCACCTACAGAAGTTGTGAAAATAACAACCATGGCAGGTTGTAGTACTGTGAAAAATAAATAAAATGATTATGAGCTCAGAAGATCTTCAAAAAAATGTTGAAAAAGCACTGGATGAAATTCGACCTTTTCTTCAAAATGACGGAGGAAATATCAATCTCATCGATATTGAAAATGGTGAAATTGTTAAAGTCCAACTTATTGGCGCATGCTCATCATGTACGGTCAATCAAATGACTTTAAAGTCTGGGGTAGAAATGACCATTAAAAAATATGCACCTCAAATTCAGTCTGTTATAAATATTGAGGCCTAAAATGATCAAGACTGACATTCTTATAATTGGCGCTGGGCCAACGGGTTTATTTGCTGTCTTTGAAGCTGGACTTCTTAAGCTCAAATGCCATCTCATTGACGCATTGGCTGAACCTGGAGGTCAATGTTCTGAAATTTACCCTAAAAAGCCAATTTATGACATCCCCGCTTACCCAGAAATTTTAGCTGGGGATTTAACAAAAAAATTATTGGAACAATCCAAACAATTTGAACCAGGTTTTACCCTTGGTGAACGGGCAGAGACAATTGAAAAAAAAGTAGATGGTTCTTTCGTGGTTACTACAAATAAAGGAACACAACACAGCGCCCCTGTTGTAGCGATTGCAGGAGGACTTGGAAGTTTTGAACCTCGAAAACCGGCCATTAAAAACCTTTCAGATTATGAAGACCGCGGCGTTGCATACATGATTAAAGACCCAGAAGTTTACCGCAATAAGAGAGTTGTTATTGCGGGTGGTGGTGACTCAGCTTTAGACTGGACAATTTTTTTGAGTGAGGTTGCCAGTAATGTGACTTTGATTCACAGAAGAACCGAATTTAGAGGGGCTTTAGACTCAGTAGAAAAAGTTCAAGCGCTAAAAGACAATGGAAATATTGATTTAATCACGCCTGCTGAAGTTACAGGACTCTATGGTAAAAGTAAATTAGATTCTATTTCATATAGTGTTTCAAATAAGCAAGAACAACACATTAAAACGGATGCTTTTATTCCTTTATTTGGGTTGTCACCAAAATTAGGGCCCATTTCAAATTGGGGTCTTGAAATTGAGAAAAACGCCATTAAAGTTAATAATTCATTGGATTATCAGACCAATATTCCAGGTATTTTTGCCATTGGCGATGTTAATATTTATCCTGGAAAATTGAAACTTATTTTATGTGGTTTTCACGAGGCTACTTTAATGTGTCAATCGGCCTATAAAATCATTAATCCCGGTAAACGTTTGGTGCTTAAATACACTACCGTTACTGGTATCGACGGCTTCGACGGCACACGAAAAGAGGCCCCAAAAAGTGTAGTAAAATCAATTAACTGATGTCTTTGGATATCTCTATAAAAATTACCGATCGCTTAGGTGTCATACACACCATTAATGCACCAACAGATATGGCCCTAAATCTTATGGAGGTTGTTCGTTTGTTCGAGCTTGTTCCAGATGGTACCATCGGGATTTGCGGTGGTATGGCCATGTGTGCTTCTTGTCAATGTTATGTGCACAGTTCACATCAACTCCCCGAAAAAACAGCTGATGAAGAAGCAATTCTCAGCGAGGCACTCAACGTTCATTCCAACAGCCGTTTAGGTTGTCAAATTCAAATCAATAATCAAATGGAAGGCTTAGAAGTTGAGCTAGCTCCAGAAGAATGAATTTAGTCTAATTTTTCTATTGCCAAAGGTAAAATTCGCTCCACAAATTTTGAATATGCCAGACCAGATGGATGTAAATTGTCACTGGCAACTAGTTCTGGATTTACAATACCTTGACGTGTAATGTCAGTAATATAAATATATGATAAGCCGTTGTCTTGACAATAATTTTGAGCGTAAAGGTTGTAAGCGTCCAACTGTTGACTTATGTATTCTGGATTGTAGTTTTGACCAAAAGGTGTATACGCATAATCAGGTATTGAAACTACAATGAGATTAGACGGATCATCATCAGCCAGCGTAATGGCAGTGTTTACCAATGTTATAAACTCTGTTTCATACAATGCAAATGGCTTGCCTTGGTATTGATTGTTTACACCTATTAATAGTGTCACTAAATTATGGTCAGAAGAAGGATTCGATGTTTCGACTGCCGAAATGAGATTGGTTGTTGTCCAACCTGTTTGCGCAATGATTTCTAATGAAAAAGTATCTTGTGGGTCAAGATTTACAATCAAGCTATCTTTGAGTTGCTCTGGAAAACGGCAGCTTGTGCAGACACTTTGACCAATGGTATAGCTGTCTCCCAACGCCAAAATTTTAAAGTTTTCAGGGGGATTTAGGTCTTCTAATATATCAAAAGTAACATCACTCTGAGTGTTTGAGTAACCAAATCCAGTTTTGTTGTCGCAGCTCAATAATAGCGCAGTTGAGAGCAATGTCCCAACACAATAAATTAAGGAAGTTTTATTTAAAGGCATTTAACCCTGTGATGTCAAGTCCTGTAATTAGCAAATGAATGTCGTGCGTCCCTTCATAGGTCACTACGCTTTCCAAATTCATCATATGGCGCATGATACTGTACTCACCAGTAATTCCCATACCCCCCAGAATTTGACGTGCCTCACGGGCAATTTTCAAGGCCATTTCAACATTGTTTCTTTTCGCCATGGATATTTGAGCCGTACTAGCATTATTTTCATTTTTGAGTTGCCCCAGTCTCAAAGCTAATAACTGTGCCTTTGTAATTTCCGTAATCATTTCCGCCAATTTCTTTTGTTGCAATTGGAATCCTGCTATGGGCTTTCCAAATTGAATGCGTTCTTTAGCATAACGCAAGGCTGTATCGTAACAATCCATGGCAGCGCCAATAGCACCCCAAGCTATACCGTAACGTGCAGAATCTAAACATCCAAGTGGAGCACTCAACCCACTTTTATTGGGTAAAATATTTTCTTTAGGAACTTTAACGTCTTGAAAAATAAGTTCTCCTGTAGCACTGGCTCTGAGCGACCATTTGTTATGGGTTTCAGGAGTTGAAAACCCTTCCATATAGCGCTCTACAATAAGGCCATGAATGCGCCCTTCTTCATTTTTTGCCCAAACAACTGCAATGTCACAAAATGGCGCGTTCGAAATCCATAGTTTGGCACCATTCAGTAAAAAATGATCGCCCATGTCCTTAAAGTTAGTGGTCATTCCGCCTGGATTACTACCGTGGTCAGGCTCAGTGAGTCCAAAGGCACCCATAAATTCACCGGAGGCCAATTTTGGTAAGTATTTTTGACGTTGAGCTTCATTGCCGTATTTCCAAATGGGATACATGACCAGAGATGACTGTACGGAAGCTGTACTTCTCACACCTGAATCACCTCGTTCAATTTCTTGCATGATCAAGCCATAAGCAATTTGATCCAATCCCGCCCCTCCATATTTTTCTGGGATGTAGGGTCCAAAAGCACCTATTTCTGCCAGACCACTGAGAATTTGTTTTGGAAATTCTGCTTTTTGGGCATAAGTTTCAATAATTGGAGTCACGTCTCTTTTGACCCAATCCCTAGCCGCTTCCCTCACAAGTTTGTGCTCTTCACTTAATAAATCGTCTAGATTGTAGTAATCGGGTGCTTCAAATACATCTGGCTTCATAAATGAAATGTTTAGGTCATTTTAAAGAGTAGCTGAAACAACAACTAAATAGGCTCTTTAATCAAACAAATTTACTTACAAATTTACTGAATCTTAGAATTTTAAATAAAATTCTTTTGTTAAATTAATGAAATCTTTGCTATATACGTGGCGTTTTACTTCGAGGTATATTTCTTTTACTTTTATAGGATTTTTCTCAAATGAAAACGCCATCAAACTCCGTTTTATAACACTGTTTTTCTTTCCCCGTACTCTGAGTATTTTATCACAAAAAAGGGTATTTTCTTTTCCCACCTCAACAAGTTTATCTTCTGATTCGAATGGTACTACAACACAAAATTTTCCATTTTTGGACAGTAATTTTCTTACGGATTTAAGCAGTTCATTAAAGGGCATCGCCGCTTCAAAACGGGCCGTATTTCTGCTTTTATCGTTGGTAGTGTAAGTCTCGTTGTAAAATGGAGGATTGGAAATGATGAAGTCATATTTTATATCCATTTCATTGGTATATTCTTTTAGACTGGCATGGTAGCAAAACAAGCGATCTACCCAAGAAGATTCTTCAAAATTTGTCACACACTGTTCGTATGCTTCCACATCAATTTCCAATCCATCAATAAGGTTTGCATTGCTACGTTGCGCAAGCATGAGTGCTAAAATTCCAGAGCCTGCTCCAATGTCTAATATTGATTTTGTTGTGGGGTTTACAGGCGCCCATGCCCCGAGTAAAACAGCATCTGTTCCTACTTTCATGGCACAGCGGTCGTGTGCAACACTAAATTGTTTGAATTGAAATGCTTCCAAAACCATTACTTAATGTACAAATCAATAAGCCCAGGCGGCGTCTTGACAGTAATTATTTTCTTGTCCCGGTCAATATTTATTATAAATTCATCGTGAATTGGAATTAAAATTTCGTGACCATTTCTTTCAATCTCGAACAATGCTTGTGCAGACTGGTCATTGACCCCCTTTAAAACGCCTACTTTTCCAAATGACTTTTCCCATATTTCAAACCCTGTGACCTCGTGGTAGTAGAAGGCTTTTCCATCTAATTTTGGAAGTAGATCAAGCGGGAGGTAAACTTCTTTTCTTAGCAATTCATCCGCATCCGACTCTGTGTTCACATCTTCTAATTTTAAACGCAATAAATTGGACTTGTGAAGCCTTGACGTCATTACAAAATAAGGAATCAATCGGTTGTTGATGTCTAAAAAGAGCGCTTCAATATTTTCGTATAACTGAGGCTGATCAGTATCCAGCTTTGCTAAAAGTTCCCCTTTAAAGCTGTACTTTTTTACAATTTTACCGAGGTAAAAACACTCTTCTTTCTTCATAAAATATCAAAAAAAAACCTGACAAAAGTCAGGTTTAAAGATATAAAAATAAATAGTTTTATTCTTCTTCTTCAGAAGCTTCTGCAGTTTCAGAAGGTGCTTCTTCAGTTGTTACTTCTGGGACCGGTACTGCAGCGGCGATTCGTGCATCGTTAGCTGCTTTTTCAGCGGCAAGCGCTTTTGCTGCTTCTGCTTCTTTAGCTTTTTGAATGTCCGATTTTTTCGAGTCGATTTTAGATAGTTTCTCAGTCATCCAAGCTTGGAACTTCTCCTCAGCTTGTTCTTCTGTGAAAGCCCCTTTTTTAACGCCTCCCGCCAAATGTTTTTTCAACAAAACACCTTCGTGTGATAAAATAGCACGTGTTGTGTCAGTTGGCTGAGCGCCATTTTCTAACCAACGCACAGCGCTATCGACATTGATTTCTATTTGTGCAGGATTGACGTTTGGGTTGTAAGACCCTAATTTTTCAAGAAAGCGACCATCTCTTTTGGAGCGGGCATCTGCCGCAACAATCCAATAAAATGGTTTTCCTTTTTTTCCGTGTCTTTGTAATCTTAGTTTTACAGGCATAAAATTAATTTGTAAGGTTCTCGACCTTGATTATTAATGAGCGGCAAATATAGTATATTTTTTCAATACTAAAACATTCATTTATTTTTTATATTTTTGAAGTGTTTACAAGGACTAAAATTTTAATTCCTTTTTAGTAATATATGAGATATCTTCTTTTATCTTTTGCCGTTTTTTCTTTAATTGGTTGTCAAGACGAAATTAAATCCAGTAACCCCACATTTCAAGGCCTTCGTCATGGTGATTATGTTTGGCGTTCGACAGCACGTACTGCCACTATTCAAAGTACTGGAATTTTGAATATTTCTGGTAGCGACGGCTATGGCAGTATGGTCATTAGCTTACCTGTTGCTAATATTGGTTCTTATGAACTAGGAAAAGGTAAACTTGCAACTGTTACCTATACGGAAGTTAACACAACCTATTCCACTCAAAATAACGGCGATGAATATCCTGTATATTTAAGCGATGGTCAAGTTACTATTGAATCTATAAACGAGGATAATAAGACCATAACAGGTACTTTTTATTTTAATTCCTATGACGACTCTGGCACTAAATATATGAATTTTTCAGAGGGTATATTTTACAATTTGCCCTTCACTCAGTTATAGATCCCACACCACTACACCCTTTTTTGTTTATAAAAGTTTTTTTCTCACTTAATAGTAATAGTCTTTTCTGGGTTTATAATTATTTTTTTTAGCTTATTGATAATTAGAATTCTAAATAATTAATAATGATGTAATGCAACTTTTTATATTGTATTTTGTTCATAAATCACTCAAAAAATAACAGTCTTAAATCTAAAATAATTTTATATTTAGAATTCTAGTTTAAGCACAGATTTTAGCAATGTATTTGATTTTTGATACCGAAACTACAGGCCTTCCCAAGCGTTGGAATGCTCCTGTTTCAGACACGGATAATTGGCCGCGATGTGTCCAAATCGCTTGGCAATTACATGACGATCATGGGGTTTGCATGGAGCATTGTGATTTTCTAATTCGCCCTGATGGTTTTAATATCCCATTTGATGCCGAAAAAATTCATGGTATTTCAACAGCCTTGGCGGCTTCTGAAGGAGTTCCTCTTATTTCAGTTCTTGAAAAATTTAATGAAGCGCTTGACAAGGCTAAATTTGTAGTGGGCCATAATGTAGGTTTTGATCTCAATATCATGGGTTGTGAATACCACCGAATGCAAGTCGTAACGCCATTAAATAGTCTCCCTGTTTTGGATACTTGCACCGAGACCACCGCAAGCTTATGTCAATTGCCTGGAGGGCGTGGTGGAAAGTTTAAGTTACCAACGTTGAGCGAGTTACATCAATATTTATTCGAAACCCCTTTTGCTGAAGCCCATAATGCAACAGCGGATGTCGAAGCTACGACACGCTGTTTTTTAGAATTGTTGCGAAGAGGGTCCTATTCAACCGAACAACTTCAAGCAAATACAGATTACTTGCAAGAATTTCAAACCCAAAACCCGGACACAATTGCTCCTTTGGGGTTGAAGCATATCAATTTAAAAAAGGCCACTACAGCATTGGCTACGGTTGATAAAAAGACGGATGCTAGTGAATACATAACCCAAATATCAGACGTGCCGGCTGTATTGACTGATGCTCCTGTTGTTCATTTACACAACCACTCCCAATTTTCGATTTTACAATCCACCATTAGTATCAAAAAATTAGTAAAGGCAACTGCAGATGCTGGAATGACTTCAGTAGCGCTTACGGATCATGGCAACATGATGGGCGCCTTTCATTTTGTAAAGGAAATTCGTAGCCACAACAAAAGTTTGGTACAGCGCCAAAAAGATGCTGAGGCTTTAGCTGAGGAATTTGATCAAAAACCCATTAAGCCCATTATTGGTTGTGAGTTTTTTGTTTGCGACGACCACAGCAACAAATCTCAAAAAGACAACGGCTATCAAATTGTGTTTTTAGCTAAAAATAAAAAGGGGTACCAGAACTTGATAAAAATGTCCTCTTTGGCCTTTACAGATGGATTTTATTACTTACCTCGAATTGATCGAAATATTGTAGAAACCTACAAGCAAGACCTCATTGTTTTGTCTGGAAATTTATATGGTGAAGTGCCTTCAAAAGTTTTGAATGTTGGGGAGAAACAGGCCGAAGAAGCCTTGTTGTGGTGGAAAGCACAGTTTGGCGAAGATTTTTATATTGAGCTTATGCGCCACGGTCAAGAAGATGAAGATCGGGTCAATCCTGTATTGATTCAATTTTCACGAAAGCATAACATACCATTGGTTGCAACAAATAATACCTATTACATAGATCAAACAGAAGCCAACGCACATGATATTTTGTTGTGTGTTAAAGACGGTGAAAAGCAGGCGACGCCTGTTGGTCGCGGTCGTGGCTATCGCTACGGCTTACCCAACCAGGAATATTATTTTAAAAGTCCTGAGGCGATGAAGGAACTGTTTAAAGATTTACCTGAGGCCATACTCAACATGCAGGCCATTTCAGATAAAATTGAAGCTTTCGAACTTGCTAGAGATGTATTGCTTCCAAAATTTGATATTCCAAAAGAGTTTATAAACTCTGATGACGCCAAATCAGGGTTAAAACATGGTGAAAATGCTTACCTGCGTCATCTCACCTACGAAGGCGCTAAAAAACGTTACAAAACACTCTCTGATGATCTTAAAGAACGCATTGATTTTGAGCTAAAGACTATAGAAAAAACAGGCTACCCTGGTTATTTTCTAATTGTTGAAGATTTTATTCGAGAGGCTCGAAGTTTAGGTGTTTCTGTTGGACCTGGTAGAGGATCAGCAGCAGGATCTGTTGTTGCATACTGCCTATGGATTACAAATATAGACCCCATTAAATACAATTTACTTTTTGAGCGTTTTTTGAATCCAGACCGAATCAGTATGCCCGATATTGATATTGATTTTGACGATGAAGGTCGTGGAAAGGTCATTGATTACGTCATTAATAAATACGGATCCAATCAGGTGGCCCAAATTATAACTTACGGCACCATGGCTGCCAAGTCCTCCATTCGTGATACCGCGAGAGTATTGGACTTACCATTGGGTGATGCCGATCGCATTGCTAAGTTGGTACCTAATATGTCAAAACTCAATAAGATTTTTGGTGTTGAAGAGAAAACTCTACGCCAAAAGTTTAGAGCAGAAGATATGGAATTGGTCAATCAATTGCTCAACATTTCAGAAGGTGATGATTTGGAAGCTGAAACAGTAAATCAAGCCAAGGTCTTGGAAGGCTCACTTAGAAATACTGGTATCCACGCTTGTGGTGTGATCATTACACCAGGCGATATCACTGACTATGTTCCAATTGCAACCGCTAAAGATTCAGACTTATATGTCACCCAATTTGACAATGCTGTTGTGGAAGACGCTGGACTTTTAAAGATGGACTTTTTAGGCCTTAAAACTTTAACACTGATTAAAGATACGGTTAAGATTGTCAAAGCCAAACACGGAATCATACTGGATCCTGAAACTTTTTCTCTGGATGATGCACCCACCTATGAATTGTTTCAGCGGGGTGAAACGGTGGGAATATTTCAATATGAATCTCCTGGAATGCAAAAGCACATGCGGGATTTAAAGCCCTCAACATTTGCAGATTTAATTGCTATGAATGCCTTATACCGCCCAGGGCCTTTGGAATACATTCCAAGTTTTATTAGAAGAAAACATGGCGATGAAGCCATTAGTTATGATCTTCCAGAAATGCAGGAATATCTTGAAGAAACCTATGGTATAACCATCTATCAGGAGCAGGTTATGTTATTGTCACAAAAATTAGCTGACTTCACTAAGGGTGAAGCCGATGTTTTGCGAAAGGCCATGGGGAAAAAGCAGCGGGCTGTATTGGACAAAATGAAACCTAAATTTATCAGTCAAGCTAGTTCCAAGGGCTTGGATTCTGAAAAATTAGAAAAAATTTGGACCGATTGGGAAAAATTTGCAAGCTATGCATTTAATAAATCTCATTCGACATGTTATGCATGGATTGCCTATCAAACCGCCTATTTAAAAGCGCATTATCCTGCTGAATATATGGCGGCTGTACTGTCCAACAATATGAATGATATCAAACAAGTCACCTTTTTTATGGAAGAGGCCAAGCGAATGAAAATGAATGTTTTAGGCCCTGATATTAATGAAAGTTATTATAAGTTTTCAGTCAATAAAGATAATGCCATTCGCTTTGGAATGGGGGCCATAAAAGGGGTTGGGTATGGTGCCGTTAAAACCATTGTTGAAGAACGCAAAAATAATGGGGTTTACCGCTCAATTTTTGACCTTGCCAAACGCATTGATTTGCGTGCTGCCAACAAGAAAGCTTTTGAAAATTTAGCCAATGCGGGGAGTTTTGATTGTTTTTCAAACACTCATCGCGCACAATATTTTTATGATGAAGGTGATGGGGTTACTTTTATAGAGAAAACATTGAAATATGCCCATAGATTTCAAGACAATCAAAATTCTGCACAAGTTAGTTTGTTTGGTGAATCTAGTGAAGTTCAATTTCCCGAGCCTGAACTACCCCCTTGTAATGCCTGGGCTACTATGGAGAAGTTGGCTCGTGAAAAAGAAGTAGTTGGAATTTATATTTCAGGCCACCCGCTTGACGATTTTAAAATTGAAATGCAAAACTTTTGCAATGCAACCGTGAGTGTTTTTCAAAATATGGCCCCACTTATCAACAAAGAAATCACTTTTGGTGGTGTTGTCACCGACATTGAACACCGCGTCAGTAGGCAAGGAAAAGGGTGGGCAAGTTTTACCATTGAAGATTATACAAACAACCATCAGTTTAGAATTTTCGGCGAGGAATATCTTAAATTTAGACATTTCTTAATGTTGAATAATTTCGTGTATGTTCGTGCTTTGGTTCGCGAAGGGTGGATCAACCGAGATACTGGGAAAAAAGCTGAGCCACGCCTACAGTTTAATAACTTTCAATTGTTGCACGATGTGATGGATGCTTATGCTAAGAAACTATCGATTCAGCTTAATATCAAAGGCATAAACGAACAAAAAATTAATGAAATACAAGACCTTTTAAACATGCATAAAGGCAAACATCTGCTTAACTTTGTTGTATATGACGATGATGAAAGTTTGAAAATTGAGCTTAAAAGTCGCAAACAAAAGGTTCAAATATCTCAAGAATTATTATCAGAACTAGAAGCTCAAAATATTTTTTTTAAGCTTAATTAATTGAAATTGAGAAACCTAATTTTAGCATAAGAAAAAGTAATCTTTTTTTGAAATTATTAACGCAAATTTTAATTAGATTTGCATCAACACTAAAAAAATAATTTATGGCTCTAGAAATCACAGATGCAAATTTTGAAGAAACAGTATTGAAAAGCGATAAGCCTGTTATGGTCGATTTTTGGGCATCTTGGTGCGGACCTTGCCGCATGGTCGGTCCCATTATTGATGAAATTAGCTCAGAATATGTTGGCAAAGCCGTTGTTGGGAAGGTCGATGTCGATGCCAATCAAGAATTTGCCGCCAAATATGGCGTCAGAAATATTCCAACTGTACTTCTGTTTAAAGACGGCGAAGTTGTGGGACGTCAAGTTGGCGTAGCGACTAAAGCCGCTTATGCGGAGTCTATTAATGCCTTGTTATAGACATTTTTACTTAAAATATTAGTATTAAGGTTTGTCCTTGTGGCAAACCTTTTTTAGTTTAGATTAGGATGAGAATACAAGAAAAATTCCAAGGAAACTCCCGTTTTTCAAACTTTGAATTGTTGGCGCAATCCATTGTAGAGGGCTATATGACTGGTATTCACAAAAGCCCTTTTCATGGTTTTTCAGCTGAATTTGCAGAGCATAAAATTTATAACAATGGCGATAGCACAAAACACATCGATTGGAAATTATTTGCCAAAACGGACAAGTTGTATACCAAGAGGTATGAAGAGGAAACAAACATGCGATGTCATATTATTTTGGATCAGAGTGCGTCCATGCATTATCCTTCTGTTAATCAAAATCCTGGATTAGAATTTAACAAAATAGAATTTTCAGCTTTGGCTTCAGCCGTTTTATTGCACATTTTAAAAAAGCAACGTGATGCGGCTGGTTTGAGCTTATACGATCAAACTCATAGTTTTTATGCTTCAGAGAAAGCCAGCGAACGCCATTACAGGATGCTGGTGAATACACTGGAAAAAGCAACGAAAACAAACTCTCAGAACGCTACAACAAAAACCTATGAAGTTTTGCATCAAATCGCTGAACAACTCCAGCGAAGATCCATGATTTTTTTGTTCACAGATTTGTTTCAAAGTGATATTGAAGCTTCGAAGCTCTTTGAAGCACTACGTCATTTAAAATACAATAAACATGAATTGGTTTTATTTCACACATACGATAAAATTACGGAGTTCAGTTTCGATTTTGAAAACACTCCTAAGCGATTTGTTGATATTGAAACCGAAAATCATTTAGATCTATTTCCTAAAAATTTTCAAAAAAAGTACTCTACTGCGGTGAAAGCATACTTCGAGGCACTGCGTTTAAAATGCGTGCAATACAAGATAAATTATGTGGACGTAGACATTCGTCAGGGCTTTGATAAAGTAATGATGACCTACTTTGAAAAGCGCCATAAGTTTTTGTAAAAAATAAATAAAAATATTTGTCGTAAAAAAAATGCAGTGTATATTTGCTTTCGCTATAAGCAACGGTTTGGTAGTTCAGCTGGTTAGAATACCTGCCTGTCACGCAGGGGGTCGCGGGTTCGAGTCCCGTCCAGACCGCAAATAGCCAAAAAAGGCTAAGTTTAAAAATGTTGTGTTGTGGTAACCTTGTTGGTTACCCGTGGTTTGTGACAAAACCAGTGAGAAGCTTTCCTGTAAAACGGAGGGCTTTTTTTATATAAATTGAATTAATGGCGCTTTACATGTTTTTTTAAAATGCGCTTGTTTTCTTTTTGGACCAAATGGTGTTTTCTGTGTCCCCAAACTTTAACTCGTGCTTTTTTCGCACTTTCTTGAAGATCAATAATGGGTTGTGGATAATCTTTCCCAATTAAGACACCACAAAAAGATTGTTCCATTGGATTCATCTTCCAAGGTTCGTGAATATGTTCCACGGGTACATTTTGAAGTTCGGGAAGCCATTTTTTTACAAAGCAACCCATATGGTCTAATTCTATAGAGTTCTTGATTGGGTTGTAAAGCCGAATGGTATTGATGCCAGTTGTACCAGCTTGCATTTGAAATTGTGGGTAGTGAATTCCAGGGTCATAGTCTAAAAAAAGCCGTGCTAAGTGATAGACCCCATCCCGCCAGTCCTGATCTAAATTTAGAGTAAAAAAAGAAACTAAAAGGGCCCGCATTCTAAAATTGATCCATCCCGTGTACTCCAAAGCTCGCATACAAGCATCGATTAAAGGATAACCTGTTGTAGCTGTTTTCCAAGCTTTGATATATTCCTCATTGTATTCGTGTTTCAAAAGTTCATATCCTGCATTGACACATTGGGTTTCATATTGGCATTCCATCTCAAACTTTTGAATAAAATGACAATGCCAGTGCAATCTTGTTAGCATGGCTGAAAAGGCACGTTTATGGTTTTGACTGTTGGGATGGGTATTTACATATTGGAATACTTGCCGTATGCTGAGGTTACCCCAACTAATAAAAGGAGACATCCGGCTGCAACTGAATCGACTCTCTGTGGGTCTGGAAATATGACGTTGGTAGTTTTTTCCTCGGTCTTCAAGGAAAGAGTCAAGATATAGCCATGCATTTTTCTCACCAGCTAATTGAAATAATTTAGGGTAGTTTTTGAGTTGTTTTTTGAGCTTCTCGGGAATTTTAAAAGGATGTATGAGTTCTATGGATTCTTTTTTTAAAAATTGATTGTGAAACAAGGGTTGACTCATAAAACCATTCCAAAGTTTAGCCCAGTCTTTTCTATTTTTAAGCCCTCTTATGACACCGTTTTGTTGAAATTCTTTCCACTCAATCCCTTTATTTTTTAAAAATTTAGACACCGATTTGTCACGCTGCCATGATTTTTCAATCCCACTTTCTTGATAACTGAATATATTATGAATTTTAAATTTTTCATTTAGAAACGAAAATACATCCAGTGAATCTCCGTAGAATACAATTACAGATTTATTGAATGGGGTTAACCTTGTGTTCATGGCTTGAACTGAACGGTAAATAAATTGTTGATGCCGCAGGCTTGCGTCTGGGTGCTTCAGCAACACAGTGTCAAAAATATAGATAATAAGATAGGGAGTATTTGCTTTTTCAGCAACATACATAGGGGCATGATCTTGTGTCCTAAGATCGCGTTTCAACCAAACAATATTAATTTTTTGTGACAAATATTTAATTTTAGGTGTGTTAAAAATATTAAATATTGAGAGGTTACATTTTAATTTTAAGATAGTTTTATAAAAAAAAGTAGCCCAAAAGACCACTTTTTTAACAAATTAATGCGGATGTTAAATTTTAATTACAACTTTATGATGCGTTTAACTACAGTCGTATTTTCTGTGCTTATTTTTAGGGTATAGACTCCATTTTCATAGGGGCTCATATCAATTTGATTGACATTATTTATATTCATTATTTGCTGACCTAATAAATTGTAAACTTCAATTTTATAAAAGACAACATCTCCCGAAATATACAGAACATTATTAACTGGATTTGGATACACTTTAATATTCACAGATACAACATTTGAAATGCTTGCAACACTGCTATTGACGGCATTAGGACTTCCGTTCACATTAATACAATCCCAATTTTGTGGTAGTGAATTATCGAATTCTGGTTTAATCAATTCTAATGTATTTCCTGTACCATCTGCACATACAGGCCAATCTGAATTGGATTCAGGAGCACAATAAGCCAAAACGCTTTCTTGTTCTAAAGTATCGCCCCAATTACCAGAGATAAGTAATTCACCACTTCCATCTAGTATTTCCCATGAAACTTCAGATGACCACGCTCCATCAATCCAATCTAAAATAATTAAATCACCTGCAGTAGCCTGAAATGTTACACTTTCAAAATCACCATCATCAAAAGTAGCCTCTGAAAGTATTAGTTCACCATTAACAAATACATTAACCGCATTTCCTTGCCATCCGTCACCGTAGGAGTCATACATATTTAAGGTATGATTACAAGATGGAGACATATCATCAATACTGTAATGAACTTCGTCCATGAGTTTACTTTCAGAATTAAATAATCTAATGGCATCAGAACGTCCTAATCCAAACCCAAGTTCACCAATAAATGGTATATCGGGATATACATTACTAAAATCAACAGCATCTTTTACTATAACTAAAAAGCCATTACCATTTATCTGAGTATTATCTGGAATTACAAAGGCATTATTGGCATTATCGTCTTTGATAACCCAGTTAGAAATATCTACAGCTGTAGATTTTGGGTTATAAAGTTCTATCCAATCATCAGAGTTGAAATTATCACTGGATTTGTGATTAAACTCATTAATAATTATGGATTCAATTTCTACTCTTATACTTTGTTCATATTGACATATATTTTGACTATCTGTGACAACTATATTGTAAAGCCCAGAAGGTAAATTTTCAAAAACATTGCTATCAAAAAAATTTTGTCCTCCATCATTACTGTATTGATATGGCCCATTTCCAGTGTTTGGTGTTATAGTAATGCTGCCAACAGTTGATGTAACAGAAGGAACCCCTGAAGCCACTACATCTACATCTGTAAAAGTACACGCTTGTATTAAAACAGATTCGTAGTAAGTACAAAGTCCGCCTGCGCCTTGAATAACTATATCATAGGTACCCGGAGTTAAATTCTTGAAATTATTTTCATTAGAAAATGTTTGCCCACCATCTATACTATACTCATAGGGGCTTATTCCTGAACTTATATATACAGAAATACTACCATCGTTGGCAGAAACTGTGGTTGCATTAGTTATAATTACATCAGCAGTAATAATACATTCCTCTGTATTAAGACAAAACAGTTCTTGAGCAAAATTATCAAAATCACCATCATTTGATACAATCACAATGCCAGCGGAATCAAGAACTTGGAAGTTTCCTTGACCATATCCACAACAAATCCCGTCTCCGTAAGAATCAAATACATCTAAAGTGAGACAAGATTCATAATTTACACAAATATCTTCACTGTACACATCAGTTCCTGAGCTCAAAGAGCCTGTGTTTATTATTTCGTTTGTTTGACTATCATATAGTTTCCAGGAAGTTTCTTGAGGGTAATTATCTGCGTTTATTACAAGGGTTATAATATCATAACTAGTATCTAAATTCGAGCTTGCCGTATCAGAATTATTAGTTAAATTTTCGTCAGATTGATTATTTAGACTAATAATATTTAGAGTAATTTGATTAAATTCTTGAACATTTTGATCAACACTCATGGTAACCATTTCCTGACCTGTGTATGGGATATTTACTGATTTACTTTCCGAACCGATTGAAGTTCCATTTACAGTTTTTTCAATTTCAACTTCAGTAAGCGTCGTATCTCCGTGATTAGTAATTATGGCATTTATTGCAATGACATCATTACAAACAACATTTACTTCTTCAATTGAGATAGATCCATCAAATTCTAAAGTTTTACTTAGAATTATACTTAATGAATTATTGTTTTCGTATTCATCATCTTGATGACTAACATTAACAGTGATATTATAATCACCAACATTTGAAAAATCTTGAGGTATTGTAAATGAATAATCTAATGCTTCAAAAGGTTGTATTGTATCACTAATATTGAGGGTTTCAATTGACTGACCGTTTACTATGAGCTCAAGGTCAAAATCACTCATATCATACAAACCATCATTAACAATTGAAACAGTTACAATTTCATCAGCTCCCAAATCTGCAGATGAAATGGGTTCTACAATGGCTTCAACCCCGAGATCATAATCCCCATTGATGTCAGCCCAAAATGAAACCCATGGTCTAGCTTGTTTTATTGCCAATTGGTCCTCTGCTGTTACCTTGTATTCAATGTCCATGCCAAAACCTTCTGCTCCGACAACATTATATAGGCTTGCGAACTCATCATGAATAACAGTCAAAAAATTTCTCATTTGGTCAATATATACTTGGTCCATTACCAGTTCTCCTGGATTTACTAAATTTGATAGTCTTAAAACCAAATATCCACCGCCCTGATTGGCATCTCTGTAAAGAAGGATTTCTTCTGGCACCGAATTTGGATCAGGATTTGTAATCAATGACTCTCCAACCTGAGTATTTAAATAAAATGTATCTTCAGTTTCATATATTGGATCGATACTTATTCCCACTCCGTTGGACTGTTCTCCTTGAAAATTTGGGTGACACAATAGTCCCATAGCAGCCCCGAAATGATCAATTCTGTAAAAATCTCTTTCTTCATAAGCTCTAAAATTCCACATACTTGCATAGACTTGTTTAACAGATTTTGAAATATGTCCTTCGTCGGGGTACTGGGTCTTAGATGTATACAAACCAGCACCACTAAATCCTGGTAAATCTTCATTATTGGTACTAGACCTCACACGAACTGGTGTTCCTGATGGAAACGCATCATACATTGCTTGTAATTCGTCAAGCATCCATTGTGGCATAGGGGCTTCCTTTATAGACCTTCTAAAATCATCAAGGCGTTCATTTCTAAAATTAATATCATTTTGGAACGCTGGGTTGTCCATAATTACTTGAGCTTCTTCATAAAAATTATTGTACTGCATGAATTCATCATAAAAGTAAAATGGAATTCCAAAACCATTTGGGATTGTTCCTTCTGGAAATCCAAAATTTCTCATAGTAGCAAGATTGGAACATTTTGCTCCAAATGAGGAAGACATATCGAATGTTATATCGTCTAGTGGTATAATTTCAGTAGTGCTTAAATCCCTAATTGGATATTGAGCTTCTGTAGGTCTCAAATCTTCATACCAATCATTAACCTCTGCCAGGGTTGCTTCTCTAATTTCATATTGTTCACTTTCTACCTTGTAATAAATATATCCATTTAAAAGGCTGGCTATTGCATCATTTGATAATGGGTTAGCAATATAGGCGTTAGGAACGTTATCTTGAATGGCTCTTAAATTTACGTGTGACAAGGGAGTTTGAACTACTGAGGTGATGATTCCTCCAACTCTTGGCAAGGAGTTTGGTAATGCATCATAAAGTACAATATCTCTGCTCCCGGGTGTTTCATTTAAATCTTCCATATGTTTGAAAAAGCCATAACCTTCGGCTAGGTGAAGCGGTATATAATTTACTTCAGCAAAAACATCGGTTTCTAAGACTACTTCAATTCTAGATCCTTCAAACTCATCAGCATAGTTATTTAAATGATCATCTTCATCGTTTTGTCCAATAAAGTGATTCATGTTGTTTTGAAGAAATGGCATGCTGGCTACTAATAATTCGTAAGTTCTCTGTGTTTCTTCAAAATCGTAGGCATCCCCAAAAGAAAAATTAAATGAATAAGTCCCAATTACCCCACTGGGTAAAATAACATTTGGATTAAAAACAATTTCTCCTGAACCATCGTCACCTGTGACTGACGCATCTATACCATTCCAAAAACTGGCATGTATCGTGTAAGTGTTACTATTTATAAAGTAAACTTTTGGCTCATCAGTGTCTCTATCTAATATTCCAAATTTAACATAAAGTTGATCGTCAAGAAATGGTGCCCAACCAACATTGTTTACAGTGGCTAGTTGATTGAATGTCTCAGTGTCAGGTATTGAAGTTGAGCCATCTGCAATATCAATTGCGTAGGCATTATTAAATGGGGAATCAGTTGGCATGTTATTAAACTCCGTGATGTCATCAATTCCGTCTTGGTCATAATCATCAGGATTATCAATATCGTGCTCTGTAATAGTGTATTTATCTAATGTATAAGCGCCAGCTGCTTCACTAATAATCATTGTGCCATCAACACCCATTGTCATTGATGTTGCCCAATTAAAGTCGTCGCTGTGTTGTGCATGAAGAATATAATATTTATCCGATTGGCTTTGAATAGACAATTGCACCTGACCAAAATTATTAACTGAGTAATTGTCAATTTGAACAGGCTGAGCAAAACATAAACTATTGAAAGAAAATCCGAAAAGTAATAGTAGGAAAAACTTTTTAATCATAAATAGGTTACCTTGTTGGTTTGTATAAAGCTAATATACAAATGTTTATGCCTCGATAATTAAATACTAGCAAAGATTTAACTTTTATAATAAGATTGAGTGAAATTTCGGATAGAATGTAAATTTCCTAACGACATTTAAAATTCGAATGAATTAAAACGAGCTGACCACTATTTTTTTTAAATTCGACTTTATAGATTCGATTGTAAATGTCCAAGTCAAAAGCCCCTAACTTTTTATTGACCAAAAGGCCTGCCAAAACAGCTGTTGTGTTACTATGTCCAACAACCAATGCATTTTGCTTAGATTCTATTAATACTTTAGAAAAATCTTTCAGCTTTTGTGCCTTGTATTGTCTTACTTCAAGTTCTTTTGATAGTGCTGTAGGCAAGGCCGTATTTTTTGTTCTGATGTAGTTAGTACTGTAAATGACATCAAGGTCAATTTCTTTTAAGAAATTGCTTAGATGTTCTGATCTTTTTTCGCCACATTCGGTTAGCGGAGGGTCTGATTGATTTTCGGATGTTAAATCTTTTTCGGAATGTCTAACCAAATAAAGTGTAAATATTTCTTCACTTTCTTGGGCATTAATGTCACTATCAGCAGAGCAGCCAAAAATTAAAAAAAGAGATATAATTATTAACTTTTTCATTATTTGTTTTAAGAGCTAATTAGACTTTAAAGTCTATAAAAGTAAAAAATTAACCCGATTATTTTAGAGTTTATATTTAGTATTTAATTTTTACTAAATTCAAAAACTTGTCCACCAATGCTCATTTCAAATCCTGATTTTTCAGCATTAAATTGGATTTCTAAATCTGCTTCTTCAAAAAGAAACTTGCCATCTCCGTCATTGGTTAGGGGGATCTTTGGTTGCCCTTCAGCGATAGCTACAAGTTCTCCATTTTCTTCAGCAATTTGAACGCTCATTGGAAATGCAGCTGAACTGAATTCTCCTAAATAAATACTTAAATCTTCTTTGTTTTCCGCCGCTAATTCGGGGGACCAGCGGTTGTTTGCTGAGTTCACATCTGGGAGCACATAATCGGGGTCAATCATTACCTTTTTCAAAGGTTCTTTGGAGTCATATTTGAAGGACCACTTTTTATTGCGCTTCCATATTTCAACTGGAAGTGTATGTCTTGATTTTATGCCACTTTCGGTTGTAAATTCCAAAGTGACTGGCATCGGCATTTTTTCAAGATTTTCAATCGTTATAATGGCGCCTTTGGCAGGGTCACCATCGACATATTTAACCTTTTTGATACCTTGGTCCAACCTCCAATTATAAATGAACCATCCACGCCAAAACCAACTCAATTCTTCACCACTTACATTCTCCATTGTTCGGAAAAAATCATTGGGTGTAGGGTGTTTGTAAGACCAGCGATTGATGTATTCACTAAAAGCTTCATCAAAGCGTTCTTTACCCAAAACATGCTCTCTTAACATAGTCAAACCAGCGCTTGGCTTGTAATAGGCTAAAATACCCAAGTTCCTTTCTTTTAAATTGTCTGGCGGGGTGGCTACAGGTTCCATTTTATCATTGACAAGAAAGCTTGAAAAGCGGTGCATATTGCGTTGTCGCTCTTTGTATTCGCCCCCATTAAAAGCATCTGTGCTTAATGAGTTTATAAAGGTGTTAAAGCCTTCATCCATCCAAGCGTGAAGCCGTTCATTAGATCCTACAATCATTGGAAACCAAATGTGACCAAATTCATGATCTGTAACCCCCCACAAGGATTCATTTTTACTCTTCCAGCTGCAAAATACAATACCAGGGTATTCCATTCCCCCTTGATTTCCAGCTACATTAATAGCTGCGGGGTAGGGGTATTCCGACCATTTTTCAGAATAGTGTTCTATGGATGCTTTAGTGTATTCTGTGGATCGGGCCCAGGCATCTCTTGAATTACTTTCAACTGGATAGACCGACATGGCCATTGCTTTTTTACCACTGGGCAGGTTGATGCGTGCCGCATCAAAAATAAAGGCTGAAGATGAGGACCACGCTACATCTCTTGCGTTTTCAATTCTAAACTTCCATGTCAGGCGCTCTTTGGCTTGTGGACGAGAGTCTTGACTGTTAACCTCATTAGCCCCGCGTATGATTACTGTTTCGTCACTGTTGGCTGCTTGTTTTAGATTATTGAGCTGTTTGGCAGTGTAAACTTCTTCAGGATTTAACAGTCCACCTGAGCAAACCACCAAATGATCTTTGGGGACGTTGATATGGATGTCAAATGTTCCATATTCTAAATAAAACTCTCCAGCACCAAGATAAGGTAAGGTATTCCATCCTAAAACATCGTCATAAACACACATTCTGGGATACCACTGTGCCATATTGAATATCCGTCCATTTTTAGTTTCCAAAACACCCATTCGGTCCGACCCGTAGTCGGGAGAAGTGAAAGAAAAATCAATATTAATTTTTATTTCACCTCCATTAGCGGCTAAAGGCTTTGAAAGTTTGATTTTCATGCGGGTGTCTATGATCTCATAATTGGGATTGACTGAAAGGCTCTTAGACTTTGATTTTTTCTTTGACTTCTTTCCAAGTGTTGTGTAATTCAGGCTGACGTTACCTATGTTATAACCACCGTCGAATTCCTGACCTTTTGCGCCATTTCGACTACCATTTAACGGGATGATTGCATTCCCTCTGGAATCTTTTTTAAATAAGTTTTGGTCCAATTGTATCCAAAGAAAATCTAGTTCATCAGGGCTATTATTCACATAGGTTATGGTTTCAGTTCCTGTAATTTTTTTGCTTTGATCGTCAAGGCTTACTTTAATAAAATAGTCAGCACTATTTTGCCAATAGGCATGGCCAGGCTTTCCACTTGCAGATCTTGTTTGAGTTCCATTGTTGGTATAGAATCCGTGCCCAAAAGCGGCATTGTAGTCATAAACAGATTTTTCTGGAGTTTGGGCCACACCACAAACACTGGCTAGGAGTAGCGCGTAAGTCAATCTATAGAGTAATTTAGTCATTGATGGATTTTTAATTAAAATTGAATGTGAAAGTAGTATTTTTTTTATGATTTAGACGTTGTTAAAATTAAAATGTTGTATCTTATTTAGTATAAAACAGACTTTTGATCCCAAAGAATTGAAAGGAATATTCCAAGGTATACAATTGCAACAATGAATTTGATAAAAGCCGAGGTTAAAAATCCTAAAAAGGAGCCAAAGGCCGCCTTGATGGCTGTTTTAGAGTCACTTTTATTAAGTAATTCCCCAACAAAAGCACCCAAAAAAGGACCTATAAGAATCCCGCCTGGAATGGGAGCGATAAGCCCAATGATTAATCCAATGGTGGTTCCTATCATTCCATATTTTGATCCCCCAAATTTTTTGGTTCCAATGGCTGGAATAAAATAATCCAAAATCCAAATGATAATAGCAACAATTAATGTGATAATTAAAAGTCTCTTACTGACCTCTATCAAATTGGAGAAATAAAGTAATAAAAAACCAAACCAACTGGTAATGGGGCCTGGTAAAACTGGCAAAAAACTGCCTATGATTCCTAAGATCATAAGCCCTAATGCCATGATGATTAAAAAAATATCCATAAATTGAAATTTTCGTTTGTATTAAGTGATCACTCGTTCATTAAACATTTAATTTGGGTTCAATACAAAGCTACATTTTTTTTAAAATAATGGTCATTCTCTAGTAATTTTAATTCGCAATCATAGAGTAGTCATGTAGGTATTGTTATATATTTGCAAAAATTTATTTGCGTTGAGTAAAGTTAACCTCTGCCATGCATTTGAACAGTCTTTGAAACTTCAAAAACTGCGAAAGCTTATGGCCTTATCTCAAGTAAAGTCTCAGTTTAAAGGTTCTATTGGTGCCGATTTATCATTCTCAATAGCGGCAGCTTTTACAAATCAAAATCAACCCTTTTTAATCGTTTTTGAATCCAAGGAAATTGCTGCTTTTCATCTCAACGATTTAGAGTTACTCTTACCCAAAGAAGCCGTTCTTTTTTATCCAGGCAGCTACCGTAGACCCTACGAAATTGAGCAGACGGACAATACCAATGTTTTGTTGCGTTCTGAAGTGCTTAACCGTATTAATTCTCAAAGAAAATCAAGTGTTATCGTAACTTACCACGAAGCGCTTTTTGAAAAAGTACTATCAAAAAAAGAGCTGAATAAAAACACTTTAAAAATAAGTGTTGGCGATATGTTGAGTCTTGATTTTGTAAACAATGTGCTTTTTGAGTACGAATTCAAGCGGGTAGATTTTGTCACTGAGCCTGGAGAGTTTTCCATCCGTGGCGGTATTATAGATGTGTTTTCATTCGCCAATGATACACCCTATCGCATTGAGTTTTTTGGCGATGAGGTAGAAAGCATTCGCACATTTGATGTCGCTTCACAACTTTCTCTAAAACCCTACACCAAATTCCAAATAATTCCGAACATTGAACATAAATTAAAGCATGAAAAACGGGTTGGATTTTTGGATTATATTCCGCAAAATACCGTTGTTTGGACTCAAAACCTACCTGCTTTATTTCAAACCACTAAAGTTCTTTTTGAAAAAGCGAAATCAGCCTATAAATTGTTGTCTGAGTCCATCCAATACAACGATCCGGATGCCCTTTTTTGCACTTCAGATAATTTTAAACAATCTCTAAAGAAGTTTTCAATCTTTGAGGTTGGATCAGAGACATTTTACAATACTGAGGCAGAAAACATTGTGGAAGTCAATGTCGGTCCTCAACCCACATTCAACAAGCAATTTAAACTTTTAATCGATGACCTGAATCAAAAACAGGCCTCAGGCTTTGAAAACTATATTTGTTGTGCAAATGCACAGCAAGCCCAACGCTTTCACGATATTTTTCAGGAACACGAATCGGTAGTTCATTATAAAACTTTGGTGCTTTCACTACACCAAGGCTTTGTCAATCATGATTTGAAAATAGCATGTTATACCGACCATGAAATTTTTGAACGCTATCACAAATTTAAGCTTAAAAATGGATTTGCCAAGAAGCAAGCCATCACGTTGAGAGAGATAAACAGTTTAGAGGTTGGGGATTATGTCACCCATATCGACCATGGTATTGGGAAGTTTGGAGGACTTAAAAAGATTGATATTGAGGGCAAATCTCAAGAGGCCATAAAGTTGTTTTATGGTGATCGCGATATTTTATATTTGAGCATCCATTCATTGCACAAAATCACCAAGTTTAATGGCAAGGATGGCAAATCTCCCAAAATTTATAAGTTGGGGAGTAAGGCCTGGAAGACTTTAAAACAAAAAACCAAATCAAGGGTTAAGGAAGTTGCCTTTAACTTGATAAAATTATATGCCAAACGCAAATTGCAAAAAGGCTTTCAATACCGCCCTGACAGTGCCATGCAATTGGAGCTGGAATCTTCTTTTGTTTATGAAGACACACCCGATCAAATAACATCCACCGCGGCGATCAAAGCAGATATGGAAAGCGAACGCCCCATGGACCGTTTGGTTTGCGGCGATGTTGGTTTTGGTAAAACGGAGGTAGCCATCCGAGCCGCATTCAAAGCTGTTGATAATGGAAAGCAGGTTGCCATTTTGGTTCCAACTACCATTTTAGCCTTTCAACATGCGAAGACTTTTGGTGAGCGCTTGAAAGAATTTCCTGTTACGGTTGGATATTTAAACCGTTTTAAAAACAACCAAACAAAAAACGCGAAACACTAGAGCAGTTAAGCTCAGGCGCTTTAGACATTCTAATCGGGACCCATCAACTGGTCAACAAATCAGTGCAATTCAAAGACTTAGGACTGCTTATTGTAGATGAAGAACAAAAATTTGGAGTAGCTGTTAAGGACAAACTCAAAACCCTGAAAGAAAATGTAGATGTTCTTACCTTAACTGCAACGCCCATTCCTCGGACTTTGCAATTCAGCCTCATGGCTGCCCGAGATTTATCTGTTATTACCACGGCACCACCCAATCGATATCCCATTGAAAGTCATGTAATAAGACTGAATGAAACCATTATTAGAGATGCTATCAGTTATGAGATTCAGCGTGCTGGGCAAGTCTTTTTTATTCACAATCGTATCCAAAATATTCGGGAGGTAGCCGGTATGATTCAGCGCTTGGTACCAGATGCTAAAATTGCAGTTGGCCATGGGCAATTGGAGGGCAAAAAATTAGAGCAACTCATGCTTAATTTTATGGAGGGCGCGTTTGATGTCTTGGTGAGCACTACAATTGTTGAAAGTGGGCTGGATGTTCCCAACGCCAATACTATTTTTATAAATAATGCCAATAATTTTGGCCTGAGTGATTTGCATCAAATGCGCGGTCGGGTGGGTCGAAGCAACAAAAAAGCGTTTTGTTATTTTATCACCCCAGATTACCATGCCATGACCAATGATGCCCGCAAGCGAATTTCCGCTTTGGAACAATATACCGCACTTGGTAGTGGCTTTAACATTGCAATGAAAGACCTTGAGATTCGAGGCGCTGGAGATTTATTGGGCGGGGAACAAAGTGGATTTATCAACGATATTGGATTTGAAACCTATCAAAAAATTCTTAACGAAGCCATTGATGAACTCAAAGAAAATGAATTTGAACATTTGTTCAGTCAAGATTCTGAGGCTAAAAATCTATGTCAGAGAATTGACAATTGACACGGATTTTTCATTGCTTTTTTCCAGATGATTATGTAAACAATATTTCGGAGCGTTTACGTCTCTATACAAAACTCAATGGTTTAAAAAACGCCAGAGGAACTTAAAACCTATGAATTAGAGTTGGTAGATCGTTTTGGGCCATTGCCTACGGAAGTTGTGGATCTATTGGACAGCGTAAAAATGAAATGGTTAGGCATCGCATTGGGTCTTGAGAAAATATTAATGAAGCAGCATAAGTTAGTCGGTTATTTCATTACCGACCAAAATAGTTCCTTTTTTGATTCGCCACAATTTTCAAAAATTCTAAACTATGTTCAAAAGCATCCAAAGATTTGCTCATTAAAGGAGAAACAAACACGAGCCGGACTTCGTTTATTATTGACTTTCAACAATGTAAACTCTGTCCAAAAAGGGTTACAATGTTTAGAGGCTGTAATGGGTTAATTTAGAAAATATTCATGTTTAGTAGGTTTTAAAAGCGTATTACAGTTTCAGATTTGGTAATATTAAGATCAATGGACCGCCCAAAAATTAAAGCACGATTTTCAGGCTTATGACCTGCGGGAACTCCAAAAGCAACAGGGAAATCATAGGGGTCTAGAATATTCATGATTAATTCTTCTATGCCAGTTCCCCAAGCAGGTGAATTGGCTTTAATATCCATCATGTCTCCTACAATAACCCCATTACAATGGTCAAAATAACCTGCGCGCTTGAGACTTTGCAACATACGATCAATGTGGTATTTATATTCTCCAATTTCTTCGATGAACAAAATTTTATTTCGCGTATTTAACTGTGACTTACTCCCTAGTTGTGCTGTCAAAAGTGTGAGGTTGCCACCGGTCAAAACACCTTTTGCACTGCCCGTTCGATTGGATTTATTTGGTTCAATAGTGTGCTTTGACAAGGTCCCAAATAGGCCAGCTTTTAAGGATGTGATCGACGCTGTGATGGACTTGGCATCTTCTTCCATGTTAACAGGCATCATGGCGTGAAGCGTTTCATATCCTAAATTTTGAAGTTGATTGTGCAGGGCGGTAACATCGGAGTAACCAACCAGCCATTTGGGATTTTTTTTAAAGGTTTCAAAATTCAATTCGTCCATGATTCGTATGCTGCCATAGCCACCGCGGGCACACCAAATAGCTTTTACATCGGGCTTGTCTAAGGCCCATTGTAAGTCTTTTAGGCGTTGTACATCAGTACCGGCGAAATGATAACTTTCTGAAAACAAATGAGGGCCTAAAACTGGAACTAGCCCCCAGTTTTTTAAAAGGATTTGGGCGGCTTCAATAGTTTTTCTCTTGCTTTTTAAAATCCCTGCGGGTGCTACAATGGCAATTGTGTCTCCAACTTGAAGTATCGCTGGGCGAATGTATTTTTTTGACGCCATAGTTTGAGGAGTTTTAAAAGAAATTTTTGAAGATTTACTATACGTACAACTCATGAAAAGCAGCAAGTAAAATAAAGATTTAAAATGCATTTCAAAGGGCTTTATGTAAAGATATAAAATTCTCTTGGGTTCTGATCAGATTGCTGCTTTATTTGTGTATTTTTGTTATTGCAATCTGAAAAATGTCAAAACGTTACACACTTACAGCCGCTTTACCCTACACTAATGGTCCCATTCATATCGGCCATTTAGCTGGGGTTTACATCCCTGCGGATATTTATGCGCGCTACCTACGGTTAAAGGGATGTGATGTGGCCTTTATATGTGGTAGTGACGAGCATGGTGTACCCATCACTCTAAAAGCCAAAAAAGAGGGTATAAGCCCGCAAGATGTAGTCGACCGCTATCACAAGATTATTAATGATTCATTCAATGAATTTGGGATTTCATTTGATAATTATTCTCGGACTTCTGCAACAATTCATCACGAAACAGCTTCTAATTTTTTTAAAACTCTTCACGAAAAAAAGGCTTTTGTCGAACAAACTTCGGATCAGCTATACGATGCAGACGCTCAGCAGTTTTTAGCCGACCGATTTGTGACAGGAACTTGTCCAAAATGCGGCCACATGGAAAGTTATGGAGATCAGTGTGAGGCTTGTGGAACTAGCCATAACGCGACAGATTTGATTGCTCCAAAATCAGTTATTTCCGGTAAAAAGCCTGAACTAAAATCTACCAAACACTGGTATTTACCGCTCGATCAACACCAAGAATTTTTAAAAAATTGGATTGGAAATGAGCATAAAGAAGATTGGAAGCCTAATGTATATGGACAGTGCCTTTCATGGATCAATGATGGTTTGAGGCCTCGTGCTGTGACCCGAGATTTAAATTGGGGAATTCCAGTTCCTGTTAAAGGTGCTGAGGGAAAGGTATTATATGTTTGGTTTGATGCCCCGATTGGCTATATATCCTCAACTAAAGAATGGGCTCAATCTAATGGGAAAGACTGGGAACTTTACTGGAAAGACAATGACACTACATTATTGCATTTTATAGGTAAAGATAATATTGTTTTTCATTGTATTATTTTTCCAGCGATGCTAAAAGCAGAGGGCAGTTATATATTACCCCAGAATGTGGTTGCAAATGAATTTTTGAACCTTGAAGGAAGGAAATTATCTACCTCAAAAAACTGGGCCGTTTGGTTGCCTGATTACCTCAAAGACTTCCCCGACCAACAGGACGTACTTCGATATGTACTCACAGCAACAGCTCCAGAAACCAAAGACAATGATTTTACTTGGAAGGATTTTCAGTCACGAAACAACAATGAGTTGGTCGCTATTTATGGTAATTTCATTAATCGTGTTCTGGTTCTGACGCATAAATATTATGAAGGAAAGGTTCCTGAGTCAGGTGATTTGATTGCTGCGGATACTACTGTTTTGGAATTGCTTAGAAATACTCCAAAATTACTACAAACATCGCTTGATCGTTTCCGCTTCCGTGAGGCCAGTCAACTATTGATGAAATTGGCTCGTGCTGGAAATAAATATTTGGCCGATCAGGAGCCTTGGAAAGTCATTAAAACTGATCCGGAGCGGGTTCAAAGTATTATGAATACCACCTTACAGATTGCCGCTGGTCTGGCAGTGCTTTCTGAACCTTTTTTACCTTTTACGGCTAAAAAGTTACAGGGCATGCTTCAATTTAACACCAAACCGTCATGGGGAGCTATTCAACAAGGGCAAACTCTTCTAGTAGCCCAACATTACATTGGAAAAGTCACTTTGTTGTTCACCAAAATTGAAGATACTCAAATTGAAGCTCAGCTCCAAAAATTAAAAAACAGCAAGGCAGGAAACAACAAGGAGCTTCATGTTGAAGCTCAAAAGCCAAATATCCCATTTACAGATTTTTCTAAAATGGACCTTCGTGTTGGGACTATTGTTGCAGCTGAAAAAATGACTAAAACCAAAAAACTATTGGTTTTAAAAGTAGATATTGGAAATGAGGTTCGTACGATAGTTTCTGGAATTGCATTGTATTACACACCAAGTCAAGTCTTGGGTCAAAAGGTTACAGTTTTATGTAATTTGAAGCCACGTGCTTTGCGGGGTGTTGAAAGCCAGGGGATGATTTTAATGTCAAAATCAGAAAGTGGTAATTTAATATTCATAGAGCCAGACTTAGGCCTTGATTCCACTTCGGGTATGAGAATCAGCTAAAAATCTCAAAAGGAATTCAAATAAATTTAGAATTTATAATCAAGGCCTCGAATTGTTTTCTAGTTGTCATAGATTTTGTCATTTCTAGATCTGTTGTTTTATAGATTGCTGATTATTTGGCGCTTATTTCATCCACCAAACAATCGGAGATTTTTTGTGATTTGATATTGAAATAGTGTAACGAGTGAAATTGTTATAATTTTCAAAAAAATTACTTTTTTTTTACAACCCCCTAAAATTTTGGGGTTAAAATTAATAAATACATAAAAATATAAAAAAATACCCTTTTATATTATGGGTATTAATTTTAAAAATATATTTTTGATGCTTCTACTAACAAATAAAGGCGGTATAATTTTAAATTCCACTTTATTAAACAATTAAATAGTTATGATTAATTCATTATTTACTACAATTCCTTTAATAATTCAAGATACCGCTTTGGTTGATGGTGATTTGGGAATGTTATGGATGCTATTATCGGGTATTTTAGTATTCTTTATGCAAGCTGGATTTACTTTAGTTGAATCTGGTATGACACGTTCCAAAAATGCGGTTAATATAGCCATGAAAAACCTACTCGATATTTGTGTTGGGTCACTTACTTACTGGTTCGTTGGCTACTCATTAATGTATGGTGATACTACAAATGGTTGGTTTTTCTGGTCTGGTTTATTCCAAGGCGATGGTGCAGATCTTTTCTTCCAAACCATGTTTGCTGCGACAGCTGCGACTATCGTCTCTGGAGCTATTGCAGGCCGTACTAAGTACTCAACTTACGCTATATTCACAATTGTAATGACTGCTATAATTTACCCAATTGCTGGTGGATGGCAATGGGCAGGTACTGGTTGGTTAACTGATGCTGGCTTTATTGATTTTGCTGGCTCCTCAATCGTTCATGGAGTTGGTGGTTTTGCTGCACTTGTAGGTGCTTACATGGTAGGACCACGTGTAGGTAAATATGTTGACGGAAAAGTAATTCCAATGCCAGGCCACAACCAAGTAATGGCAACCTTAGGAGTATTTATCTTATGGTTAGGTTGGTTTGGTTTCAATGGAGGTTCTCAATTGGCTTGGGGTGGAGATGATGCAATAGGTGCTTCAGCCGTTGTTGTTGTTACAAATTTAGCTGCAGCAGCAGGTGCTATGGGTGCCTTAATCACAACTTGGATATGGTATGGTAAACCCAATTTAGTTCAAACACTTAATGGTGCATTAGCAGGTCTTGTTAGTATTACAGCTGGTTGCGGTAATATGTCCGAGCCAGGTGCAGTTTTAGCTGGTTTAATAGGAGGTGTACTTGTTGTGTTTTCAATAGAATTTATTGAGAAGAAATTAAAAATTGATGATGCCATTGGAGCAGCTTCTGTTCATGGAATTGCTGGATTCTGGGGAACTATTGTTATAGGACTTTGGGGTGTAGATGGCGACACAGGAATTGGAGTCTTTAATGGAGGTGGCTTTACACAACTTGGGGCCCAGTTAACTGGTGCATTTGCGTATGCTCTTTGGGCAGTAGTTCTCTCCTTCATAGTATTTGGAATTCTTAAGGCTACCATTGGCTTGAGAGTTAGCGAAAAAGAAGAATTAGAAGGACTGGATGTTTCAGAACATGGATCAATAGCCTACGCTGGAAAAAGAACAAGAGAATAATTTATTATTCCTTTTATGGATATTTTTGTTTAGTTTTGATTTTATAATCAGTAAAAAAAGCCTTGGTATTTTACCATGGCTTTTTTTATTTTAAACTCAATAATTATAATTTAAATTTATAAATTTAAAATAATGGCAAGTAGTAGGACATCTTTGAAAGAATTAGCCTCTATTGTAGGACTTTCTATTTCAACAGTTTCTAAAGCACTTAATGACAGTCATGAAATAAGCGATTCTACAAAAAAACGCATTGTCAAAATAGCAAGGTTGTACAACTATCGCCCTAATAAAAACGCTTTAGGATTAAAATCAGGACGTACAAATACCATTGCTGTAATCATTCCTTCAGTTCAGAACAGTTTTTTTGCGAGAGCATTGTACGGAATAGAAAGCGTAATTTCTGATTCAGGATACAATATGGTAGTCTGTATCACTAAAGAGTCTTATAAAAAAGAAGTTGCTAATTTTGAAATGTTAAGCAATGGCGTTGTCGATGGATTTATTGTGGCTGTTTCTGAAGAAACTCAAATAGTGAAAAAATTTAATCATTACGAAGATGCATTAAATGATGGAAAAAGTATTGTCATGTTCGATCGTTTGATCGACTCCATCCCTTGTACCAAAATAATAACCAATGATTATACAGCAATTTCAGAAGCAACAAATAACCTCATCGCACTAAAACGGAATAAGATCATTTTAGTTTCTTCAATTAATAACTTAAACGTAGGAAAACAAAGAACAAAGGGCTACCGAAAAGCGATGGAACAAGCGGGACTTTACTCAGTTGTTATAGAATCAAATCGTAATGAAATTGAAAATACACTTCAGAGTTATGCAGAGAATAATGCTTTTGATGCTGTAATAGCATTGGATACTGATGCTTCTTTTGCAGTATATAAGGTAACCAGAGAATTAAGAAAAAATATTCCAAGCGATATAGCGGTCATTGGATATATGAGCGAGCGCATAGCACCTTATTTAACACCCGAACTCACAACGATCAATCAACACAGTTTTTCTATGGGTAAAACTGCAGCAAAGATGTTATTAGTACAACTTGAAAGTAAACAAAATACAAATCAAACGGTCTTGATTGATTCAACAATGTCCCAACGCGTTTCGTCTTAAATATAAATGAAAGTAAAAAATCTATATTTAGAGTATTTTTATTTTTTATTTAAAATAGTAATATTTATATCATATTTTTTTAAGTGAAATAAGTTAACTTTAAAGCTTTTATAGGCGTTGGCTTTTATGTCATATAATTTAAAAAAATCTTTTAAATTTACTTTTTTTAACTAGAGATTATGAAATTTAAAATCACACTTATAAATGTTTGTTTATTTTGTTCCTTTCACTGGTGTGTCGCACAAACCAATTCAGACTTTACCGAACACTATAAAATGTATTATGCTCAAATGCAAAAACAAGGGGATGTTCAAGGAATTATAAATGCTATGACACATCTTTTAGTCTTAGAGCCTAATGTGGCTCGGAAGGACACTCTTGCAGCTTACTACATGAACGAAGGGAAATATATACAGGCATTAAACCTTTTAGGAATTGAAAAAGACACATTAGATAGTAACATGGCTATTGAAGTAAAGGCTGTATCTCTAAAGTCATTAAATGAGCTCGATCGAGCACTTGTCCAGTATGAGCTGTTGTTTAAACGGCTTCCCTCTGCGAGTTTGGCTTATGAGTTGGCAGATTTAAAAATATCAACCAATGATATTATGGGTGCAAACTTAAACATCACTTATGGTATTGCTAACAGTACGGAGCAGATGATGAAGCCTTATTACGAAACTCAAACTCCATATCAAGTACCCCTTAAAGTTGGATTTATGTATTTAAAGGCCGTTGCTAAATTCAGAGAGAACCCGGAGACTAATCATGATGCCGCAATTGAACTATTGGATGCATCTTTGGAAATAGTTCCTAATTTTAATTTAGCAACATTGGCTAAAAATGCAATTGCTAGTAAAAAATCCCAAACCATTACAGATTGAGATACAATTCATGTAAAAAACTTGAATTTTATGGTTTTTTTGTTTTAAAAATATGCCTAATTATTTATTCAATAAACTCAAATTTATTTTAAAATAATTTTTTTAGTTGTATACATATTATTGGATTCTATTTCCAGAAGGTATATCCCCTTGGCGAATCCACTCAAATCCAATTCGTAATTCGAATTTTTTCCTGAATACTTAAATAAAAGTTTTGTTGTAATGTCACGAACAAATAAATTATAGTTGGTAATATTGTTTAAGCGGATGTTAAAAACGTGTGATGAAGGATTTGGGTAAACTGCAAATTTTATTAAATTTTCATTGTTGATATTTAGCGTCGTTCCTTCAATCACAAAATCATCAATTATAACCCCTTCTTCAGTGACATATTGATCTGAGTGAAATACGAATCTAAAAATGATATTATCAATATTTCCAAGTTCTGTCAAGTTGTACGAATATTCTGTTAAATCAAGATTAGTTCCTGTCCATTGTGCTCCAATACAATTATAGCAATCATTATTAATACCATCTCCAGAAAATCTTGAGCTATTATACCAACTTGGAGAATCTGCGCTACCTAAGATATTCCAGTTTTGTCCTAAATCTGTTGAGTATTGCATATATAGTAAGTCCCAATCGAATTCAATATCAAAAGCCATTTTGAATTTCAAAACAGGGTCCTCAATCGAACTTAAATCAAAGCAAGGAGAGTAAAGAAAACCTTTCGTATTGTTGGGATAATCTCCGTCTAAATTGGTGGCATAAGCCTTCACTCCTGAAGTTGTAGAGTTTAATTGATTTCCCGCGGGTTCTCCGCGCTCCCAAAGTTCACCAGAATTTGCTGCAACTAAAAAATCGTCGTTTTCAGATTCAAATGTATAGACAGTTTGAGTTTCTCCAGTTTTGTTAGAACTAATGGAAATTTCTGCACTATTATTTGTTGGATAGGCGTCGTTTTCGATGTTAACATTTACAGAAAGTAATTGATTTCCAAATGCTACGCTTAAACTCTCTAAGTCTATGACTTCTTGCTCAAGTGAGGCAATAGACCCAGTCCATGTTTGAGATAAGACCGGTTCATTATCAATATTATATGATATTTCAATTTGTGTTATCAAATTTTGACCGTTGTTTTTTACAATAATTTGAGGAATAATATTACCGCAGGAAATAGCATTAGTTGATGGAGTTTGTATAGCCAATAATTTGATGTCATTTTCAGCCAATGCAGTGCTTCCCATGGTACTTCTCCATACTCCTCTTCCATAAGTAGAAGCAATAATTTGATTGTCATTTATATTGATACTTAAATCTGTTACAGATGTATTTGGAAGGTTGTTTTCAAAAGCGAACCAATCGTTTGTATTATCATCATAACGGAACACTCCTAAACTTGTACCCACATACAATATGTTTTGTGGTGTATCTGGTTGGTGCTTTATAACATTTTTTACAACTGCTGGTAAATTTCCAGTAATATCAGAAAAAGAGTCACCTTGATCAATTGATTGATAAACTTTGCCAGAGCTTCCACGTGTGGCTACATAAACAATGTTATTGTTATTGTTATTCACTTCAATAGCAGTTAAATTGTTTGGAAAACTGCCTAGATTTGTAAAACTCACTCCTTTATCTATACTCTTGTACAATACTTCATTTGTAGCTACATAAATAATTTGGCTATTAATCGGGTCTAATTCAAGTATATCTATGTTGGTTCCGAAGTTTTGGGAAATAGCAGTAAAATTTTCATTTTCAAATTGATACAAACGGTTATAACCAGCAAAAACCTCGCTTTCGCTGTTAATACTGAGTGGGGTTATCCAATTTCCGTTAGTTGGCCCACTGTATCCTGTAGTATTAAACATTCCAGAATTTTCATTTACAAAAAGGGTTTGACCTAGTTGCATAAACCCATAATAAAGGTTATCATTATTGGGGTCAATGACACTTTCCATACCATCTCCACCATGATAACTGTTCCATTGATTAAAGTAAGCAAATCCACCATTGTCTTGGGTGCCCCCAGCAATTTTATTTGCATTTTGCTTGGATACGGAGACTCTATAAAATTGCCCAATAGCCATGTTTGCTGTCAAATCATAAAAAGTATCGCCTTGGTCAGAGGATTTGAAAAAACCACCATCTGAACCAACATATAATTCGTTGTTATAAAATTTTAAAAAATGAATATCAGCGTGGGTATAAGTCTCATTTCTTAAATACCATTCATTCAATTTTGTAAAATTATTACCCCCGTCACTTGATTTCCATATATTTAAAACACCAGAATAAATTTCATTTTCGTTAGTGTCTGAGACCGCAAAGGCCAAGTCATACCATGCTTGAGAGCTTTCATAAATATCTGTTGTATTGTTCATTTTTATAAATGTGTTGCCTTCATCAAAAGACTTATACAAACCTTCAAATTCGTAGTTGTTTGTACTTGCTAATATGTAAACCAGATCGCTGTTGGCCTTGGTAACGTCCATTACCATGCGGGCTGAGTTTCGAGGTAGGCCAAAGCTGATACTTGTAAAGCTATTTCCACCATCTAAAGATTTAAAAAACTGTGAGTCCGTTATGGCGTAAATAGTTGAAGAATCTCCAGGTTTTTGTTTTACTCCTTGAAATGCGCCACTTTGAGACAAACTCCATGTATTTCCACCATTATTTGTTATAAACAATCCATTGTTTGTTGCAGCCCATATAGTACTTGAGTCTGATTGATCCATTTCAAGCTCATAAATTTTACTCGGTGAATTGTTTGGATTCATAGCAGTTTGACCCCACGAATACCCACCATCATAGGATTTCCAAACACCAACACTGTATGAATCCCCCGCATCATCGTCACCAGTAGCAATATAAATTACATCAGGGTTGTTTTGGTCAATTGCAATACTGGACACACCAATCTGTGGCAGAATATCTGACAAAGGAATATAAGTAAGGCCTCCGTCTATGGATTTCCAAATACCACCAGAGGGAGTTCCAACATATAAAATATTTGAATTTGTTGGATGAGGTGTTATGCAATTGACACGACCGAGATTTAAATATGAAGTGGAGCGGTTTAGAAAGTCGGTTGGACCAACAGAAATCCAGTTACTTTCATCAGTAGTGGATTGCATTGAGGTTCTCATTTGGGAGTAATTGGTCTTTTTCAACCAGTTATCCCATATTTGTTGTCTTGAGGGTAAATATCCGGAATCGTCTACGTAATTTTGCCAGTAAGCTTCCCACCTTTTGAATGGTTTATAACCACTACCTTTGGCATTTTTGTCTCGTGTTTCCCAATATGCGTTTCCACTATCCACAACATCATTAAAGAGGATTTTTTCGTTAAACGGAATTTCCATTTCCTTAACCCAAGGCGCAGAATAATTGATTTGCGCTATTGAAATTGAAGTTGTTGTTATAAAAAAAAGTTTTATAAAAATTTTCAATTTATTTCTTTTTTAGTGATTAATTGCGAATATTTTTCATGTGTTTTATTGATTTGGTGGATGAAAATATTGTACGCTCTAAGGGTGTTGTTTTTGGTTTTTTTAATTTGTTCAGAACCTTTTTGATAATTCAATGTGGCTTCATGAAATTTGTGGGCATTTGTCTCTAAAACTTTAATGCGTGCCCATATATTTTTGGTGTTTAACAATTCTGGAGTATTAATTTCAAGGTTTATAAAAAGTTGCTTAATATCATTTTTTTGTAATTCGAAAATAGATGGTGTATTTTTTACCATTTTTGTGATTTCATTTTTTAGGACATGGAAAGCTGTCCAATTATCTAATAACTTGAGAGTTGATGTATTGACTTTTTTGAGTGGTAATGTTTTTAAAATTAGATTTTTTGAATCAGTTGAAGATTTTATGATTTCTACAGCTGATAATTCCACATTGTTGGCGTGGGTTGTGTCACATTTAGTTAAAAATGTAAATAACAAAAAGCAGACAATCATACTAAATAAATATTTTAACATTAGATCTACAATTGAAAATATTTTAATAAAATACAAATGTCGGCAATAAAATATATATTTTGTTTAAATGAATTGTTAATTTTCAAAATCTAAATAGTTGAAATTTTTTAATAAATAAACCCATTCAAAAGAATGGGTTCATGTGGTACCTCCAGGAATCGAACCAGGGACACACGGATTTTCAGTCCGTTGCTCTACCAACTGAGCTAAGGTACCTCTTACTAATGCAGCAGCAAATATAATGTAATTTTAGTATTCCCAAAGTAAATAATTAAAAAAATGGTTTTGTAAATTTACAGTCTAAAACATCTTATGAACTTAATTATAGATATCGGAAATTCGAGTGTTAAATTGGCCGTTTTTGAAAAACAAACATTGACTTTTTTACAACGTGAAAAAGCCAATCTCTTAGAACATCGTGTATTTGAGATGTTAAATCGTTTTCCTAAAATAAAGCAAATTTTTGTAGCATCAGTTGCGGCCTTTGACCGTAGTCAGTTTAGTGAAATTTTCAGTTCCTACAACCTATTTTTTTTAGACTCAAAGAGTAATTTTCCTTTTATAAACTTATACCAAACCCCAGTAACACTCGGTCTAGACCGTATGGCGCTGGTAGCTGCAGCGGTATGTAAATATTCCAGCCAAAATGTTTTAATCATTGATGCAGGGACTTGTATAACCTATGATTTTGTTGACACCAAGTCGAATTATCACGGTGGCGCTATTTCACCTGGGATTGAGATGCGCTATAAGGCACTGCATGAAAACACTTATAGTCTTCCGTTACTTGAGCCCACTTTACCTACTCATTTTATCGGGGATTCAACCAAAAGCGCCATTCATTCAGGTGTTATTTTGGGCGTTGTCAATGAAATTGAAGGGGTTGTAGCGTCGTATAAATCAAAATATTCCGATTTAAGAGTAATATTATCAGGAGGTGATGCTAATTTCTTGTGTAAACAATTTAAAATTAGCATATTTGCTGTCTCAAATTTTCTTTTAGAAGGACTTAATTTTTTATTAGAATATAACTCAAACAAATGATCAGAAAGTTATTGATTTGTGCCACAGTTGTAATTTCAAGTATTGCAACTGCACAAGAAAGCACAAGCTCACCCTACTCGTTTTATGGACTTGGAAGCCTTAAATTTAAAGGCACTGTTGAAAACAGATCTATGGGTGGTATAAGCGTCTATTCCGATAGTATTCATATCAATCTTAGAAACCCAGCCTCCTACGCAGGAACAAATTTAGCGCTCTACAACAATGAGGCCCGTCCTGTTAAGTTTGCTTTGGGAACAAGTTATGCATCCACGACCATAGAAGCCTCTACAGCCTCTGATAGTTACAGCAATTCTGCAATAGACTATCTAGCACTGGCATTGCCATTGAATAAGTTTGGGTTGTGTTTTGGCGTTTTGCCCTATTCTTCTGTAGGTTATAATTTACAGTCCAGAAATGAAAACAATGATTTACAATACCGATACAGAGGGGCTGGTGGTATTAACAGGGTCTTTATTGGCTTGGGCTATCAAGTTTTTGAAAATTTAAAAATTGGTTTAGATTATCAATATAATTTTGGCAATATTTCCAATACTAGCATTGCTTTTGGTTACAATGCTTTTGGTGAATTGTTGCAATTTCAGAGCCGCGAAATCAATCGCTCAGATTTAGGCGGGTTTTCTTTCAATTTTGGAACAATTTTCAATAAAAAAATGCGCAACAATTTCGAGCTCATGATCGCTGCGAGCTACAGTCCTGAGGCAAGAATAGCGTCTAAAAACCAAAGTGAATTTTCGACCATCGTCATTGATTCCAACCAAACAGAATTTGTTGTTGATTCTGCAATTGTTGATTTAGAATCAGATAACCTTTCATCAACAAGTTTAATTTTGCCATCCAAAACCAATTTTGGGATTGGCATAGGAAATCCTCGGAAATGGTTTATTGGAGTCGATTATACTTTTTTGGAAGCTTCTAGATTTTCAAACCGCTTTGTAGAGATCGACAATACGACATTCAAAGATGCCACCTCTCTGTCAATTGGAGGATTTTTTATACCAAAATACGATTCCTTTGGGAAGTACTGGAAACGCATTGTTTACAGGACAGGTTTACGTTTAGAACAAACAGGATTGGTTGTCAATAACGAGTCCATTGATGAATTTGGCATATCTTTTGGTGTAGGCATTCCAGTCGGTAGGCTTTTTTCAAATGCTAATTTTGCATTTGAGTGGGGACAAAGAGGTACCACCGTTTCAAACTTAGTCAAAGAGACCTTTTTTAATATAAACATCAGTCTTTCTTTAAATGACCGTTGGTTTGAAAAACGAAAGTTTAATTAAAAGTGAATTTAAACAAAACTAAATAAATATGAACCACAAAAATATATTGATTGTCGCATTTCTTTCCATTTTTTTAACTCCTGGTTTCACACAAAATCAAGAAGACATTCAAACGTTATCTATTTTTAGTGAGTATGTGAAATCTAAAAACTACGATGCTGCATACACCCCCTGGATGGAACTTAGAAAAAGAAACCCTCGTTTTAACAAAGCTATTTTTATTTATGGAGAACGTATTTTGAAAGACAAAATTAAAAAGAGTTCTGGTGAAGAAAAAGTTAATTTTATAAATGATATGTTGGCACTGTGGGAAGAACGTGCCCACTACTTTGCAGCAGTCACTCCCAAAGGGACCTACATGGCAAAGGCCTGCCAGCTGAGATACGACAACAGACAAGAGCTTGGTATAAACAAAGTACAGTTACATACAGATTTTAGTGAAGCTTATAACAGCGATCCTCAAACATTTACCAATCCGAAGAGCTTATACACCTATTTTTCGTTGGTTGTAGATATGTATGACGCTGGAAATTTACTTGCACAAGAGCTTTTTAATAGCTACGAAGTTGTATCGGAGAAAGTTGAGAATGAGGTTAAAAACTACACCAACAAAAGAAATGCATTTTTAAATGAAGAAGGTGCTACAAAAGAACTTTCTCGAACTGACGAATCTCGATTAAAGTCTTACAATAGTTATTTGAAAGCTTATGAACAAATTTCATCGAGTATTGATGTGAAATTAGGATCTCGTGCCAACTGCGAAAATTTGATCGCATTATATAGACGAGATTTTCAAACTTTTAAAAATGATGGATTGTGGTTGCAACGCGCTATGAACAGAATGTATGCGAAAGGCTGTAATGAAGATCCGTTATTTGTCAAAATTGTGGAACAAAAAAATAATATTGAGCCCAATGCTGACACTTCTTTTTATCTTGGATTGTTAAAAGAAAAATCAGCCCAAACGGATGAAGCATTGGTGTTTTACAATCAGGCAGTAAATCTTGAAACCGATGAATTTGCCAAAGCAAAAATTTTATTTAAAATTGCCACAAACTTCAAAAAAAAAGGGCGCTATGCTCAGGCACGAACATACTACAAAAAAACCCTAAACTTTAACCCCAGCATGGGGAGGTCCTATCTTGCCATAGCAGCAATGTATGCTAAAAGTGCCAACAATTGTGGTATGGATAATTTTTCTAAAAGAGCAGTCTATTGGTTGGCTGCTAGGGAAGCCGCGAAGGCCAGCAGAGTGGACCCAAATATGAAGAAAAATGCGGCTAAATCAATCGCTAACTTCAAAGCAAAAGCCCCTCAAAAAAGTGAGATATTTTCATCTGGAAGAGCAGGTGAAACAATCAATATTGGCTGTTGGATTCAGCGTAGTGTTACAGTACCAAATCTTTGATGAAAATAAAGCCTTCCATCTCAATTAAAAGAATTGCTATTTTATCCGTAATAGCCATGCTTTTTTCTTGTTCCAAAAGGCTTGATCAAGTTCAAATAAGCAATAAAACAGACTTTTTACCCATGTCTATTGCCGAAAACATAAACACAAAATATACAGATTCTGGGCGATTAACTTCTTTTCTGGTAAGCCCAAAAATGATTAATTTTTCGAATCATGACTTCCCTTTTTACGAATTTCCAGAAGGTATCCATCTTACACTATTTGACAAAAAAAAAGAATCAAGTACAGTGGTGTCAAACCACGCCATGGTATATAATGAAACAGATCTCATTGATTTGAGAGGCGATGTCGTTTTAACAACAGCCACTAATGATACGCTTTTCTCTGATCAATTGTATTACGATCAAAAAAAAGAATGGTTATTTACAGATTTTCCTGTAAAATTTAGAACCAAAGACTATATCACCAATGGCAATGGCTTTGACGCCAATCAAGATTTTACAAATGCCCAAGTTTTAGAAGTCACGGGCAGGATTTACATTGCGGAATAATACTTATATTTACTATAATATCAATCTGTTAAATGCATGAAATTTTTACAGTATTTTAAATATTTTTATCTCTTTTTTGCAATTTTATTTGCTTATGATGCCTTCGAAAAGTGGGCTTCTAATAGAGAAGGGGCCTACCTATCATTATTTTTTGTAGCTTTTGCGATTTTTATATTCTTTTTTAGGAATAAATTTCAGCAGCGATTTAAAGACAGATAGAATTTATAACTAAATGACCTCAGAAGTCCTTATTATCATATTCAGTTTATTTTTTTCAGCCTTCTTTTCAGGCATGGAAATCGCTTTTATTTCCTCCAACAAAATTCACATTGAAATTGAAAAAAAACAAGTTGGATTTTTATCCAAATTGCTCACTAAAATAACTGCTAAGCCTTCTAAATTTATAGCCACGATGCTAATTGGCAACAACATTGCACTTGTTGTTTATGGCTTGTACATGGGCGAACTATTGGTTGCTTGGTTTTCAACCCATATTTCCAATGAAGCAGGCTTTTTTTACTATTTTTTCGACGAATTAAGTTTGTTGACCCAAACAATTGTATCAACTTTGATTATATTAGTCACTGCGGAGTTCTTACCTAAAGTCTTTTTTCAAATATATGCCAATACGTTACTAAAATTATTGGCGCTTCCAGCCTATGTTTTTTATATCGCTTTTTCATTTTTTTCAAATTTTGTGATTTGGATTTCAGATTTGGTTTTAAAAATATTTTTTAAAACTAAAGGAGATGAAATTCCTTTGGCATTTACCAAAGTAGAATTAGGGCATTACATCAGTGAACAAATAGCAACGGTTGCGGGAGATGAGGCTATTGACAGTGAAATCATGATTTTTCAAAATGCACTGGACTTTTCAGATGTCAAGGCCAGAGAAGTAATGATACCTCGTACCGAATTAACCGCCATTGAAATTCACGATAATATCCAAAAATTGAGTACGTTATTTACACAAACCGGGCATTCAAAAATTGTAGTTTATAAGAACTCAATTGACGATATTCTAGGCTACGTTCATGCCTTTGACTTATTTAAAAATCCAAAGTCTATAAAATCCATGTTGATGCCTGTTGAGTTTGTCCCAGAAACAATGTTGGCAAAAGATATTTTGAACGTTTTAACTAAAAAGCGGAAAAGTTTAGCTGTTGTAGTGGACGAATATGGAGGAACCTCCGGTATTTTAACTGTAGAAGACATTGTAGAAGAGTTATTTGGTGAAATTGAAGACGAACACGACTCAGTCGCGCTCACTGAAAAACAGTTGGATAAGGACTCCTTTCTCTTTTCTGCTCGTTTAGAGGTGGATTATCTTAATGAAACCTATAAATTACTATTGCCAGAGCATGAAAATTATGAAACCCTAGGAGGGTTGATTGTTCACCATACTGAAACGATTCCTGTTAAAAATGAACAAATTTGCATCGCAAATTTTAAGTTTACTATCGAAGAAGTATCCAATACCAAAATTGAAATGATTTCACTGAAACTCACTACAGATGATTCACTTTAAGCATTTCTGTTGAACAAATATTAAATCCCTTTTTATTAATTCAAATTAAATTGGTAATTTCGTCCACTATATTTTAAATTTTTAGACAACAATTTCATGGCTGTATTAAACAAAATTAGACAACGATCAATTTTCTTAATTATCGTTATTGCTCTCGCATTATTTTCATTTATTATTGGAGACATTTTTACCAATTTAGGGTCCAGTTCAGCAGCTGATTCCTCCATTGCGACAATTAATGGGGTTGATGTAGAACGCAATGAATTCATGAAGAAGGTGGAAAACATTCAACGCCAATCAAATGGCTCCATGACCAACACGCAAGCCATGAATCGTGCATGGGATAACGAAGTTCGTGCCAAAGTCATGCAATCTCAATACGACGCGCTCGGATTGTCTGTAGAGCGTGATTATATGCGAAACCTATTAGAGCAAAATTTAGGATCTTTTGATGAATTTAAAAATGAAGCGGGTCTCTTCGACCAAGACAAATTGAACGAATTTATCGCCAATCTTAAAGCTATTGACCCTGAGACAACGACCCTAGGAGGTACTGTTATAGACTATAAATCTTGGACAAATTTTGAACAAAATGTTGCAATTTCTGGTGTTCAACAAGCTTATTTTAATATGGTTAAATCCGGAATTACGGGAACCCTTACAGAAGGAGAATTGGATTACCAACTTGAGAACGACAAGGTCGATTTGAAATACCTTCAAATTCCATACTTTAGTGTCGCTGACAGTACCATATCAGTCAAGACCTCAGAAATCAAAGCCTACATGAAGCGCTTTCCTAAAAAATATGAGGTTGAGGCGTCAAGGGATTTGGTTTTTGTGGAATTTAAAGAAGAAGCTTCCTTAGCAGATGAACAAGCCATCCAAGCCGATTTAAGTGCTTTAGTTGCTGACCGTGAGGAATTCAATGAAGCTGCCAATGCAACGCAAACCATTGTAGGGTTTAAAAACACCAAAGACAATGCTGAATTTGTCAACTCCTATTCTGCTGATAATTACAATGACAATTATGTTTTTAAATCATCTTTTGCATCAGACCAAGCCGATAAAATATCTGGACTTGCTGAAGGTGAAATTTATGGGCCTTACAAAGAATCAGGATTTTATAAATTATCCAAAATGGTATCTTTAAAACGCATTCCAGATTCTGCGAAAGTCCGCCACATATTGACCCCTTTTGTAGGGAGCACTCGCGCAGATGCTTCGGTCACCAAAACAGAAGCGGAAGCCAAAACAACTGCCGATAGTATTTACAAGGTTTTAAAGCGAAACCGCTCTAAATTCAAATCTCTTCTTTCTTTGTCTTCAGACAAAGTGAGCAATGAAAAAGACGGCGTGATAGAATTTGCCTACACTGCTGGTTTTGCACCTGAGTTTAAGGCCTATTCTTTTGAAAATCCCAAAGGAAGTTTAGGGGTTGTGAGAACCGATTTTGGTTACCACGTGATAGAAATTTTAGGGCAAGGCACCTTTCAACAAGCCTATAAAGTAGCGACCATATCGCAAGCCATTGAGCCCTCAGTTGAAACGGTTGATGAAGTTTTTAAGAACAAATCAAAATTTGAAATTGCTGTTGCCGATGCTGATTTTGAAACCGTTGCTGCCGAAAACAACTATGAAGTTCGACCGGTAAGCAGTATCAAGGAGTTGGATGAAAACATCCCTGGCTTGGGTGCACAACGCGCCATTGTACGTTGGGCTTTCGATGATAGTGCCAGCGAGGGTGATTTTAAAAGCTTTAATACTACAGCAGGTGGCTTTGTGGTTGTAAAGCTCACTGGAGTCAACACAGCAGGTTTGATGTCTACAGAAAGTGGCTCTGTTACAGCTTTGCCAGAAATAAGAAAAGAAAAGAAAGCAGAGATTATAAAGGACCGCATCTCTGCCACAACTCTTGATGAGATCGCCACTGCAGAAGGTCAAACCATCAAAACGGCCGTTGCAGTCAACATGAAAAATCCAACCCTTTCAGGGGCTGGTCGTGAGCCTTTGGTCATTGGAACCGCCTTTGGATTGGCAGAAGGTGCTACTTCTGAGCTCATTTCAGGAAATTCGGGGGTTTATGCTATTCAAGTCACCAAAGTGACGGCAGCAGCTGCGCTTCCAAGTTACCAAGCCGCCGCCAACAGAGTTGGAAAAGCCAAGGAAAATGCAGTCAATACCCAATTGTACAATGCTCTTAAAGACGCTGCTGAGATTGAGGATAACAGAGCTGTTTTTTACTAGAAAATTTCAAATAAATAATTTTAAGGGACTGATTTTTCAGTCCTTTTTTTATAATACCATCTCCCCAAAGGAGATAATCGTGGTATACCCTTTATCCTTAAAATATTGAAGGTTGTTTCCAGTTGCCAAAAAGAAATCTCCGCCCCAAGCGCCCAAACTTTTTATCGCCCCATTGTAATCAGAAAAGTGTGAGGCTTTTATGGGGGGGTGTTGGATAAGATTGCCCACAATAGTCTCGTGTTTGCTCATCAGTACTTCAAATTCTTCTAAAGTAGTGGCCACCAAAAGTCCATCGGTAAGGGCATTCAATTCAGAAAAATCAAGACTTTGTGTTGTTTTTAGGGTATTGTAGTGTGCAATGGCGTCGCGGCTGTTTTGCTTTTGGTTCTGGTGTACAAAAAATAGCTGGTCTTTAAAAGATGGATTAAACACTGCTTTTTCAACCTTGGGAGATGATTTTAAGTTTTTTTGAAAAGTAATCGGGTAGGGGTGTTGCGCACAAGCAATGTCATAGCCACTGCCACCAAAAGTTGCAGCTAGCAGCTTGTAGGCATCTACTTTGGCCCATTGTGCCAAATTGTTAATCAATGTTGAGGACGACCCTAACCCCCAATTTTGAGGAAACTCCAAACGGCTATGCATTTCAAATCCATTATGGGCTACAAAACAGCCAGGTTGAAGTTTGGCGATCGCCAAAAAACACTCCGAAAGTCGCTTTGCTGTTTCATTGGTTACGTTTGCTTCAAAGCTTGGAAGTTGTAAAGTTGTTTCAAACCAAAGTGTGCCATTATGGTCAAAACTTTTCCAACGAATTTCGGGCCTTTCAATGGGTTTTACTTCAAGCGATTGTCCTAATTTGGTAGGTAGGGCCAAGGCTTTGGCACCGTCCAAAACTGCATATTCTGCAGTGATTAACAATTTTCCGTGGCTATAAAATTTTTCCATTAGTCACGTAGGTTTTTAAGGGCTTCGGCCACCGCACTTTGGGAAACACTATTGGTTTTAAAATGTGTGATCAATTGTTCTTTTTCAGCCGGATTGGCCTGCAATTGATTTAAAATGTTAAGCAAGTGCATTTTCATATGCCCTTTTTGAATTCCGGTGGTAGTGAGGGAGCGCAGGGCTGCGAAATTTTGGGCCAGTCCCGCAACAGCAACAATTTGCATCAAGTCTTTAGCAGAGGGTTTGTCCAGCAATTCCAAGGCAAATTTCACCATGGGGTGTAAGGCCGTTAGTCCCCCAACAGTCCCTAGGGCAAGGGGGAGGTCTACCCAAAACCTGAACATATTGTTTTCTAGTGTGGCATGGGATAAACTTGCATATTGTCCCGATTTTGCCGCATAGGCATGAACCCCGGCTTCAACCGCTCTAAAATCATTTCCAGTGGCGATGACCAGGGCATCTACACCATTCATAATGCCTTTATTGTGAGTGACAGCACGAAAGGGTTCAACTTCCGCAATACGTACCGCTTGTATGAATTTTTCAGCAAATTCACTTCCAGTAAAATGACCCTCAAGTGTTAAATCATCCACTGCACAGCTCACTTCGGCACGAACGACGCAATTGGGAACATAATTCGATAATATACTCATTACAACTTCAGGTAGAAACCCTTTTAGACTAGAAACGTCTTTAGATAAAGTTTCAAAAGTTACCGCGATTTGTTCCAAGCATGAATTGATAAAATTCGCACCCATGGCATCAGCGGTTTCAAAAGTTACTTCGAGTTGGTAATAATGCGGCATTTTTGATGTACAATCAATCAGCTGTAAATCTAAAATACCACCCCCGCGTTTTTCCATGTTTTTTGTTAAAGACGCAGTGGACTTTAAAAGTTGAGGTTTTAAAGCTTCAAAATAGTTGCTTAAAGCGTCTTTTTCACCCTTAAACGTAAAGTGAACATGTCCAATTTTTTCAGTGGACAATACCGTTGTTTTAAAACCACCTCGGCTCAACCAAAACTTAGCGGCATTGCTGGCAGCAGCCACTACGGAACTTTCTTCAATGGTCATTGGTAGAGCGTAAAGCCTTTCATTGATTAAAAAGTTGGGTGCAACCCCGAAAGGCATATAAAAGTTTGAAATGGTATTTTCTATAAACTCGTCATGCAATTGCTGCAGTTTTTTGTCTTCATTCCAATAGGATTCCAAAACAGTTTTGGCTTGTTTGTTATTTCCAAAGTGATTAGCAATCAGCCAATTAATTTTTTCAACTTTAGACAATTTAGAAAACCCCGAGATTGATTTTTGCATGCTTGTGTATTGATGCACAAAGATACTATTCTATCCATTATATGAAAAGGCAATTGTTAAATTGAGGATTAATCACTTGGTAAAAGCGGAATTCTGATTTTTTTTTAGTAAAATTGATGTCATTTTTACATTCAATTCTATGCTGCGAAAATCCCTATTTTCAATATTTTTTGTATCGTTTTCACTTATTTCTTTGGCCCAAGTCAAAGAAATCACCCTTGAAGACATATGGAATGGATCCTTCAGAACCGAGCGCATGGAAGTATTGCATTCCATGAAAAATGGACAACAATACTCCGTTTTAAATTTTAACCGCTCCACCCGCTCCACATCTATTGATCTCTACGACTACAAAACCCAGT
>JBJKXC010000018.1:0-35640 GCA_045561735.1 Flavobacteriaceae bacterium | reverse complement strand
GATTATCATCTGTCCGAGAAGAACCATTTCATGACGGAGGAATAGAAGAGAAGAACGAGGGGGGGCGGGAAAGAGAGAAAGGGCGGGAGGAAAGGCTTGGGGGGGATGGAGAGAGAGAAACGAGAGAGAGGGGAAAGGAGGGAGGCGGGGGAGAGGGAGAGGAGGGAAGGGGGATGCGGAGCGACGCGCACTGACGGACCGATATCAGAACTGCGGGCCGCTCCTCGCCCGGGGCCCCCATCATCTCGAGCGCCGCGCCGGGCACCACGGCGCCGACGACGGCGGAGAGGTTCTCCGGGGTCATCTTGTCGGCGGACAGCAGCCGCGCGGTGCCGTCGTGGCGGCCCGACACCAGCGCGAGCACCACCGGGGCGTCGGGCGCCTGGGCCGTCGCGAGGAGGTTGCGGCTGGTCGACATGCGGAACCGCATCGTCCGGATCGAACCCGAGCTTCGGCGCGGCCCGGGGCTCGCGGGGTCGTCCTGGCAGAGCTTGGCGGTCTCGGGGTCGATCGCCACGCGCACCTCGCCCACGTCTGTGCATATGCGCGTGCAGATGCAGCGTGTGCGGGTCCACACGCCGTCAGGTCCGGCATGTGCAGCGCAAGGCCCCTCCCCCCCTTGCCCAGCACCCCCGCGCGCACACGCGCGCGCGCGTGCGCCCGCCCCCGTCGACGCCCTGTCCAGCACACTGCCACCGCCCGCGGGCGCAATCAAGGCGAGGGGCGGAGCGCTCACATGCAACGAGCGCGTGCCCCGGCGCGTGCCAATGCCCGCGCACGCAGTCGAACGCCGCGCCGAGGGGCTTCCTGCCGACGGTGTCGGGGGCCTCTGGGATGACGAGCACTTGCTGTGTCGCCGTCGTGTCGCGTGTGAGGCCGGTCGCGGACACGCCGACGACGTCACCGGGCAGGAGCACCTCGAGCTGCCCTCCGCATAAATGAATCCGTTCGATTTATAGATTTTAGCGCTTCTGTTTTATTCAATTCTGAAAATTCGTGGGTTGGCTTGACTTTAAAACACTTAAATAAACCAAATATATCTATGGTACTCGATGGTCAAGAGAGTTTAGAAATGTTTTTATCTTTTCATGCATCTTTATATCTTCCATTCGGAAAATACAGAAATTACAGAAATTCCAATAAGCTATATCTATTAGCCAATGCAATGCAGCAAGGACCTTACAACCGATTTGACTTGGGGGCTAAATATCAAATGGAACGTTTTTCTTTTGGGCTGTTAGCAGCTACAAATCCAATTAAGTCATATCAAAATAGTCATTTCCTAACTTCTATTAATGCATTCGTGGGGATGGATTGGGAAGGTTTCAGATTTGGCTATTCTTATGATTTCAATGTTACTGAAATTGGAAGAACCGGAGGGGTTTATGAACTTTCTGTAACATATGATTTTCTTAACAATGACAATTGTTTTGGCTGCCCGGACTATTAAATTCTATAAACGAGCCATCAATTAAAATGGAATTTTATACTTTTATCCACAAGCATGTCTAAAAGTGTAAAAATAATTGAATGTCCACGGGATGCCATGCAGGGCATAAAATCATTCATTCCAGCTTCACAAAAAGCACAGTACCTTCAATCTTTACTGCGTGTAGGTTTTGACACCCTTGATTTTGGAAGTTTTGTATCTCCAAAAGCTATTCCACAGATGCAGGACACTCAAGCGGTTCTTTCGATTTTAGACCTCAGTAAGACGCAAACTAAACTGCTTGCCATCGTTGCAAATGTCAGAGGTGCGAAAGCCGCCATCGCGTTTGAAGAAATTGATTTTTTGGGCTTTCCTTTTTCTATTTCTGAAAACTTTCAAATGCGAAACACCCACAAAACAATTATGGAATCTGAAGAAATTTTAAAGGACATATTAGCGCTTGCAGACCAGCACCACAAAAAAGTAGTCGTTTATTTATCGATGGCCTTTGGTAATCCCTATGGAGATCCTTGGAATTTAGATATTGTAGGGGAGTGGACCGAGCGCTTGCATAAAATGGGCGTTCAAATTTTATCCTTAAGTGATACCATTGGTACTTCCACTAAAAGTTCTATTTCGTATTTATTTTCAAATTTAATACCTGCTTATCCCTCTGTCGAATTTGGGGCGCATCTACATACCCATCCTGCGTCTTGGCATGAAAAAGTAGAGGCTGCTTTTGAAGCCGGATGTATGCGTTTTGATGGTGCCATTCAAGGATTTGGTGGTTGCCCCATGGCCAAAGATGAATTGACCGGCAATATGCCAACCGAAAAATTACTTTCCTATTTCAATACTCAAAAAATTCAATCAAATCTTGATGTACTCGCATTTGAACACGCTTATAATGCTGCTTCTGCACTTTTTTCAAACTACTTATAATCCTTATTTAAAATAATTCTAAATTAACACGCTTTTAACTTTTTTATTTTGAAATTAGAGTTTATATTTGCAACTGTTAATTCAACTATTTAAAATTAATCTAAATAAAAACTAATGAAATTTTTCAAATTTTTAAACTTATTCATACCAATTCTTTACTTGGGAATTTTAGCTTCATGTTCAGATGACGATGAAACAACGTCTGACTCTACACCCACTGCATACTTATTTGAAAGAGAAGTTGACGGGGCCATGGTTAGTACAGTTAGTTACGGTGGGCAAACAACAAGATTAAAACAAGCTGATGAACTTTATGCTGCCCTTAACTCTGAGAATCCTGATGGTAGCCCAAGAACTTTTACTGAGCAAGAACTTGACCTCATGTTTGGTGGAGATAATAATGGATCTAGTGGATTTTATAACACTGAGCTTAACGGAACTTCTAAAATTATTCGTTCTAAAACATCAGCTTATGCAAATACTGCAAGCAATTTAGCAGTATTTGATGGCTGGCTTGCAGAATTTGCAAATGATGTAGCACCTAATTTAGATGGGACTGCTTCTGATGGGTTTGCTGGAATGTTAGATGGTTATCAATTGAATGCTGCTGGTCAAGAATTAGATCAGTTGTTTTTCAAAAGCTTGATTGGTGCTTTTGCACTTGATCAAATTATTAACAATTATATTACGCCAAGTCAGTTGGATTCTGGCACCAGACGTGATGATAACACTGCTGGGATTCTTGAGGATGGAAAACCATACACAACCATGGAGCACAAATGGGATGAAGGTTTCGGTTACCTATATGGTCAAGTTGCAGATGTGACGTCAAACTATGGTTTGCCTGTAGAGGAAGAATCAACTGGGAACTTACTTATGAAATACTTCAAAAAAGTTGAAGAAAATTACGAGCCAGGAATCGCTGAGACTGTTTACAATGCATTTATAGATGGACGCCATGCCATTACAATTGCAGATTATGATGCCCGTGATGCCGCTGCTACAACTATCAAAAGAGAGCTTTCTAAGGTGATTGGTTACTATGCCAAACATTATTTAACTGATTACATTGCAAAGGCAGCTGATAATCAAATAGCTAAAGCACATCATTCTTTGTCTGAAGGCTATGGATTTATTTTCAGCCTTCAGTTTACCAATGATGGAGGCGACGCGCCCTACATGACAAATGAAGATGTTATGCATGCTTTAATTGGCACGGGTGGCGGTGGTCCCGAAGATGGAGGATATTTTGCAGACTTTCATAACTTGAATTCTGTTTCCATAACAGATCCACAACAAGGTATGATTGCTCTAATTGACAACGCTTTCGGTTGGTAACAGTACCTAGAAACAAATTAAAATATTAGTCGTTAAATATTTGTGTTTTTTATAACAAATAACTAGTTGCCTGTAATTACCTTTGCAGGCATCTAGTTTATTCATTAATCTAGAACTATGTTTAAAAAAATAAGCCTTTTGTGTTTGATTTCAGTTGCACTATTTATTGGATGCTCTGATGACAGTACTACTTCACAAACCGTATGGGAACAAAAGTCTCAAATGCTTACCAATTGGGCGGATAATTTTATCATTCCCAATTATCAAAATCTTTCTAATAAGTTATCGGCGCTCGAAACTTCAGTTGCCGCCTTTAATGCGACCCCCAATACCGAAACTTTAGAAGCTACTCGCGTTTCATGGCTTGAAGCTTATAAATCATGGCAACATGTTGAAATGTTTAACATTGGCCCTGCAGAGCAAACTTACTACCATTTAAAAATGAATGTTTATCCTGCTTCAACCGAAAATATTGATGCCTTGATCTCCTCTGGGAACTTTTCAAATTTAGACAATGCACCTTATTATTCTGCCCAAGGCTTTCCAGCCATGGATTATCTTTTATTTGGTGTTGCAGAAGACGATGCATCACTAGTAAACCTTTACAATTCAAACTCTAATTACACTAACTACCTGACAGAAATTATGGACAGAATGGTCTCCAATACCAATTATGTCAAAAGCGAATGGAGCAGTTACCGATCTGGCTTTATTGCATCTGTAGAAAATACAGCAACTTCATCTGCCAATAAAATGACAAATGATTTTATTTACTATTACGAAAAAGGGTTTAGAGCCAATAAATTTGGGATTCCAGTCGGAATCTTTTCTGGTGGAAATATTTTCCCCGAAAAAGTAGAAGCTTATCACAACGAAAATGTGAGTAAATTACTCGCCCTGGAGGCTATGGACGCCATTAAAAGCTTTTTCAATGGCAACGGTAATCCTAGTTTAAAACAGTTTCTTGATAATTTTGCGTCAGAAGAAATGCCTAACTTGAGCGGCGACATTAATGCACAGCTAGAACTTGGAAAATCATCAATTGAAGGAATGGATTCTAATTTTGTAAATCAGTTAAATAACGATTTTTTAGGTATGGCCGTTACCTACGACAACATACAAGCTGGAACGGTTCTTCTAAAAACAGACATGTTATCTGTTTTACAAATTGCGACCGACTATGTAGATGCGGACGGTGACTAAACTTAATCATTAAATATTAAATATACTTTTTAAATGATTTTAAAGATTGATAATTATTTAAAAAGGTCAACAGCGTCTTCAAAGCTCGCTATTTTTAGAATTTGTTTTGGACTCATGATGCTTTACAGCATGCTGCGGTTCTGGAGTAAGGGCTGGATTGATTCCGTATATGTAGCGCCAAAATTTCATTTCAAATATTATGGTTTTGAATGGGTTGAGAGTTTGGGAAGCTATACCTACCTGCTTTTTATTGTCTGTATTTTATGTGCTGTTCTCATCACAATAGGTTTGTGGTATAGGTTGAGTATCCTAGTATTTTTCTTGAGTTTTACCTATATAGAACTCATAGAAAAAACAACCTATTTAAACCACTACTATTTCATAAGTATTTTAAGTTTTTTACTTGTTTTCTTGCCTGCCAACAAATGCTTTTCAATGGATGTTTTTTTAAGAAAAAAACAATATAAAGAAATACCACAATGGACTATTGATGCGATAAAACTCTTAATGGTTATCGTTTATTTCTATGCCGGCCTTGCAAAAATAAATTCGGACTGGCTTTTCAAGGCATTGCCACTCAAAATATGGATGCCTTCCAAATACGACATTCCCATAATAGGTGAAACTTTATTGCAACAAGAGTGGGTACATTATGCCATGAGTTGGGGCGGTATGCTTTACGATCTCAGTATTCCATTTCTTTTGTTCTACAGAAAGACGAGACTTTTTGGCTTTGCAATGGTGGTCTTTTTTCATGTTTTTACAGCCGTTTTATTCCCCATAGGCATGTTTCCATACATCATGATCGTCAGTGCCTTGATCTTTTTTGAGGGCGAGACCCACAATAAGATCGTTACATTGCTTAAGAAAATCATTCAGCCCTTGAGTTCTTTGTTGGAGGTTTCGTCCATGGAAAATGTAAATCAATTTAATTACAAGCGGCCTAAATGGAGGCTTTGGACCCTTGGCGTTTTTTTTGCCATTCAGATGGTGGTTCCCTTCAGATATGTTTTATACCCATCGGAACTATTTTGGGCCGAGGAAGGGTATCGATTCTCTTGGAGAGTGATGTTGGTTGAGAAAATAGGTTATACCAATTTTAAAGTTGTCAATAAAACCTCTGGTCGTTCTTTTTATGTTAGAAATGGTCATTTTTTGACCGATCTTCAAATCAAACAAATGAGCTTTCAACCAGATATGATTTTGGAGTACGCACATTATTTAGGAGACCATTTTAAAAGCCAAGGGCATAAAAATATCGGAATATATGTGGAAAGCTATGTATCGCTCAATGGCAGATCTAATCAGCAATTTATTGACCCTGAAATCGATTTGCTAATGCAAAAAGAATCGTTCAAACACAAACAATGGATTAAACCTTTTAAAGATGAAATTAAAGGATTTTAAAATTATTTATTTATTAGTGCTTTCAAACCTTTTTTCGTTCGGGCAATCCGAAGTCTCGGGAACTGTTTTCGATAAATTCACAGAAACGCCCATCGAATCTGTTGAGATTTTTTCAGGATTTGGGCAATTGCTGACAACCACTGATATCAAAGGCGCTTATGCCTTTGTCACAGACAAAGACAGCCTTGATTTGATCTATTTTTCCTATAACTACAAACCTTTTAAAACAACCATAAATACTTCCAAAAATCTTGAGTTAAAGGTTGTTTTGGAACCACTTACAGAGCAGTTGTCATCTGTTGAACTGGCTGTGGTAAAAAAACAATATTTTTCAGTCAAACGCATGGCTGATGTAGAAGAAATGGCCATTTACGCTGGTAAAAAAAATGAGGTGGTCGTCATGAATAATATTTTTGCAAATCTTGCCACCAATAATGCACGACAAATATACAGCCAAATTGCGGGGCTAAATATTTATCAAAATGACGATGCTGGACTACAACTCAATATTGGCGGCCGTGGTCTGGATCCCAACAGAACCTCAAATTTTAATACCCGTCAAAATGGCTATGATATCAGTGCGGATGTATTGGGATATCCTGAGAGTTATTATACCCCTGCTTCCGAAGCACTTTCAGAAATTCAAATTGTTCGCGGGGCGGCCTCCCTGCAATATGGCACCCAGTTTGGCGGCTTGGTAAATTTTAAAATGAAAGCCCCCAATCCCAACCAATTGTTAGAAGTCCAAACACGAAACACCCTGGGCAGCAACAATCTTTATACAAACTTCACAAGCCTTAGTGGAACTAAAAACAAGCTTGGGTATTATGCGTTTTTTAATTACAAAGAAGGAGATGGTTTTAGAGACAACTCTAATTTTTCGTCCAGGAATATGTATTTAAAATTGGTGTATAAGCTTTCAGACAAAACAGAGATATCCGGTGAAATAACGTATTTAAACTATTTGGCCAAGCAAGCCGGAGGCTTGAACGATGCAATGTTTGACAGTGATCCCTATCAAAGCAATAGATCCAGAAATTGGTTTGCCATCAATTGGTTGCTTTACAATGCCAAAGTAACCCATGAATTTTCAGAAAGTACAAAATTCAGTTTTAATTTTTTTGGACTTGATGCGACCAGAGATGCGCTTGGTTTTAGAACCAATAGAGTTGATCAAGTAGATTCTTTTGAAGCGCGAGACCTCATAAAAGGCGATTTTAAAAATTATGGTTTTGAGTCACGATTGATTCACAACTACAAACTGTTAAATAAAAATGCTACAGCGCTTTTGGGCGTTAAGTTTTACAAGGCCAACAATACAGGTCAACAAGGTCCTGGCAGCAGCGGATCCGGTCCCAATTTTAGTTTTCAAACACAACAATACATTGATTATCCTGCTCAATCCGATTATACTTATCCAAATCTTAACACCGCTGTTTTTGGGGAACAATTAATTTACTTAAATGATCAAATTTCAATCACCCCAGGGTTTCGATTGGAGTACATCAAAACGGAAAGCCAAGGCTATAGCAAACGCATAAATTTAGACGGTGCAGGCAATGTCATCCTAAATGAAACTGATTTTTACAACGAAACACGTGAACGTTCTTTTGTTTTGTTGGGTCTTGGCGCTAGTTATAAACCCGATACTTCCATGGAGTTTTATGGCAACTTATCTCAAAACTATAGGTCAGTGACTTTTGCAGACATCAGTGTCATCAACCCAGCCTTTGTGATTGACCCCAATATTACAGATGAAAAAGGCGCAACAATGGATGTGGGCGCACGCGGGGTTTTCAAAAATTATATTTCCTTTGACATTAGTGTCTTCTCATTACTTTATGATGACCGTATTGGGTTTTTACAGAAAGTTTTTCCTGATGGAAATGTACGGTCCGAGCGCGGCAATATTGGAAAAGCAAGAATTTTCGGATTTGAAAGTCTGTTGGATTTTAATCTCAATGAAATTTTTAATTTTAACAACAAGCTTAAATCCAATGTATTTTTTAACACCTCACTTATTGATTCCAAATACACTGAAAGTCAAGCCAATGGAATTGTTGGAAATCGTGTAGAGTTTGTTCCCAGAGTTAATTTTAAAACTGGATTTAAGTTTTCTTATAAAGATTTCACCGCCAATCTTCAGTATTCTTATCTATCAGACCAATTTACAGATGCTACCAATGCCACTGAGGGGAATTTAAGTGGTGTCATTGGTGCTATTCCTGCTTACGATATTTTAGATTTTGGATGTTCCTATAAATGGGGTGTATTTCAGTTTGAATCAGGTGTAAACAATCTTCTGGACAATGCTTATTTTACTAGACGGGCAACTGGTTACCCAGGTCCAGGTATCATTCCTTCTGCTCCTCGAAATTTTTATCTCACGGTCGAATATAAATTATGAGTTAATTTTATAATTTTTTTCTTCCCGAATAAAAAACAAATTATTAGTAAAAAAACCTTAAATTTGCATGCAATTAAACCTAATTGCAATGCAATCACATCTTTCTAAAATTATTGGCGAAGGGCTCACTTATGATGATGTTCTTTTGATACCTGCTTTTTCGGAGGTTTTACCCCGGGAGGTCAGCATTAGAACCAAATTTTCTAAAAACATTGAACTCAATGTTCCCATCGTTTCCGCAGCCATGGATACCGTCACTGAAAGTGCAATGGCCATTGCCATTGCTCGAGAAGGGGGTATTGGGGTGTTACACAAGAATATGACCATAGAACAGCAAGCCATTGAGGTGCGCAAAGTAAAACGTGCAGAAAGTGGTATGATTATAGATCCTGTTACACTTCAATTAGATGCCATCGTTATGGATGCTAAAAAGAGCATGAAGGAACACCGCATTGGTGGGATTCCAATTGTTGACAAAAATTACGTTTTGAAAGGGATTGTTACCAATAGAGATTTGAGATTTGAAAAAAACAATCAGCGTGCGATTACAGAGGTTATGACCTCTGAAAATTTAGTTGTTACGTCTGAAGGAACTTCGCTTCAACAAGCCGAGGTGATTCTTCAGAAAAATAAAATAGAAAAGTTGCCAGTAGTTGATACTAATAATAAACTCATCGGTCTGATTACTTTTAGAGATATTACAAAGCTCACCCAAAAACCGATTTCGAATAAAGACCAATATGGTCGCCTTCGCGTAGCTGCTGCTATCGGAGTTACTGGCGATGCTTTGGAACGTACCCAAGCATTGGTTAACTCTGGAGTCGATGCTATTGTTATTGACACGGCCCATGGCCATACTAAAGGCGTGGTCGATGTTTTGAAATCCATTAAAGCTAAGTTACCAGAACTTGATATAGTAGTTGGAAATATTGCCACTGCTGCTGCTGCAAAATATTTGGTTAAAGCAGGAGCAGATGCAGTAAAAGTTGGTATTGGACCAGGCTCTATTTGTACAACACGTGTGGTTGCTGGTGTCGGATTTCCACAGTTTTCTGCTATTTTAGAAGTGGCCGAAGCGCTTAAAGGATCAGGGATTCCGGTTATTGCCGATGGAGGCATACGCTATACAGGCGATATTCCAAAGGCCTTGGCAGCGGGTGCAGACTGTGTTATGCTTGGATCACTATTAGCCGGGACCAAAGAATCTCCAGGAGAAACTATTATTTATGAAGGCCGAAAATTTAAATCCTACAGGGGTATGGGGTCTGTAGAAGCTATGAAAGAAGGCAGTAAGGACCGATATTTTCAAGATGTTGAAGATGATATTAAAAAACTTGTACCTGAAGGAATTGTTGGGCGCGTCCCATACAAAGGGGAACTTTTTGAGAGTCTTCATCAGTTTGTGGGAGGCATTCGAGCCGGTATGGGTTATTGCGGAGCTAAGGATATAAATATACTGAAAGAGACAAGTCAATTTATCAAAATCACTTCCTCTGGAATTAGTGAAAGTCACCCTCATAATGTTATGATAACAAAAGAGGCGCCTAATTATTCTCGATAATTTAATTTCAACATTTCGTACTATTACAAATTGTTCAATTTTTTATAAGTTTGCTATCCCAAAAAATCAAATAGATATGAACAGATTTTTTCTAATTTTAAATCTTTTTATTGGTTCTTTAAATTTTACCATTGCCCAATCAATTGATTCAGAAAACTTGATGAGCATAGGTGGTGAAGCGATTTCAGTTAAAGAATTTTTAAGGGTTTACAATAAAAATATCGATTTAGTTCAGGACAAGAGTCAAAAAAATATCGATTACTATCTCGATTTATATACCAATTATAAATTAAAATTAAAAGAAGCCAGGACCCTTGGTTTCCATCAAAAGGATAGTTACAAGAAAGAATTTGAAAGTTATAAAAATCAACTTTCGAAAACATATATTTCTGACAAAGAAGTTACAGAAACCCTTGTAAAAGAGGCTTATAATCGCACTGCCAACGAAGTAAAGGCCCAACACATCTTGGTGCGTATTCAGCCTGGCCAAGATTCGCTGGCTGCTTATAAGAAAATTCAAGCGTTGAGACCTCGCATGGTTAATGAAGATTTCAAAAGTCTTCGTACCGCATTACACGATGGTAAATCTATTTTCGTTGAAGATTTGGGCTATTTTTCAGCTTTCAAGATGGTTTATGATTTTGAAAATGCTGCTTTCAATACGCCATTAGGACAAACTTCACAGCCTTTTAAGACCCAATTCGGATATCACGTCGTTAAGATACTGGATAAAAGACCCTCAAAAGGTAAAGTTCAGGTTGCGCATATTATGATTGCCAATACTCAAAGAGATAGTACATTGGTTCCAGAGAATAGAATAAAAGAAATTTACAGGTCAATCCAAGAAGGGGATTCTTTTGATAGCCTGGCCAAGCAGTTTTCAGATGATAAAAGTTCTGCAGCCAAGGGTGGTGTGATGAACCCTTTCAAATCTGGGGATATTAGGTCTGAAATTTTTATTAACACTGCTTTTGGGTTAAAAGATATGGGTGATATTTCTAAGCCCATACAAACGCAATTTGGTTGGCATATTTTAAAGCTTATTTCAAAAACCCCAGTTGAGCCCTATGAAAAAATAAAACTTGATATAGAACAGAAAGTCAAGAGGGATGCACGTTCTAAGATCATTCGTCAAAAGATGCTAAAAAAGTTAAAACAACAGTACAAGATTAGCCAACCGAGTCTAGAATCACTTGCTGCATTGATTGAAATAAATGATGCTGATGACACTTGGATAGTCGAGGCTTCCATTGAACCACAAGTTTTTTTAAAAATAGAATCTCAAGAATTTACATACAAAGACTTTTTAGATTTATTAAATAAAAATAAGCGTTCCTTCAACGTTTCAACTAATAAATTAGAATTCATTTCAAAGCAATACGCACTTTTTCTCGAGAACAACCTTTTCCAGTACAAGAAAAATAACCTAATTAATGAAAATGAAGATTATGCTAATGTTTTAAAAGAATATGAAGAAGGACTGCTGTTATTTGACATCATGGAAAACAAAATTTGGAAAGGCGCTCAATTAGATTCAATTGGTTTAAAATCATATTACAACGAAAATACTTCTAAATTTAAGTCAAACAGCAAAATTACAGCTACCATTGCACGTTCAAATAAAAAAAAGAAATTGAAGGCAGTCAAAAAATTATGGATTCAAGGACTGTCAACTGAAGCCATCTCTCAAAAATTAAACAAAGTTGATCAATCTCTAATTTTTAGTAGTGGCGATTTTGAGATTGACAACCCGTTAATTCCCAAAAATATGGTCTTTAGTAAAGGAATATCTGATATCTTTAGCTTGGGAGACAGCTGTGTTTTACTGAACATTAGTAATATTGAAAAGCCACAATTACTCTCATTTGAGGATGCAAAGGGCGCTGTTATTTCCAATTATCAAAATGTTTTAGAGTCCGAATGGCTTGAAACATTAAAAAATAAATATCCCATTTTTGTCAATGAGGAGATACTTAATGACTTGAAAAAAAGTATTAAAAACGAATAAAAATTTTGAGACTCTTTAGTTTATGTTTTCTACTTATTTTTGGCTGTGATCTAACTTTGAAGCCTAGTGGCCAGAATTCAATCGCTCGTGTTAATAGCAGTTTTTTATCTTTTGATGACATTGATGCCGCTTTATTTGAAGGTCTGTCCCATCAAGATAGTTTAATACAAATTCAAAATGTCATATACAATTGGGCTACAGAACAATTGCTACAGGATGGCGCAAGAATCAACTTAGAGGCGGCGCAACAAAGTGAATTCGAAATTTTAGTGCAACAGTATAAAAGTGATTTATATACTTCTGCCTACCTGGAAGCCTTGGTCAAACAAAATTTAGATACGATCATCACCAATCAAGAACTTGAGGAAGTTTATAATCAAAATAAGGAATTGTTTGTTTTAAAGGAAGATTTGGTCAAGCTTCGCTATATAAACCACGATAAAAACCTCCCCAACTCTAATGATATTAAACGACGTTTTAGAAGATACAATGCGGAAGACCGTACTGTTTTGGATACTATTTCACTGCAATTCAATTCATTTTTCTTAAACGACTCTGTCTGGATTAAGTCTAGCCAAGTTGTTTCAAAAATCAAGCCTCTCAAAAAAGGATTTAATAAAGTTTTATTAAAAAAAATAAATTTTATACAACTCAAAGATTCATTAGGGTTATATTTGATGGAAGTTAAGGATCTGCTTGAAATTGGTAGTCAAGCGCCAATGGCTTATGCTTTACCCACTTTGAGGCAGATTATTATAAACAAGCGCAAGTTAAAGCTTGTCAATCAGTTAAAAAGTGAGATTGTTGATGACGCTATTAAAAATAAAAAATTTGAAATTTATGAATAAGTTCTTAATATGTCTTTTTGCGTTTGGATTTTTAATCCTTAGCTCGGTTCATGCACAAGAAATTATTGAAGACCAAAAAGAGGAAGTTATCGTTGAAAAATTTAGAGATTCTACTGACTTAGTAAAGGTTGATGGCGTAGCAGCTGTAGTTGGTGATTTCGTAATCTTAGACTCTGACATAGACAAACAATTTGCACAATTAGAAGCAAGCGGTGTGTCTACACAAGACATTTCTCGCTGTCAGCTTTTTGGAAAATTATTAGAAGATAAACTCTATATCCATCACGCCATTCAAGATAGTATTGAAGTTAATGATATTGAAATTAGATCTTATGTGGACCAACAATTAGAGGGGTTTGCAGAACAAATTGGGTCTATGGACAAGTTAATTGCTTATTACAACAAGACTTCAGAACAACAACTTAGAGATGAAATGTATGAAATCAATAAAAATGGTCAAATGGCTTCCAAAATGCAACAAAAGGTTGTCGAGGAAATTGAAGTTACGCCTGAGGAAGTTCGGCAATTTTTTAATGTAATTCCTAAAGAGGAACGTCCTCTCTTTGGAACAGAACTTAGAGTTGCTCAAATTGTTGTGGTTCCTGAAACAAGTAAAGCAGAAACTGATAAAGTCATCAACCGTTTGCAAGAGTTCAGAGATGATGTCTTAAAGAATGGTAGTAGTTTTACTACTAAAGCGGTACTCTATAGTGAAGATCCTGGTTCTAAGCGTTCAGGTGGTAAGTACACACTTAATAAAAAACGTCCCAGAATGACCAAGGAGTTTAGAGAAGTTGCCTTTTCATTAGAAGAAGGAGATATTTCTGAGCCCTTTAAAACAGATTTTGGCTATCATATCATCCTATTGGAAAAAGTTCGAGGTCAGGAATATGATATTCGTCACATTTTATTGCGACCCAAATTGACAAAGGATGCAATTAATGTTGCGAAAGAAAAACTTGAAAAAGTACGGCAAAGCATTATAGCAGGTGACGTTTCATTTGCTCAAGCGGCCATTGAAGCTAGTGATGAGAAAGAAACTAAATTCGACGGTGGACTCCTTCGAAATCCTGAAACTCAAGACTACAATTTTGAACTCACAAAAATGGATCCAGAGCTGTATGCTCAAATTGAAAAATTGAAGGATAATGAGGTTAGTCCTATTTATCAAGATGAAGACCGTGTGAACCCCCTAAAGTTTAAAATTTTAACTGTAACACAACGTACGGACGAGCACGAAGCTGAATTCGCTAAGGATTACCTCAAAATAAAGGCTCTTGCTCTACAAGAAAAACAGCTAAAAACCATATCAAACTGGCAAGAAGAAAAAATCATGGATACTTACATTAAAATTAATGGAGATTTAAGAAACTGTGAATTCAACAGTAATTGGTTTAAAATAAAAAACTAATTATGTCTGTAGTTAAATCCATAGAGAAATATCTGGTTCAATACAATGAGCTAAGGAAAGAAATTGCCAAAGTTATAGTGGGCCAAGAAGCAGTTATTGAACAAATTTTAATTTCTATTTTTTCAGGTGGTCATGTATTGTTGATAGGTGTACCTGGTTTGGCAAAGACCCTCATGGTAAATACAATTGCCAAAGCCTTAGGTTTAGACTTTAAACGAATTCAATTCACACCAGATTTAATGCCCTCAGATATTCTTGGTAGCGAAATTCTTGACAACGACAGGAATTTTAATTTTATCAAAGGCCCCGTTTTTTCAAATATTGTTTTAGCAGATGAAATCAATCGTACCCCTCCAAAAACCCAAGCAGCACTTTTGGAAGCCATGCAGGAACGCTCGGTCACAATTGCTGGAAAACATTATGAATTAGATTCACCTTATTTTGTTTTGGCAACACAAAACCCTATCGATCAAGAAGGAACTTATCCACTTCCAGAAGCCCAATTAGATCGTTTTATGTTTGCAATCAATCTTGAGTATCCTACTTTTGAGGAAGAAGTTTCTGTTGTTAAACAGACCACTTCCACCCATTCATCTCTAGTTGAGGTTATCTTTGATGCTAAAGCTATTTTAGATTTTCAAAGTTTAATTCGCAGAATTCCAGTGGCAGATAATGTTATTGAATATGCCGTTGGAATGATTTCAAAAACAAGGCCTAATACCCCTGCAGCTTCAGAAAAAATTCAAGAATTTGCGTCCTGGGGTGCAGGCCCACGGGCATCTCAAAATTTAATCTTGGCAGCTAAAACCCATGCAGTTATTAATGGTAAGTTTTCAGTTGATATTGAAGACGTTCAAGCGATTTCCAAAAGTGTCTTACGTCACAGGATTATAAAAAATTATAAAGCAGAAGCAGAAGGGGTAACTATTGAAAATATTATTGAAAGTTTATTTTAGGAAACAACCAAATAAATATAATTTATAGTTTTTCTTGCGTACTAAGTCTCTTTATTCTTAAAATTTGCGCAGAGGTATTCAAATACGAATAGATTCATCAAAATCATAGAATAAGCGTAGATGCTGTCCTCAATAGGAATTGTTCCCATTCGAATTCCTAAGTTCTCTGCATTATTGTACCAAACGACTTGATTGTCTATCCAACAGCCTGTCAGGACCCCATTGACAATAAAAAAGGGAACAAGCATGACTAAAAAAGTCAGTATAAAATGCTGAAGTAATTTTGGGTTATATTTGTAAACAAGCCATGTTAATGGGATTGCTAAGCTAAAATTTACAAATGTATAACACTTCTCATAATTGGCGAGAGCCGTAATAAATAACAGTAAAACTAGACTTATACTTATGTCTTTTGTGGCTACTTTATTCAGCTTTAAATTGGGGAAGTAGAGTAACAATGCATAATGTGTAAATACACAAGCAAAGGGGATACATATAAAAAAGAGCCATTCTTCAATTGGAAGACTCAAAATTTTAATTCCTAAAAAATAATCAGAATTAAAGCCCCATATGCCATTGATTGTAAAAATTATATCCCAAGGAATAAAAATACACATGGTTAATATTAGGGACAATAACAGCCAATGAAACTTTTTATAAAGTTGTAATTTTGGATGGAAGCTGTATAAAAGCGGAACTGCAATGGAGCCAATATTCAGCCATAGATAAAGCGAATTCACAATCTACTGCCTAAAATATTTAAAAGGAACAACTAACATTCCAAAACATTCTCCATCTTTTTTCCCACGATGTTTGTGATGCATTTTATGAGCCCTACGTACCCCTTTTGCATACCAATTATTAGCATTTCGAAACATTTTAAAACGTTGGTGTATAAAAATGTCATGCACTATAAAATATGTCGCACCGTACGCCATTATCCCAAATCCAATAGGCAGGCCAGCCCAAAAACTTTCGTAGCTCCATAAGTAAAAGCAACCCATACTTACAACTGCGTAAAAAATAAAAAAGGTATCATTTCGCTCAAACCAACTATCGTGATCTTTGTGGTGGTGGTCTTTATGCAAGCTCCACAAAAACCCATGCATGATATATTTATGAGTGAACCAAGCCATAAATTCCATTATGAAAAAGGTTGATAGAAAAACGAAAATCCAAAGTATTGTGTTTATGATCATAGCCTATAATAAATTGAGATGATATTTTACATAACTACGGGTCAATAATTCAATCTTTTTGTAGTTGGCTACCCTTATGCGTGTGTTTTTTATTTCGAGTGCAGGCGTTTTCTTTAATTTTTTAAGCAATTGGTTGTAATAACGATAGGCCATAAATACGCCAAATTTGGCTTCTAATGGCAACATTTTAATTCCTTTAAGACCTTCAGAAAAATCATTTTCAATATCATCAATGATTTGTTTTTTTGATACTTCATCAAGGTTTTCTAAGTCTGTATTTGGGAAATAGGTTCGGTTTAAACCTTCGTAATCTGCTTTTAGATCCCTAAGAAAATTAACTTTTTGAAACGCGGAGCCTAGTGCCATTGCAAAATCTTTTAAGCTGTTGTATTTTTCTTGATTTCCATTAACAAAAACTTTTAGGCACATAAGACCAACGACATCTGCAGAGCCATAAATATAATTTTTATATTCTTTTTCTGTTTTGTAAGTTGATTTATGTAAATCCAGTCTCATAGAATCCATAAAGGCATCTACAAGCTGACGATCAATATTGCATTTGTGATAGGTATATTGAAAAGCATTCAGAATTGGGTTTATGCTAATTTTATTTTGAAGTGCTATATTAAAATCCGATACAAATTTGGCAAACAGTTCCTCTTTTGGGTATTCGTGAAATGAATCTACAATTTCATCAGCCAATCTGACAAAACCATAAATATTATAAATATCTTGTCGTATGGAACTGGATAGCATTTTGGTTGCCATTGTGAAAGATGTACTGTAGGTTTTGGTAACAATTTTACTACAGTCTTTTGATACAAGGTCAAAAATAGATTTCATAATCTTAGATTTTAGTCCGCCATACAATTTCCTAAAAAACTTTTTGAATAAGTTTTGAAGTAAGTTTTCCTGAGATTAGGGAGGGCGGCACCCCAGGCCCAGGAACAGTCAATTGTCCAGTAAAATACAAATTTTTAACTTTTTTACTTTTTAATTTAGGCCTTAAAAAAGCGGTTTGCAATAATGTCATTGCCATACCGTAGGCATTTCCTTTGTACGAATTATATTCTGACTTGAAATCTTCGATACAAAATGATTCTTTAAATATAATATTATTTTGAATTGATTGTTCTGTTTTTTCTTCAAATCTTTTAATAACTTTTCCGAAGTAATAATTTCTCATTGTAGTGGTATCTTCCAGTCCTGGAGCAATGGGTATTAAAATAAACATCGCATCACATCTTTCTGGAGCCATGGATGAATCTGTTTTTGATGGAATATTTACATAAAATAATGGACGACTTGGCCATTTGGGATTATCATAAATTTCTTCAGCATGTGTTTCAAAATTAGCATCAAAGAACAGATTGTGATGCTTTACATTTTTTATTTTTTTATTGAGCCCAATGTAAAAAAGCAATGAGGATGGTGCAAATACTTTTTTGTTCCAATAAGTTTCTGAATATTGGCGGTATTTATTGTCTAAAAGGGTCTCAGAATGGTGGTAATCTGCGCCGCTGACAACGATGTCTGATTTAATTAAACTACCTTTTGTTTGAACTCCTACTACAGTATTGTTTTCAACAACTATTTTATCAATTTTGGAGTTAGTATGTATTTTGACTCCGAGTTCAATTGCCAATGATTCCATACCTTTGATAATTTCATACATACCCCCTCTTGGGTGCCATGTTCCTAATCCAAAGTCTGCAAAATTCATAAAACTAAAAAACGAAGGTGTTTTACTAGGTTTGGCTCCTAGAAATAAAGAAGGAAACTCTAGTGTCGATATAAGTTTTGGATTGTTAAAATTTTTTCTAACTTCTTGGCTGATTGATTTAAAAAACCGATCAACCCTAAGGATAGTATCTTTTGTAACTAGCTCTTTTGGGGAGATTCCTGGTGATTTGTATAGAATTTTGTTGACTGCAATCTTATAGTTATCTTGGGCTTTTCTGATAAACGCTTTAAGTTTAGTTCCACTTCCTTTTTCAATTCGTTCAAATTCCCCGCAGATTTTTTTCATTGAGTCTCCGATAGTCAAAATTTCATCTTCAAAAAATATTCGATAAGCTGGGTCTAACTTATCAATTTTGTAGTAATCAGAAGTCTTTTTTCCAAAGTCCTTAAAAAAACGATCAAAAACATCTGGCATCCAATACCAAGAGGGGCCGATATCAAAGGTGAAGCCTTCTTTTTTTAATTGTCCTGCGCGACCTCCTACAACACTATTTTTTTCAAAAATTGAGACTTTATGTCCAGATTTTGCTAAGTAACAAGCGGCTGAGAGGGATGAAAATCCTGAACCTATGATTTGTATAGACTTTTTCATTAGATTACTAAATTAGCGAAAAGAACTGTCTGGGAAGCCATCGCTGATGTTTTTTACAAATCTTTAACTAAATTTTAAATATTTGCCCGTGTCTTGATGCTTTAGACAGCTTGAGTGATATTAATTATATTTAAAAGATTTGGTATTAAATAAAAAAACAAAAATAAATATTTTAAAAAAATGTGCGCACGAGAAGACTCGAACTTCCACGGGAATAACTCCCACTAGCCCCTCAAGCTAACGCGTCTACCAATTCCGCCACGTGCGCATTTGATTTTGAAAAAAAAGTTAAGATCAGGCTTAACTTTTAGTGACTTGGCTGGGGCTCGAACCCAGGACCCTCTCCTTAAAAGGGAGATGCTCTACCAACTGAGCTACCAAGTCATTGTGATTTGTATTATAGCGGCTGCAAAGATAAAGTCTTTAATTAATAATACAATATTTTTCTTTCAATATTTTTTCGTTTTTTTGTCTTGTTATTCGGGCACTTTTAATAACTAAAAATTATATATGATTGTTGTTCTTTTGGGATATATGGGTTCAGGTAAATCATCCGTTGGAAAACCATTGGCAAATCGATTAAACTTTACGTTTTTAGACCTTGATTGCTATATTGAAAATCAGCATGCAACCTCTATATTAAATCTATTTGAAACCAAAAGTGCACTTGAATTTCGTCAAATCGAGAGAAAAGCTGTATTTGAAATTTGCAAATCACATTCTAATTTGGTTTTGGCCTTGGGTGGGGGTACACCCTGTTATGGAGATATACTTCCGTATTTATTGAGTAATTCCAATGTTTTTACTGTATACCTTAAAGCCTCAGTAAAATCCTTAACTATGCGCTTGATTACTGAAAAATCTAATCGGCCAATAATTGCCAATATTCCTGACGAAAAACTTTCTGATTTTATTGCTAAGCATCTTTTTGAACGCTCAGTATTCTACACCCAAGCTGAATTTACTGTTGAGGTGAGTTTAATCCAAATAGATGAAGTTGTTAAAAAAATACACCAAGCTTTAAATTAATATAACTTTTGCCTTGTTATCTTTAAAAATGACATTAACATGCTCATTTAGTGAAGTTGAAAGTGAAATTCCCTTAAAATCTGCCTTAACTGGGTATTTTTTGTGATTTCTATTCACAAGAACCGCAGTTTTGAATTGTTTTAATGGGGTTTCGAGGAAGTGTTTAACACCATAAATAAGGGTAGTACCAGAATGTAAAACATCGTCGATTAGTACCAATGACTTCTCGGTATATTGTTCTGGAGTTAAAGATGTTTCAATCAAACTGTGTGGATTTTTTTTGTTTATTTTTACCGAACACAAAGTTCCTTTAATTTGGGAAATCTCCTCCAATTTGGTTTTGATTTTCTGTGCCAAAAAGTAACCATTACTTTGAATGCCTGCCAAAATTACTTCTTTTTCATCTACGTTTGATTCGTAAATTTGATAGGCAATTCTACGGATTTTGTGATTGATTTCTTCATTATTAAGAATGCAATTTTGTGATAAGGCCATTAGGATAATTTTTTCAAATATAAAAAAGACATTCTATAGTTTTTGTTTAATTGTTATCAAAATCTAAATAATCTTCAATATCTCTTCTACTTTTTTTGGTTGGACGTCCTTTACCTTTAGTTATATAATAATCTTTCGAATACTTCAAAAGCACTTGGGCTTCAAATTCAGACTTTGGTGTGTTATCACTTCTGTAAATATCAAGTAGCTTGGCTCCAATTCTACCTTTAGGTATTTTTATAATTATGAATCGGTAGTTGACTTGCTTAATCCTAACAGTTATTTTTTCATTAGGATAAACTTCCCTACTCGCCTTAACCACTTGATTATTGACTTTAACCATACCTTTTTTACAGGCATTTGTTGCCAAACTTCGCGTTTTAAAATAACGAACACACCATAAAAATTTATCGATTCTCATTTTTTATTAAAACCGTTAGAGTGTTTTCTGCAAAAATACTATAATATTGTATCTTGCAGCACCAAATACATAATTATGAAAATTAAATTTTACGCCTTTCTTTTGTCCATTTTTTCTTTAGTTATCTATACTTGCGAGAAAGAAGAAACACAAGCTGAAGTAATTCCGCCAAGGGATCGTGCAGATCAACAATTGAGCGACATGGATACCCTACAAAATTATTTAAACAATCATTATTTTAATTCTGGCGATCTTGAAGCTTTATCTTCTTATCCTCAAATTTCAGACATTGAAATTACCGAACTCGTTGAAGGTGAAACACTTCCTTCAGACGCCACTCTTTTGATTAATGCAGTAGAGGAAAGGCAAACTGTCTATAGAGAAATTGATTATACTTATTATATTTTAAACATTGAACAGGGGCAAGGAGAGCACCCACATTTCACAGATCAAGTTCGGGTCAATTATGAGGGCTTTTTGACCAATAACACCTCTTTTGATGCATCCATATCATCCTTGGATTTTGATTTGTCTAATGTAATAGTAGGATGGAATCGAGTTTTACCACAATTTAAATCATCTGATGGCTATGTGACCAATAGTGATGGAACCGTGCGTTTTGATAACTATGGTATTGGTGTCATGTTTTTGCCCTCAGGATTGGCTTATTTCAACTCTTCTAGTCCTGGAATTCCCACCTATTCATGTTTGATTTTTAAATTTGAATTACAACAATATAAAGTCATGGATCATGACAATGATTATATCCCTAGTTTTATGGAAGATTTGGATGCTGATTTGGACATCTACAGTGATGATACCGATGCTAATTTGATCAGTAATTTTTTAGATACTGATGATGACGGAGACGGTTTTAGTACTTACAGAGAGGTAATTGCTATTGATTTAACTGACAGTAGTGTTGAAGGCCTGGGTGACCAAATGCAAGCATTTGAACCTTTGGGTTCAGATCAATTTTTCACTCCATTGGTATCTGCTGATGATGGTACTTTTTCGGTCAAACTCATTACTCTTGAAGATACCAATGGCAATGGAATTCCCAATTATCTAGATGCTGATGACACAGGAACTCTTGACAACTAGAATTGGTATGTAACAAAAATACAGGCTTAAACCCATATTTATTTTCAAAAATTAGAATCTATTTTCTGGTAATTACTTTTTGAACTTTTTGAACAATTGTCATGCTATCCAAGCCGTATTTTCTCATAAGCTGCTCAGGAGTTCCAGATTCTCCAAAGGTATCATTGGTAGCAATAAACTCCTGAGGTGAGGGTCTATTAAGCCCAAGGATTCTTGAGATACTTTCACCCAATCCACCATAATAATTGTGTTCTTCTGCCGTTACTATACAGCCTGTTTTTGAGACCGATTTTAAAATTGCAGTTTCATCTAAAGGTTTAATGGTGTGAATGTTGATGACTTCCGCCGAAATTCCTTTGGCATCTAATACTTTTGAGGCTTCTAATGCCTCCCAAACCAAATGGCCCGTAGCCACAATGGTCACATCAGTCCCTTCGGTCAGTTTAATGGCTTTTCCTATTTCAAAGACTTGGTCTTCAGGTGTAAAAACAGGAACTGAGGGGCGACCAAACCTTAAGTATACAGGTCCTATATAATCTGCGATGGCTATTGTTGCAGCTTTTGTTTGATTATAATCACATGGATTAATTACCACCATTCCAGGCAACATTTTCATAAGACCAATATCTTCTAAAATTTGATGGGTAGCTCCATCCTCTCCCAATGTCAAACCTGCGTGAGAAGCGCAAATTTTAACATTTTTTCCAGAGTATGCAATGGATTGTCTGATTTGATCGTAAACACGACCTGTTGAGAAATTTGCAAAAGTTCCTGTGAAAGGAATTTTACCTCCAATCGTTAATCCAGCAGCAATGCCCATCATGTTCGCTTCCGCGATTCCAATTTGAAAAAACCGCTCAGGGTTTTCATCAATAAACTGATTCATTTTTAGAGAGCCAACAAGATCAGCACACAAAGCCACTACATTGGGATTATTTCTTCCAAGTTCGGCCAAGCCCGCTCCAAAACCACTTCGTGTATCTTTTTTTTCTGTATAGGTGTAAGTTTTCATTGCAATGGTTTTGAATATTAATAATCTCCCAATGTTTCAGGATTTTGGCTAAGGGCAATAGCTAGCTGTTCGTCATTAGGGGCCTTCCCGTGCCAAGCATGTGTATGCATCATAAAGTCAACCCCATTTCCCATCATTGTCTTAAGAAGAACACAAACGGGTTTTCCTTTAGCAGTAGCTTTTTTAGCAGCGTTCATCCCCTTCAAAATAGCCTCAATGTCATTTCCACTGTCAATTTCAATCACAGTCCAGTCAAAGGCTTCAAATTTAGCTTTTAAATCTCCCATGAATAAAACATCATCTGTAGCGCCATCAATTTGTTTTCCATTGAGATCAATGGTCGCAATTAAATTATCTACTTTTTTTGCAGCGGCGTAAAGGATAGCTTCCCAGTTTTGCCCTTCTTGTAATTCTCCATCTCCATGAAGGCTGTAAACAATGCTCTGATCCTTATTAAGTTTCTTTGATTGTGCTGCTCCAATGGCCACAGACATTCCTTGGCCTAAAGAACCAGAAGCGATTCGAATACCAGGTAAATCTTCATGAGTGGTTGGGTGTCCTTGAAGGCGAGAATCTAAAAGGCGAAATGAATTCAATTCCTCTACAGGAAAGTAGCCACTTCGGGCAAGTACACTATAAATAACAGGTGAAATATGACCATTTGATAGAAAAAATAAATCTTCATTGAGGCCATTCATATCAAAATCTGTTTTATGGTTCATTACTTTCGAATATAGGGCAACAAGAAATTCAGTACATCCTAAAGATCCGCCTGGGTGACCTGAATTAACTTTATGTACCATGCGTAAAATATCACGCCTAACTTGAGTTACCAAACTGTCTAGCTCTGGATTGGACATACTTTATAAGTTATAAGTTTTTCAAAAATAAATTTAATTTTTTAGCGTCAAAATATTTATAGGTTTAACTTATCATTTTTAACTAACAATTTATATGGTTTGGTTTGCTTATTTATAACAGCTTATTAATTGATTTTAATAAGCTAACTTTGTATTTAATATTATACATTTCATTTGAAATTTAATTTAATTACAACTGACATTAATTCAAAAGCACGTGCAGCCACAATGGTTACGGATCATGGGGTTATAGAAACTCCAATATTCATGCCTGTTGGCACAGCAGGTACTGTAAAAGGCGTGCATCAACGCGAACTCAAAAATGATATTAAACCCGATATTATTTTAGGAAACACTTATCATTTATATTTACGACCTCAGATAGACATTTTAGAAAAAGCGGGCGGTTTACATAAGTTCATGAATTGGGACCGAAATATTTTAACAGATTCCGGTGGTTATCAAGTCTATTCTTTATCAGCTAATCGAAAAATTAAAGAGGAAGGGGTTAAGTTTAGAAGTCATATTGATGGTGGTTATCATTTCTTTTCACCTGAAAATGTTATGGAAATTCAACGTAATATTGGTGCAGATATTATTATGGCATTTGATGAGTGTACCCCTTATCCATGCGATTATAATTATGCTAGTCGATCAATGCACATGACCCATCGTTGGTTGGACCGTTGTGTGAATCACTTGGAAAAACTACCTTTGAAATACGGTTACTCACAATCTTTTTTTCCAATCGTCCAGGGCAGTGTTTACAAAGATTTAAGACAACAATCTGCGGAGTATATTTCCAATACAAATGCCGTTGGTAACGCTATTGGAGGTCTTTCTGTCGGGGAGCCCGCAGAAGAAATGTATGCTATGACTGATGTGGTTTGTACTATTTTGCCCGAAGATAAACCCCGCTATTTGATGGGGGTGGGGACCCCAATAAATATTTTAGAAAACATTGCTTTGGGAATTGACATGTTTGATTGCGTTATGCCTACGCGAAATGCTAGAAACGGTATGTTATTCACCGCACATGGTACGATTAATATTAGAAATAAAAAATGGACCGACGATTTTTCACCCATCGACGAAATGGCAATTACTTGGGTAGATACAGAATATTCAAAAGCCTATTTAAGACATTTGTTTTCAGTTAATGAGATATTGGGTAAACAAATTGCAACAATTCACAACCTTGGCTTTTATATTTGGTTGGTTCGTGAAGCAAGAAAACGTATTTTAGCTGGTGATTTTCTGTCTTGGAAAACAATGATGGTTGCTCAAATGGATAAGCGCCTTTAAATTATGAAAATTTTTGATTGGTACATCTTAAAACGCTATTTATTGACATTTTTTTTAATGTTAATGCTTTTTATTCCAATTGGGATAACAGTTAATTTGGCTGAAAAAATAGATCGAATTTTAGAAAACAAAGTTCCTTTTGAAGAAGTGACAGCTTATTACCTTAACTTTACCATTTATTTTGCGAATCTGCTTTTCCCTTTATTTTTATTTCTTTCTGTAATTTGGTTTACCTCAAAATTAGCCAATAATACAGAAGTTATCGCATTTTTGAGCTCTGGGGTTTCATTTTTTAGATTTTTAAGGCCATATTTTATTGGTTGTACTGTTATTGCCATCGTTGCTCTATTTCTAGGTATGTATTCGGCTCCCAAAGCAAGTAAAGGTTTTAATGAATTCAATTATAAATACCTAAAAAATAAAAAAGCAGTTAAAACACAATACATCCATCAACAAATAAATGATAACGAGTATATTTATGTCAGTAATTTTGACACCAAATCTATGCGAGGTAATAATTTTACACTTGAGCATTTTAATGGCAATAAATTAAAATATAAAATTCATGCTACGGCTATCAGTTATATTGAAAAAGACAGTATTTATCGTCTATCAAACTACTACCTAAGGTACATAGGCAAAGACAATGATTCCCTTATTTTTAAGCGGCGTATAGATACTTTATTAGGTTTTGATCTTTTGGATTTGACGCCTCCAAAATATGTAGCAGAAACCTTAAATATTAGTGAACTATCTGATTTTATAGAACGTGAAGAAGCCCGTGGTTCCTCCAACATAAATAGGTATAAAGTAGTGCAATATAAAAAGTGGAGTTTACCGTTATCGGTTTATATATTAACCATTATTGCGGTTGCAGTATCCTCAATCAAAAGACGCGGTGGTATGGGAGTAAATTTAGCCTTTGGTATTGTAATCGCTATGGTTTATGTGTTTTTCGACAAGGTATTCGGCGTAATGGCGGAACAATCAGACTTTTCACCACTTATTGCGGTTTGGTTTCCTAATTTTATTTTTGGCATTTTAGCAGTTTATCTTTTGTTCAATGCCAAGCGTTAAATTTAAAAATCAATTACACTTACATTTTCTTGTTTTTATTGCAGGATTTACCTCAATTTTAGGTGAATTAATTTCCTTGGAGGCCATCCCTTTGGTTTGGTACCGCATGCTTATCGCAGGCGTTTTAATGTTTGGATTTATTAAAATTAAAAAAATTTCACTCGTAGTTCCACTTAAATCCATACTGAAGTTTTTTTTAGCGGGTATTATCATTGCCTTGCATTGGATTACGTTTTTTGCTGCGATTAAAGTTTCCAATATTTCTTTAACCCTCGCTATGTTCTCAACTGGTGCTTTTTTTGCATCTCTGATAGAACCCATTTTCTATAGACGCAAAATAATCCCCTACGAAATTATATTTGGCCTCTTAGTGATCGCTGGAGTTTTTATAATCATGCAGACTGAAATTAAGTACCTAATGGGAATTTGTTTGGGAATTGCATCGGCCCTTTTTTCATCTCTTTTTGCGGTAATCAACGGTAAATTTGTGGCGCACCACAATGCTTCAACAATTTCTTTTTATGAATTTATTAGTGGCGTGTTTTTCATCTCCCTTTTTATAGCCTTTTCAAATGATGGCTTTGATGCGTCATTTTTTAAATTATCAATAGCCGATTGGTTCTACCTTGGGATTTTAGCATCTGTTTGTACGGCTTATGCCTTTATTGCTTCAGTATATGTTATGCGTTATATCAGCCCTTATTCTGTAGTTTTAAGCTATAATCTTGAACCCATTTATGGAATTTTCTTAGCCCTTGTGTTATTCCCTCAAAGTGAGGTCATGCAACCTATTTTTTATATAGGTGCTGCCTTAGTAATATGCACTGTAATAATGAACGCTTGGGTCAAGCATAAAATAGGTAAAATTTAACTTTTAACATGAATCAAAAAATTTAAAGTTCCTATATTTGTAGTACAAACTAACCGATACAGATTTCCTCATGGAATATTTAGAATTCGAATTACCAATTAAAGAGCTAGAGGATCAACTACAAAAATGTCAAGTTATTGGAGATGAAAGTAATGTCGATGTTACCGAGGCTTGCAAACAAATTCAAAATAAACTTGAAATCACTAAAAAAGAAATCTATAAAAATTTAACTCCTTGGCAACGCGTCCAGCTCTCCCGTCATCCTAACAGGCCTTATACTTTAGATTACATTAATGCCATATTCAAAGATTCCTTTTTAGAGCTTCATGGCGATCGAAATTTTAAAGATGATAAAGCCATGGTTGGTGGTTTGGGTAAAATTGGAGATCAAAGTTTTATGTTTATAGGGCAACAGAAAGGCTTTAACACTAAAACACGACAGTATCGAAATTTTGGTATGGCGAATCCAGAAGGCTATCGTAAAGCCCTACGCTTGATGAAATCGGCAGAAAAATTTGGAATTCCTGTGGTTACACTCATCGACACTCCGGGCGCTTATCCAGGACTTGAAGCTGAGGAAAGGGGTCAGGGTGAGGCCATCGCTAGGAATATATTGGAAATGACCCGCTTGAAAGTTCCTATAATAACCGTTATTATTGGTGAAGGTGCTTCTGGTGGTGCTTTGGGAATCGGCGTTGGAGATCGTGTTTTAATGCTTGAAAATACCTGGTATTCTGTGATATCTCCTGAGTCTTGTTCTTCAATTTTATGGCGCAGCTGGGAATACAAAGAGCAAGCAGCTGAAGCGCTTAAGTTGACAGCAAAAGACATGAAGCGCATGAAATTGGTAGATGAAATCATAAAAGAACCCCTCGGAGGTGCCCACAAAAATCCAGAAAAAACCTTTACAGCCACTCAAAATGCGATTTTGAAATGTTACGAAGAATTAAAAAACTTATCACCAAAAGCTTTGGTAGATCAGCGCATGGATAAGTATGCTCAAATGGGTGTTTACAACGATTAAACTTTACTACCATTCGAAGAATTAAAAAAAACTAAGCGTGCTGTTCGGTTTTTTTTACCTTGTTAACAATTTACTCTAACTTATTAACATTGCTTGTTTTGTATTTTCAAGTCCTAATTTCTAAAAATAGATTCAATTTTACTTACTTTAGTGGTAATGAAACAGCCAGAACCATATAAAGGTATTCAATCAACACATTCCAATGTTATCAGTCTTGAAAAAGGAAAACTCCCACCTCAAGCTGTTGATCTAGAAGAGGTTGTCTTGGGGGCCATGATGATTGATAAAAAAGGCGTCGATGAGGTTATTGATATATTAAGTATTGATTCCTTTTACAAAGATGGGCATCAATTCATATTTGAGGCCATACTACAACTTTTTGAGGACAGTCAGCCAATAGATTTGTTAACGGTTTCAGCACAACTTAGAAAAAATCAAAAATTAGATATCGTAGGCGGAGATTTTTATTTGATAGGGCTCACGCAAAAGGTATCTTCTTCCGCTCACATCGAGTTTCACGCACGTATAATTTTGCAGAAGTTTATTCAGCGTAGCCTGATTAAAATTTCCAATGAAATTATTGAAGATTCATTTGATGAAACCAAGGATGTCTTCGATCTTTTAGACAAAGCAGAATCAAAATTATATGATGTTACCCAAGGCAATATCAAGAAATCTACGGAAACTGCCCAAGATTTGGTATTTCAAGCTAAGAAAAAAATTGAAGAAATTTCCAATAAAGAAGGGCTCAGCGGAATTCCATCGGGCTTTGATAAAGTAGATAAATTGACATCAGGTTGGCAAGAAAGTGATCTCATTATTGTAGCGGCCAGACCTGGGATGGGGAAGACAGCTCTCACCCTTTCAATGGCACGAAATATTGCGGTGAATCAAAATATTCCTGTTGCATTCTTTTCTCTAGAAATGTCTTCAGTTCAGTTGATTACGCGTTTAATTTCATCTGAAACAGGTTTGAGCTCGGATAAATTAAGAACTGGAAAGCTTGAAAAACACGAATGGGAACAATTGAATGTCAAAGTAAAATCCCTTGAAAAAGCCCCGCTTTATATTGATGATACACCCTCGTTATCCATTTTTGATTTACGAGCAAAAGCCAGACGATTGTCCTCTCAAAATGGCATCAAACTTATTGTTGTTGATTATTTGCAATTAATGACTGCCGGAGGTAGTCAGAAATCAGGGAATCGCGAGCAAGAAATTTCCATGATCTCTAGAAACCTCAAGGCCCTTGCTAAAGAACTTAGTGTTCCTGTCATTGCTTTATCACAGCTTTCTAGAGCCGTTGAAACGAGAGGGGGCAGTAAGCGTCCGCTACTTTCTGATTTACGTGAATCTGGAGCGATTGAACAGGATGCTGATATTGTATCTTTTATTTACAGGCCAGAGTACTATAAAATAGATGAATGGGATGATGAAGAGCACACACCATGTGAGGGTCAAGCGGAATTTATAATTGCAAAACACAGAAATGGTGGGCTCGATAGCATCCGTTTAAAATTTATTGGTCACCTTGGTAAATTTGATAATTTAGATAACTTTGACTCTCCCTTTGATGCCGAATACCATTCAAAAATGAATGCAGCTGCTAACGACGATACTTTTTCAGACGATCCATCCATGCAGGTTGATCCTAATGATGCCTTTGGCCCTCCAAGTGATGACACCCCTTACTAATAGCACTAGTCAAGTCCTTTAAAATGCGTCATAAATTCTTTTTTGTAATTTTTTTATTGTCAATTTCCCTAAAAGGTTTTGCAACTTATATACTAATACCCATGGATGCAGAGTCTCAAGATAATCATTTAAAGTCTTATGGGATTGCCTATTGGGTTTTAAATCAGAACCAAAACATCAAATGGTTATTAAATTACAGAGGTGGTGCTTTTTTATTGCCCAATTCTGAGAACACCACTAAAGAATGCCATATTAGAGGTGTTTCATATGAACTAATTAGTGATGTCAAGGCTGCTGAAATCCTTCAAGACATCAGCAGTCCAAGTCAAAATATGGAGGCAATCGTATTAGAAAAAGCGCCTCGAGTCGCTGTCTATTCACCAATTGGAAAACAGCCCTGGGACGATGCTGTGACTTTGGTTTTGACTTATGCAGAGATTCCCTACGATGTTATATATGACACTGAAGTTCTTAACGATGCTTTACTGGCTTATGACTGGTTGCACCTGCACCACGAAGATTTTACAGGTCAATACGGTAAATTTTATAGAGCTTTTCGAAATGCCGCATGGTATATAGAACAGCAAAGAGAAGCGGAGGCTTTGGCAAAGCAATTGGGTTATGACAAGGTTTCTCAAGAAAAATTAGCAGTTGCTCAAAAAATAAAAGATTATGTTTTAGGAGGTGGATTTATGTTTGCCATGTGCAGTGCTACAGATAGTTTTGACATTGCCTTGTCGGCACAAGCATTGGACATATGCGAACCCATGTTTGATTCGGATGGTACTTCTCCTAACTACCAAGCCCAACTTGATTTTTCAAAAACATTCGCCTTCAAGGAATTTATTTTAGAACGGGATCCCAATATTTACGAATTCTCATCCATTGATGTGACATCAACTCGTCGAATTCCCAAAGATTCGGACTATTTTACTTTGATGGATTATTCTGCTAAGTGGGATCCAATTCCCACCATGCTCAATCAAAATCACACAGCCTTAGTGAAGGGGTTTATGGGGCAAACAACAGCCTACAATCCAACCCAAATAAAATCCAATGTCTTGGTGTTGGGAGAAAATAAAATCAACGGTGAAGCGCGTTATATTCACGGCGTTAAAGGCAAAGGTTTTTTTACATTTTATGGAGGCCATGATCCTGAAGATTATACCCATAGGGTGGGGGATCCGAAAACAGAATTGGAATTGCATCCCACCTCACCGGGCTATCGCTTGATACTCAACAATGTATTATTCCCAGCAGCAAAAAAGAAAAAGCAAAAGACCTAGAGCTGTTTACAATACAAAAAAGCCCGTTCAAATGAACGGGCTTTTTTGTAGCAAATAATAGTTTATTAATCAGGCAGTCGCCTTATTTTACTTTTTTTAAGATGGCCTCAAAAGCTTTGGGGTCATTCATTGCTAAATCAGCTAAAACCTTACGGTTTAAGTCTATATTGTTAGCTTTTAGTTTCCCCATAAATTGAGAATAAGACATTCCGTATTGTCTGGCACCGGCGTTGATACGCACAATCCAAAGGGCTCGAAATGTTCTTTTTTTGTTTCTTCGGTCTCTGTAGGCATAAAGCATGGCTTTGTCCACAGCATTTTTTGCAACGGTCCATACATTTTTGCGGCGCCCAAAATAGCCTTTGGCTTGTTTTAGGACTTTTTTTCTGCGGGCTCTTTTAGCCACTGAATTTACTGATCTTGGCATATTGTTTGTTTTTTGTAGTTGGCGCCCCAAAGCTATTCTTAGGATCTTTTATTGGCCAAACTCCATGGTTAAAATTAAGTTACCTTAGTTTACATTTACTTTAAACGCAACTGTTGTTTGATGTTAGCCTCATCACTTTCGTGTACCAGAGTACTGTGGGTGAGGGCAAGCTTACGTTTTTTAGACTTCTTCGTTAGAATATGGCTTTTGAACGCATGCTTTCTTTTGATTTTACCAGAGCCTGTAACTTTAAAGCGTTTTTTGGCGCTGGACTTCGTTTTCATTTTTGGCATGTTATGCAGTTTTTATAATTATTTAGCTATTATTTTTTAGTTGGCGAGATGAACATAATCATTCGCTTTCCTTCCAGTTTAGGCATCTGCTCTACTTTTCCAAGTTTTTCCAGATCTTGTGCTAAACGCAGCAACAAAATTTGTCCTTTCTCCTTGAAGATTATAGAACGTCCCTTAAAAAACACAAATGCTTTTAATTTTGCCCCTTCTTTTAAAAACTTCTCAGCGTGTTTTTTCTTGAAGTTGTAATCATGATCATCTGTGTTGGGACCAAAACGTATTTCTTTAACCACAACCTTAGCAGCCTTAGATTTTAATGTTTTTTCACGTTTCTTTTGCTCGTAAAGAAACTTTTTGTAATCCAAAACCTTACAAACAGGGGGTACCGCTTTTGGAGAAATTTCTACCAAATCGAGATCTTGTTCATTGGCAATGGCCAGTGCTTGTGAAAGCTTATAAACTCCAATATCTACATTGTCTCCAACAAGTCGCAACTCTTCAGCAGTAATTTTTCTGTTGATTCGATGTTTGTCTTGTTGAACGACCCGCATTGGGCCCCTACTTCTTCTTCTACGTATTGCTATGGCGTTGAGTTTTTAATTAAACTTAAAATTGTTTTAATGTTTTAGCTATTTCGACTTCAATTAATTCTTTAAAGGCTTCAATGCTGAGACTTCCGAGGTCATTTCCTCCGTGTTGTCGCACAGATATTGTAGCTGATTTTTCTTCTTGTTCGCCGATCACAATCATGTAGGGTATTTTTTTTACTTCGGCATCCCGAATTTTTTTACCTATGGTTTCACTCCTGTCATCAATGAGGGCGCGAATTTCGTTATTTTCTAACAAATTTAAAACTTTTTGGGCGTATTTCTCATATTTTTCGCTGACGGTAAGAATGACAACCTGCTTTGGTATCAGCCAAAGCGGAAAGTTTCCACCGGTATGTTCAAGCAGTATGGCTACGAAACGCTCCATACTTCCAAAGGGTGCTCTGTGAATCATTATAGGCCGATGAGATTCATTGTCAGCTCCTTTGTATGTTAAATCAAAACGCTCCGGTAAATTGTAATCCACTTGAATGGTACCGAGTTGCCAACTTCTGCCAAGTGCATCTTTGACCATAAAATCTAATTTTGGACCATAAAAAGCGGCTTCACCATATTCAATTACATAATCCAACTCTTTTTCTTCAGCGGCATTGATGATGGCTTGCTCCGCTCTATCCCAATTGTCAACGCATCCAATGTATTTTTCAGGTGTTTCAGGATCTCTTAGCGAAACTTGCGCTGTAAAGCTTTCAAACCCTAAGGACCTGAATACATACAATACCAGATCAATCACATTTTTAAATTCTTTGTTTAATTGTTCTGGGGTACAAAAGATATGGGCATCGTCTTGAGTGAATCCGCGAACACGTGTTAGTCCATGCAATTCTCCACTTTGTTCATATCTATAGACTGTTCCAAATTCCGCGTAACGCTTTGGTAGTTCTTTATAACTGTAGGGCTTAAAATTGTAGATTTCACAGTGGTGGGGGCAGTTCATCGGTTTTAATAAAAATTCCTCTTCTGCTTTTGGAGTTTCAATCGGTTGAAAACTATCTTCACCGTATTTATCGTAGTGCCCAGATGTAACATACAATTCCTTTTGGCCGATGTGTGGAGTTGATACCATTTCGTATCCCGCCTTCACTTGTGCTTTTTTTAGAAAATTTTCTAACCGAGAACGTAAGGCTGCTCCAGCGGGCAACCACAAAGGAAGTCCTTGTCCTACTCTTTTCGAAAACATAAACAATTCTAACTGCTTTCCTAATTTACGGTGGTCTCGTTTTTTGGCTTCTTCTAAAAGTGCTAAATATTCATTTAAATCTTTTTGTTTGGGGAAGGAAATTCCATAAACACGAGTTAGTTGTTTGTTATTTTCATCACCACGCCAGTATGCACCAGCAACATTCAACAGTTTTACAGCCTTGATGATTCCTGTATTTGGGATGTGACCTCCACGACACAAGTCTGTAAATGAAGCATGATCGCAAAAGGTTATGTCCCCGTCCTTAAGATTTTCAATTAATTCTAACTTATATTTATTATTCTCTTCTTTGTATTTTTTTATAGCATCATTTTTAGAAACATTTCGCATTCTGAAACTATGTTTTCCTCTTGCTATTTCAAGCATTTTATCCTCAATAGCTCCAAAATCGTTTTCCGACAAAGTATGTTCACATAAATCTATGTCATAGTAAAATCCATTTTCAATGGCCGGTCCGATGGTTAGTTTAAGTCCCGGGTAAAGTTCTTCCAATGCTTGCGCTAAAACGTGGGATGTAGAATGCCAGAACGCCTTTTTCCCATCTCTATCTTTCCATGTAAATAAAATTAAATTGCCATTAGACTCAAGAATGGTGGTGGTTTCAACTACAATTCCGTTAAACTCTGCAGAAATCACATTCCGTGCAAATCCTTCGCTGATGTCTTTTGCAACATCCATGACAGTCAATGCTTCATTGTAAGCACGAATACTGCCGTCTGGTAGTGTAATATGAATCATAGTTGAACTATATATAGTGGACAAATATAAGTTTATATCCCTTTTAAAACAATACTGTTTTTGTGTTCTGTTATTTTTCCTCTTTCAAAGTGAAAATACAATGAATTTAATTTGTTGATTTTCAGCTTATTATTTAGAAATGAATTTCATTCAATTGCTTAATTAAAAATAAGTAAAAAAAAACGGTTTTATTTTTTTGAAAAATTAATAGATTTAGGGTTGTTAGTAAACTAAAAGGGGTTTATATTTGCATCCGCTTTGTGATTTATTGCACATATTACAATCCAAAAGTTTATTGAAAATTAAAGTAATTTTTTAAAAATAAATCAAAAAGCTTTGGGTGGTTAAAAAAAGGATTTTATATTTGCACCCGCTCTTGCTTTTTAGCAAAGAGTTTTTTAAGAAATTTAAGTTCATTAAACATATTGATTGACAGCGTAAAAAATAAATTGGAAACGATTTATTTTGTTAGAGAATAAACCATTTTGAAGACCTTTTCAATAACCTTTAGTTGTTATTAGAATTAGTTTCTATTACATAGAAGCTTAAAAAATAACGATGAAGAGTTTGATCCTGGCTCAGGATGAACGCTAGCGGCAGGCTTAACACATGCAAGTCGAGGGGTAACATAGAAAAGCTTGCTTTTCTGATGACGACCGGCGCACGGGTGCGTAACGCGTATACAATCTGCCTTATACTGGGGTATAGCCTTTAGAAATGAAGATTAATCCCCCATAGCCTCTTTAAATGGCATCATTTTTAGAGTAAAGGTTACGGTATAAGATGAGTATGCGTTCTATTAGTTTGTTGGTGAGGTAACGGCTCACCAAGACTGCGATAGATAGGGGCCCTGAGAGGGGGATCCCCCACACTGGTACTGAGACACGGACCAGACTCCTACGGGAGGCAGCAGTGAGGAATATTGGACAATGGAGGCAACTCTGATCCAGCCATGCCGCGTGCAGGAAGACTGCCCTATGGGTTGTAAACTGCTTTTATACAGGAAGAAACCTTGGTACGTGTACCAAGCTGACGGTACTGTAAGAATAAGGATCGGCTAACTCCGTGCCAGCAGCCGCGGTAATACGGAGGATCCAAGCGTTATCCGGAATCATTGGGTTTAAAGGGTCCGTAGGTGGATAATTAAGTC
>JBJKXC010000017.1:0-94072 GCA_045561735.1 Flavobacteriaceae bacterium | reverse complement strand
GCCATGTCTTATATTATTTCTTTCTACGTTCTACAATATATTTATTACTTGCCTTGGTCTTAGAACGTGTTCTGTAGCCTTTGGCTGGTATGCCATTTCTTGAACGAGGGTGCCCTCCAGAAGACTTCCCTTCACCACCACCCATAGGGTGATCAACTGGATTCATCACAACAGGTCTAGTTCTTGGACGTCGGCCCAACCAACGACTGCGACCGGCTTTACCAGAAACTTGTAACTGATGGTCCGAATTGGAAACAACTCCAATGGTTGCATAACAGTCTAATAACAACAAACGCGTTTCGCCTGAAGGCATTTTAACTGAAGCAAATTTCCCATCTCTTGCCATAAGTTGTGCAAATGAACCCGCACTTCGAGCGATTACAGCACCTTGCCCTGGACGCAATTCAATACAAGAAATAATGGTTCCCAAAGGAATTTGGCTCAATGGCATCGCATTCCCTACTTCTGGAGCAATACCTTCGTTACCGGACAATAGTTTTTGACCTACTTGCAATCCATTTTGTGCAATGATATAGCGCTTTTCACCATCTTGGTAGTTGAGAAGGGCAATAAATGCCGTTCTGTTTGGATCGTATTCAATAGACATTACTTCGCCTGGAATTCCAGTTTTGTTGCGTTTGAAATCTATGATACGGTATCTTTTTTTGTGACCACCACCTTTGTAGCGCATGGTCATTTTTCCTTGACTGTTTCTACCACCTGAACGTTTTTTCGGAGCCAAAAGGCTTTTTTCCGGCTTGTCAGTAGTAATGGCGTCAAATCCATTAACTACTCTAAATCGCTGTCCCGGTGTGATCGGTTTTAATTTTCTTACTGACATGTCTAATTATATATTAGCGTATAAATCAATTGTTTCACCTTCCGCCAGTTGTACAATTGCCTTTTTAGTGGCATTTGTTTTACCATGTTGAAGCCCCGTTTTTGTGTATTTGGTTTTTCGGTCTGGACGGACATTTATTGTTCGAACTTTATCAACAGAAACACCATAAGCAGTTTCAACTGCTTTTTTGATTTCTACCTTGTTCGCCTTCGTATTCACTAAAAAACTAAAGCAATTTCTCAACTCACTATCGAGGGTTGCTTTTTCTGTGATGATGGGTTTAATTAAGATACTCATGGTGTCCTTATTTACTTAAATTCGATTCAATTCCTTCAATAGCACTTTCTAAAAGAATGACTTGATTGGCGTTTAAAATTTTATAAGTGCTTAATTCTGAGCTTGTTAAAACCTCAGAACCTTTCAAATTGCGCGACGACAAATATACATTATTATTTGGCGTACCCAAGACAAACAAAGACTTTTTGGTTTCCAGGTTAAGCGCCTTTAAAACATCTGTAAAATTCTTCGTTTTTGGTGCCTCAAAATCGAAGTCTTCCAAAACAACAATGGCCTTCTCTTGAGCCTTAATTGTCAAAGCCGATTTTCTGGCCAAACGCTTCACGTTTTTATTGAGTTTGAAACCATAGTTTCTAGGTCTTGGACCAAAAATACGTCCACCGCCTTTAAAAACCCCGGACTTGATGCTACCAGCTCTGGCAGTACCTGTACCCTTTTGTTTCTTAATTTTTCGTGTGCTTCCTACGATCTCGGCACGTTCCTTAGCCTTGTGCGTTCCTTGGCGCTGATTGGCCAAGTACTGCTTTACATCTAAATAGACGGCGTGGTTGTTAGGTTCAATAGCAAACACCTTGTTAGAAAGGTCTGCCTTTCTACCTGTGTCTTTTCCGTTAATGTCTAAAACTGCTACTTTCATTATTTCTCAATCTTTACGTAAGCGTTTTTATGACCAGGAACACACCCTTTTACAATGAGTAAGTTTTGGTCTTCTACTACTTTTAAAACTCTTAAATTTTGAACTTTAACGGTATCCGTTCCCATACGCCCAGCCATTCGCATGCCTTTAAAAACGCGTGCGGGATAAGACGCAGCTCCAATGGATCCCGGAGCTCTTAAACGGTTGTGCTGACCGTGTGTAGCTTGGCCAACACCAGCAAATCCATGGCGTTTAACAACACCTTGAAATCCTTTACCTTTGCTAGTTCCCGTGACGTCTACAAACTCACCTTCTTCAAAGTGAGTTACAGTTATTGAATCACCTAGTTTGTACTCCTCCTCAAAACCTTGGAACTCAAAGACTTTTTTCTTAACAGAAGTACCGGCCTTATTGGCATGACCCATTTCGGCTTTGTTGGTACTTTTTTCTGTCTTGTCATCGAAACCTAATTGAACAGCTTCATAACCATCCTTTTCTTCAGTTCTGACTTGGGTAACAATGCATGGTCCAGCTTGAATAACAGTGCAAGGTATATTTTTGCCGTTCTCATCAAAAATGCTGGTCATTCCGATTTTTTTTCCTATTAACCCAGACATAATTATTAATTTATTTTGTTTACTTATTGTTTTACTTTTTATTCAAAAATTAAGGGTCAAAATACATTTCAACCCTCGAATTGTATTTTTTCCGCTTTTCCGTTGCTCGCAGCTCGGGACATGTTGACTGAATCAAGTTCAGTACTTTGTTATACTTTAATTTCTACTTCAACTCCGCTTGGCAATTCTAGTTTCATCAGAGCATCAATGGTCTTTGATGAAGAACTATAAATATCCATTAGCCTTTTGTAGGAACTCAATTGAAATTGTTCTCGCGCTTTTTTATTAACGTGGGGAGAACGCAATACAGTAAATAATTTTTTATGTGTAGGCAATGGGATTGGTCCAGTGACAACAGCACCCGTACTTTTGACGGTTTTCACGATTTTATCAGCAGACTTATCTACTAAATTGTGATCGTAAGACTTTAATTTTATTCTAATTTTTTGGCTCATATTGAAATTCTTTTAAGCTTGTATTCCCTTAGCTTCTTTGATTACTTCTTCAGAAATGTTAGATGGAGTTTCCGCATAGTGTGAAAATTCCATAGTGGATGTGGCACGACCAGAAGATAATGTTCTTAAAGTAGTTACATAACCAAACATTTCAGAGAGTGGGACAGTAGCTTTGACTGTTTTGGCACCGGCTCTATCGCCCATATCACTAACTTGACCGCGACGGCGGTTAAGGTCTCCGACAATATCCCCCATATTTTCTTCAGGTGTGATGACCTCTAGTTTCATAATGGGTTCCATAATAACGGCTTTGGCTGCTTTCGCTGAGTTTTTAAACCCAAGCTTAGCGGCAAGCTCAAAAGACAGTTGGTCGGAATCCACGTCGTGGTAAGAACCATCTTTTAAAGTAACTTTCATGGAATCTACTTCGTAACCGGCTAGCGGTCCATTCTGCATGGCCATTCTAAACCCTTTTTCAACGGAAGGAATAAATTCTTTTGGTACATTTCCACCTTTAATTTCAGAAACAAAGTCTAAGCCTACTTTGCCCTCTTCAGCTGGCTCCAGTGCAAAGACAATATCCGCAAACTTACCACGACCTCCTGATTGTTTTTTGTAAACTTCTCTGTGCTCAGCACGTTGCGTTATGGCTTCTTTGTATTCTACTTGTGGTTGTCCTTGGTTAACCTCAACTTTAAATTCTCGTCGTAAACGGTCAACAATAATGTCCAAATGTAGCTCCCCCATTCCAGAAATGATAGTCTGGCCTGAGGCTTCATCCGTACGAACAGTAAATGTTGGGTCTTCTTCAGCAAGTTTTCCTAATGACATCCCTAGTTTATCTACATCGGCTTTGGTTTTAGGCTCAACAGCGATGCCAATTACAGGGTCTGGAAAATCCATGGATTCCAATACAATTGGATATTTTTCATCTGTCATGGTATCTCCTGTTTTGATGTCTTTAAATCCAACAGCAGCTCCAATATCTCCAGCCTCAATGAAATCGATAGCATTTTGTTTGTTGGAGTGCATCTGATAGATACGAGATATACGCTCTTTTTTTCCAGATCGGTTGTTTAAAATATAAGAACCTGCATCCAAACGTCCTGAGTAAGCTCTAAAAAATGCCAAACGTCCTACAAAAGGGTCTGTTGCAATTTTAAAAGCCAAGGCAGCAAAAGGCTCTTTGACATCTGGCTTGCGAATTTCTTCTTGCTCAGTGTCAGGATTCATCCCTGTGATACCTTCTTTATCTGTTGGTGATGGCAAGTAGCGACACACAGCATCTAAAAGGAATTGAACCCCTTTGTTTTTAAATGCAGATCCACATACCATTGGAATGATGGCCATATCCATAACGGCAGCACGCAGTGCAGCATGCACTTCGTCTTCTGTAATAGAATCTTCATCTTCCATAAATTTTTCAAGAAGATTTTCGTCATAAGTAGCGACTTCCTCTATAAGGAGTGCACGGTACTTTTTCGCTTCTTCTTTCATGTCCTCAGGGATTTCGATAACGTCAAAAGTAGATCCCTGGCTTTCATCATGCCATATGATAGCACGGTTTTTAACCAAATCAATAACACCTTTAAAGTCCGCTTCGTCTCCGATATTAAGGACAATAGGGACAGCGTTAGATTTTAGCATGTCTTTAACTTGTTGACATACACCAAGAAAGTTTGAACCCTGGCGGTCCATTTTGTTAACAAATCCAATACGGGGTACTTTATAGTTGTCCGCAAGTCTCCAATTTGTTTCAGATTGTGGTTCCACACCATCTACAGCACTGAAAAGGAATACAAGACCGTCTAACACTCTCAAAGAACGGTTTACTTCTACAGTAAAGTCTACGTGACCAGGGGTGTCAATGATATTAAAGTGATATCCCTCTGTTTCATTAGTAGATTGACCATTTTCTGTTGGAAAATTCCATGTACAAGTCGTAGCAGCAGAGGTAATGGTGATACCGCGTTCTTGTTCTTGCTCCATCCAATCCATGGTTGCAGCACCATCGTGAACTTCTCCAATTTTGTGAGAAACGCCTGTGTAATAAAGAATGCGCTCCGTGGTGGTGGTTTTTCCTGCGTCAATGTGCGCAGCAATTCCAATGTTTCTTGTATATTTTAAATCTCTTGCCATTTCTGATTAGAATCTAAAGTGTGAGAATGCTTTGTTTGCTTCGGCCATTTTGTGTGTGTCCACACGTTTTTTTACTGCAGCACCTTCTTCTTTGGAAGCTGCTAAAATTTCAGATGCAAGCTTGAGGGCCATTGATTTCTCATTGCGCTTTCTTGCAAAACTGATCAACCATTTCATGGCCGTAGAAATTTTACGATCGGCACGAATCTGCATTGGGATTTGGAAGGTAGCCCCTCCAACGCGACGACTGCGCACTTCAACGTGCGGCATCACATTTGACAAAGCGTCTTTCCACAACTGCAGAGCTGTTTTTTCTTCGTCCGTATTTTTTTCTTCTACAATGGCTATGGCATCGTAAAATATTTTAAAAGCAACAGATTTTTTACCATCCCACATCATCATGTTCACAAAACGTGTCACAAGCTGATCGTTAAATTTAGGATCTGGTAAAATAGGTCGTTTTTTTGCCTGTCTTTTTCTCATGTCTTCTCTTTAAAGTGTTTTAAATTACTTTTTGGGGCGTTTAGCACCATATTTAGAACGACGCTGAGTGCGACCCTCAACACCTGCTGTGTCAAGTGCGCCGCGAACAATGTGATATCTAACACCTGGTAAATCTTTAACCCTTCCGCCTCTAACCAATACTATCGAGTGCTCTTGGAGGTTATGTCCTTCTCCGGGGATGTAGGCGTTTACTTCATTACCATTAGTCAACCTTACCCTAGCAACTTTACGCATTGCAGAGTTTGGTTTTTTGGGCGTTGTTGTATAAACACGAGTACACACACCACGTCGTTGTGGGCAGGAATCCAAAGCAGCCGATTTGCTCTTCTTAGTTAGCTTGACTCTTCCTTTTCTTACTAATTGTGATATTGTTGGCATATATTATAATGTAATAACTTTACTTTCCTCTTCTTAGAGGCGTGCAAAGGTAATGATTAAAATGTATTATTCAAATACTACCCAGGGTTTTTTAAAATATTTTTGATTTTTTTTTCCTCTTATATATTTTGACTCTTTTTTGCGTTAGTTTTACATCAAACATTTTCGATTGACTTCAAAACACTTATTCATCCTAAAATGCCTCTTATTTTTGGGCAGCGTCTGGCAAATAAATGCACAGGGGATTTCCTTAAATCTAAAAGGCCATTCTCCAGCGGATCAAGAAGTTTTAGAAAGTTTGTCTGCAGCAGTCATTTTTGAAAATGTGGCAGCACTTCAAACCGAAATTAAGCACATTCAAAAACAACTTTACAACAAAGGATACATCAGCCTAAAGTTTTTGGGTTTAAAAAATGAAAAATTAGAATACACTGCAGAATTTGAATTGGGACACGCCTACAAATCCATTTTAATTTTTGGACATTCCAGCTTGTTTAATCCCTTGGGTTACACTATTGAAAAAGACCTCGATTCTAATCAATTTTATGTGGAGGTCCCCATATCCGCTCTGGAAAATACTTTAGATCAAATCTCTATAGCATTGTCCAATGAAAGTTACACTTTTGCAACGCTTCAACTTCAAAACATTCAACCAGAAGACGAAATCAAAATCAAGGCCGATCTTGTTTTAAACAAGGGTGAAAAAAGAACGCTGCAAAACATCAAAGTCTTGGGCTATGACAAGTTCCCGACTTCATATATTAAATATTTTTTGCAAATTAAAACTCAAAAACCCTTTAAATTAGAGCGTATTCAATCTCAAATGAAGCTTCTAAATCAGATGCCCTTTGCACAACAAAAACGTCCCGCTGAGGTGTTGTTTACCAAAGATAGCACTACTGTTTATTTATACTTAGAAAAAATCAAAAGTAACCGCTTTGATGGATTTTTAGGGTTTGGCTCCGACGAAACCACTGGGAAGATTGAATTTGATGGCTATTTAGACTTGAAACTCATCAATAATTTAAACTTTGGCGAATCACTTAACCTGAACTACAAAAGTGATGAAATTGATCAAAAAACACTCGATATTAATTTTCAGCTTCCCTATTTGTTTGGAACCCCTTTGGGTAGTAATTTAAATCTGAATATATTTAAAAAAGACAGTACCTTCACAACGGCCCAACAGGCGGTTAAACTCTTTTACCAGCTTAACGAAAACCAACAACTTGGTCTGGGGGTCCGTCTACAACAATCCAATACCATTACTTCCACATCCAATCTTTTTGTAGAAGATTTTGACAGTCAGTTTTATGAAATAAATTACAATTACACCAAGCATCAGCAATCAGATCTGCTTTTTCCAGTGCAAAGGCAATTTGAGATATCAGTCGCTTTTGGTAAAAGGAGTGCCGCTACAGAACTAAAGCAACGACAAATACGTCTAAAAGGGTTTCAAACTTTTAATTTAAACCCAAAAAACAGCATTTTCTTAAAAATACATTTGGAGGAACTGAAATCTGATCAATATCTATTAAATGAGTTGTTGCGGTTTGGAGGCATCACTTCTGTTCGTGGTTTTCGTGAAAACAGTTTGTTTGCTACTCGCTTGGGGGTGTTGTGCAGCGAGTACCGCTACCGATTTTCACCCGGACTTTTTATTCACTCAGTGATAGATGCCGGGTATTTTCAAGATTCTGATAATATAAACTACCAAATTTATGGATTTGGTTTTGGCTTCGGATTGAGAACTAACGGGGGGGTGTTACGACTTACTTATGCCAATGGTAAAACAAAAAATATTCCATTCGATCTCTCTGAATCTAAGTTGCATTTGAGTTTCACAAGTACTTTTTAATAAAAAATTTAAATCATAAAAATTGCTTGTAAATAACTCAGGATTTGTTAAATGTTTTAATATTCTAATTTTTTAGTATACAAAAGTTGGTTATTTAAGTTTTTATCATCACATTTGTCATGACTAATTCAAATATTTAACAAAAATGAAAACAAAGTTTAGTGTAATACTAACGCTAATGTTAGCGTTGGTGGTGCAAATTTCTTTTGCACAAAACAAAAATGTTTCAGGAACTGTTTCTGACGATTCTGGTTTACCACTTGCAGGCGCTACTGTGATTATTGATGGTACATCTACCGGAGTGACGACAGATTTTGATGGTAAATTTAAAATTCAAGCTTCTTCAGAAGATACTCTTCTTATAAGTTATGTAGGATTCACTACTCAGAGTATAATAGTTGGAGACTCTTCGTCATTTCAAATACAAATGGTTGCTGACACTTCACTTGATGAAGTGGTTGTAGTCGCATTTGGTTCCAAGAGACGGGACGAATTGACATCCGCTGTATCAGTGATTTCTGGAGAGGACCTTGCAAAATTATCCCCATCAACTTCAGTGGATAATATGCTTCAAGGTGTTGCGCCAGGAGTTCAGGTTGTTGCTGGAAATGGTAAGCCTGGGCAAACAGCATTCGTTCGTATTCGTGGTATCGGGTCTATTAATGCATCAAGTGCTCCCTTATATATTATAGACGGTTTGATTGCTCCGAATCTTAATTCTGTCAATCCTATTGATATTGAAAGTATCTCGGTTTTAAAAGATGCTGCAACGTCTTCGTTATATGGAGCTCGTGCTGCAAATGGTGTGGTTTTAATCACAACTAAAGCGGGTGTTAAAAATAAAGGTGCCACCGTAACTTTATCTTCTCGAATGGGCTTTGGATCTATGATTCAAAACAATTTCAAAATGATGAATGCCACACAGAAGATTCAGTATGAACGTGAACTTGCTTCTCTAGGAGTTGGTAATGCCGCAGGCACTCCAGGTGCTCAAATCTCTGACCAGGCTGGCTACGACAGATTAATTGGCAGAGAAACCGATTGGTTTGATACGCTTCTTAGAGATGCCACAATTGAATCTAATTCACTTTCAATTGCTGGTGGCTCACAAGATTTATCTTATTTTTTGAGTATAGGACATGATCGAAATACAGGAATTATTAAAGATCTTAACGGTTTTGAGCGTATGAACGCTAGATTAAATGTATCTTATAAAGCAAAAGACTGGCTAGAAGTTAGTACAAATTTTAGTGTTACAAGTACAACTTCTGATGAGCCACGTGATCGAAATAATGTTCAAAATCCGTTCCGAGCTATGTATGACTATAATCCATACGAAACTAAATACCAAGTTGATGATGACAACAATATTCTTTACGATGAGTTTGGTCAGCCTCTTTGGAATTTAACAGGAAATGGATTTTCCATATCAGAAGCATTGGTAAATAACCCAGAAGATGAATGGTCTACAACAATATTAGGAGGTGTTACGGCAAAAGCAACAATTTCTGATGGGCTAACTAATACATTTAAAATTGGTGCTACTAATGTAAGATCTAGAAGAGAGTATTTTAGCCAACCTGGTTCTGTTCTCGATGGCTATGTCGGTGATGCTGATAATCCTGGTTCAAAAACAGACAACGGATCTATGTTTCTTAGTTATGTTATAACAAACTTATTATCTTACAATACGGTCATAAATGAAAAACATGACTTTACTGTAACTGGACTTTTTGAATTTAACAAAAACACTTCAAGGTCTTACTCCTTGAGCAGTATTGGATTCTCTAACCCAGACTTTTCTGTTCAGTCTGTTGCCGCTCTTCCAGATGCAGCTTCAACGTCATTATTTGAGAATACTATTCTTTCATATGGTGCGTTTATTGACTATGGATATGACGGTAGATTTTTCGTTACTGCATCTGCAAGAAGAGATTCATCTTCTGTTTTCGGTTCAAACAACAGATCCGGGACGTTCACATCAGCAAGTGCTGCTTGGAATATGGCCAAAGAAGATTGGTGGGATTTTGAATTAGTGAATGATCTCAAATTACGTGCTTCTGCAGGTACTTCAGGAAACAGTAATGGTATTGGATCTTATGCTTCACTTGCAACTTTAGGCTTTGGTAGTTTAAATGGTGCCTCTACAGCAATTCCTACTGATAACGGAAATCAAGATTTAGGATTTGAAGAAAACTTCATATTTGACATTGGTCTTGAATTTAGAATGTTTAATCGTAAACTTAGAGGTGTAGTAGATTACTACGAAAGAACAACATCTAACCTTTTATTAAATTCACCCCTACCTTCTTTAGGTGGAGAACCAGATGGAAGCATATTTGCTAACATTGGTGAAATGGTTAATAAAGGATTGGAAGTTGAACTAAGTTGGGATGCAATAGCAACTGAAGATCTCCAATTAACTATTGGTGGAAATATTGCTTTTGTTGACAACGAAGTAACTAAACTTGTACCTTCATCGAATAATCCTAATGGTGATGATATCATAAGAGGTAACAACGTAATCCGAGTAGGTGAAGAAATTAACACTTTCTTCTTACCAAAGTGGGCTGGAGTTAACCCTTCAAATGGTGAGCCATTATTCTATGACTCAGATGGGAACGTTACAAACGTGTATGACTCAGATGCGAACGTATTAATGAGTGGTAAATCTCCATTAGCAGATTTTGACGGAGGTCTCAATTTATATGTTAATTACAAAGGATTTGATCTAGCTACTGATTTTTATTTCAAGTCTGGCAACTACATCCTTAATTACATGGAATCAAATATGGTTAGTGATGGAGTCAATGTCCAGGATAACCAAAGAGTTGACGCTTTCAACTATTGGAGAAATCCTGGTGACACAAATGTACTACCAAGTCCACTGTATGGAAATGAAGCACAACAAAACTCTGACAGATGGTTACAAAAAGGTGACTTTATAAGATTGAGAAACCTAACACTTGGTTACAATGTGCCAGTTAAAGACATCAACAACTTAGGACTTACAAGTCTTAGAGTATTCCTTCAAGCACAAAACCTTTGGACTTATGCTCCACATTTTAATGGAGACCCAGAAGTCGGTATTGGTAGTGGAGAAACTGGAAACAGTGTTGGCTTTGGTAACTACAATTTATATAGCTACCCTACACTGAAATCATTTTCAGTTGGAATTGACGTTAAATTTTAAATCAATAAGACATGAAAAATATATTTAAAACATTATTATTAGTATTTGGTTTACTACTAGTTCAGTCTTGTGACGACGAATTAGTTCAGTTACCAAATGATTCACTATCCCCTAGTTCATATTACACGAATTCTAGTGAAATGGAATTCGCTACTAGAGGAATTTATTCTGCCTTTTTAGGCGGTTCATATTACGGTGGAAGTCTACTTAGCCTTCCAGACATTATGTCTGATAACGTAATACTTGCACAGAGAGGTCGTAGATCTAATCAATCATTCCACGAGTGGAGACACTCTCCAAACTTAGCTTGGGGTATGCTATACTCTCCATACATTGTTACTAATAGGGCTAATTTAATTTTAGCTAACATTGATAACATTGAGGATGGTGCTGAAAAAAATAATTTTATTGGAGAAGCGCGAGCAGCTAGAGCTTTAGCACTTTTTGATATGGTTCGCGTTTACAGCAAGATTCCTACTCAGAATGGAGCAGATTCAAGCTTAGGACTTCCAGTAATAACTGGAACTGATCCTAATGTAAGAGAGTTAAGACCTAGCGTTTCAGAATCTTATACATTCATTAAAGATGAGTTAGAGGCAGCTAAGGCTCTTATTAATTCTGACAACGGAGTTGGAAGATTAAATAAAGGAGCTGTAAGTGCACTTCTAAGTAGAGTTTACCTCTACATGGGAGAGTATCAAAACGCAATTAACGCTGCTAACGAAGTGACTGTTCCAATCTCAACTTTTTCAGAAGTTGGACAAGTTTGGAAAGATGCTTCCGAGGCTGGAGTCATATTTAAAATTGATCAAGACAGAAACCTAGACGGAGTCAATATAGGCGTTGAATGGAGTCAATCAACTGCAGGCGGTGAAGTAGTTCCTGAATATGTACTGTCATTTGAATTGAATAACCTATACGGAAATACAGATGCTAGACGTAGTGCATATATAGCTAACTTACCTGATCAAGATGGTCAAATTTATAATGCTATATTCAAAATGTATGGTGAAACTGGTCAGCAGAATGGGGTAATTGATCCAAAATTAGTTCGTGCTGCAGAAGTTGCTTTAAACAAAGCCGAAGCACACTATTTCTTAAATCAAGAGCCTCAAGCATTAGCTGCTTTAGACGCGCTTAGATCAAATCGATACAGTGATTACGCACCAGGATCTGAATCAGGTGCCAGCTTAATTGCTGCAATTCAGCTAGAGAGAAGATTAGAACTTTTTGCTGAAGGCCACAGGTTTTTTGACCTCAAGCGTTGGAACCTTGGTGTTTCTCGCTCTGCCACGGATGGAGAGTTTTTTGATGGCACTGGTACACCAGTACCTTCAACTTTCTTGAATTTACCTGTAGGTAGTCATTTATTCCAAATGCCTATTCCACAAAGTGAAATCAATGTCTTTCCTGAATTTCAACAAAATCCAGGGTATAACTAAAATTTATAAAAATTTGAAATTATGAAAAAAATAATTTATTCTTTATTAGCACTGAGCCTAATTTTATCTTGTAGTGATACAGATGATCATGGGGTAGATGTTAATAATTTCGACGGAATCTATTTCGTAGATGGCACATCCGATTACCTTATAGATAACAATGGAGCGCCTAAATTAATCGAATTAGCTTCCACAACGACTAAGGGGTCAGATAGAACATACACTATCGAAATTGATGAATCATCAACGGCTGTTGCTGGAGTTGATTACGATTTAACATCTTCTTCAGTTACTATTCCGGCTGGAAGTAGCTCTGCTACATTCGCCATTAACGGTAACTTTGACGCTGCAACTCCAGAAGGAGTAACATTAAAATTATACGTTAGCGATAGCGATATGACAATTGTGTATAATATGGGTATTTTTCAATACTGTGTTTCTGATATTGCAGGAATGTATAGTATGACGACTACCTATGGTTACCATGATTTCTTGCCAACATATGAGACAAATACCCAAGACATGGAAATTGTTGAACTTGGTGGAGGTGCATACTCAATTGCAGACTTCACAGGCGGACTTTATTCTGATGGACCATATTCAGGAGCATATAGCACATCTGCGACCTATGCTGAGATTACTGAAAACTGTGGTTTGATATCATGGTCTGGACAATCTGATCCCTGGGGAGCTATGATTCCTCTTGAGGGCGGTGAAAACTCAGTAGATGCTAATGGTGTTATTACTATCAATTGGTACTGTGAAGGATATGGAGAATTTGGAGAATCTATTTACACACCACTATAATACTTTAAATATGAAAAATATATATAAATTACTCACGTTAGCCTTAACACTAACTATAATCACTTCTTGTGAACGAGATCAGGGAGAATACCCTTACTTAGATAGAGATATTACTATTGGTTTTAGAGGAGCTAGTGGTTCGTTACTCGTTGAAAACGGGGCTAGCAACATTGTATCAGCAACCGTTGGTGCGAGTACCCTAGTTAACAGCGATGCAACAGTCTCAGTATCAGTAGACGATTCATCAACAGCTGTATTGGGTGTTGATTATGATTTTGTTGCTGGTCAAGATGTAACACTTGCAAGTGGGAATCTTCTAACAAATATTGATATTGTAGCTGATTTTGATAATTCAACTGTTGAAGGAAAAACTGTTGTATTGAATTTAAGTTCTAACGATCCAAGTTTAATGGTCTCTGAAGCATTTTCTCAGTACACTATTACATTGATTCAATTCTGTCCTATAAATGCAGATTTTACTGGATCTTTTACTCTTAGTACTACTGCAACTGGTATTTTTGATTCAGCTGTATTTTTGAACGGAGCTGTAACTATTGAGATGGGTACTGAACCAACAGATAGAGTTATGTCAGTTTCTCCATATCCAGAGTTTGGTGCTTTCGCTCCTATAGATTTTGCATTTAGTTTGGTATGTGGAAATGTTATAGTTCCTACAGGACAGGTAACAGGTGTTGGTTGTGGTTCAAGTACTACAATTGGACCTGCAGCTACAACTGGAACATATGATTCGAATGATGATTCGTCATTTACAATTGTAATTAGTGACGACGAAGGTGGTTCTTGTGGACCAGCATATGAAGCTGCGTTTACTCTAACCAAAAATTAAATTGTTAAATATTTAAAAAAAAGGGCTCTAGGGAGCCCTTTTTTTTTATACGTTTAAATAAAATTATAAGACATGAATCGCTATTTCTCTTTAATGATGATTTTTAGTTTTAGCATAGCCTTATCGCAAACTAAAAATGAACAAAAAAAAATCATTGATACATATAATTCAGATCAAATCTCTGATATAAACGTCTATCTAAAGAATTTAAATACAAAAAACATTAAATCTGTTAAAGAATTTTTAATTAAAAACCCTGAAGTCAAAGAGATAATTAAAGATAAAAATGGTGGCATAAAAAAAAATAAAATACATTATTAACAATAGCCCAATATATATTGAAACGCATAATATAAATAGTGCAAAATCCACTAGAACTAATTTCTTACATACAGGTGGCGACCTAGGCTTAAATTTAAGTGGGGAGAATATGTTTGTTGGAGTATGGGATGGTGATAATGTTCGAGATACTCATGTTGAATTTTTAAATAACGATTTTGCAGCAAGCAGTAGAATAACAACACCAGATTTTGGATCATCAGATGTCTATGGTAATCACGCAACACACGTAGCTGGAACAATCATTGCAAATGGAACGAATGAAAATTCAAAAGGAATGGCACCAAATGCAGAATTAATATCATATGATTGGGATTCTGATAGTGCAGAGGCTTTTTATGAAGCAACAAATAATGGTCTGTTATTATCAAACCATTCTTATGGAGTACCTGTTCAACAAAATGACAACTTCAACTACCTAATGGGAAGCTACAGTGCCGAATCTCGAGAATGGGACGAAATAGCATACGGGGCCGAATATTACCTACCCGTTATATCAGCTGGCAATGATGGTCAAGAAGAGTACAATGGAGGTTTAGCTAATGGATTTGATAAACTTGTTGGCAACAAAACCTCTAAAAACACAATGGTAGTAGCAAATGCAAGTAACCCATACATACTACCTAATGGCAATCTTCTAGTTCTGAATATAAATCCAAGCAGCAGCCAAGGTCCAACAGACGACGGACGAATTAAACCAGATATTTCAGGAGATGGTACTAGTGTATTTTCATGTAGCGCAGATACCAATTATGGCTACTACGTTTCAAGCGGAACCTCAATGGCAGCACCAAATGTTTCTGGAACGCTTTTGCTCTTGCAAGAATACTATAACATATTGAATGACAAATTTATGAAAGCAGCAACACTAAAAGGGTTAGCTTGTCATACCGCTGATGATGATAATACAGTTGGTCCAGATCCAATTTTTGGATGGGGACTGCTTAACGCTAAGTTTGCCGCTGAAACTATACTTAATGACAACAATAATTTAGCACAAATATATGAAGGTAGTCTAAGTCAGGGCGAAACCTACACTTATGAATTCTCATCCAGTAATGGTGGGGCACTAAAAGCAACTTTGTGTTGGACTGACCCTCCTGGGTCAGTAAATAACGTACTTAACAGCCCCCAACCTGCATTGGTAAATGATTTAGATTTAAGACTAGCAACAAATGGAACAACCTATTATCCATGGAAATTAAATCCAACCAGTCCTCAGTCATGGGCGACAAATAATAGCGATAATAATATGGATACTGTTGAAGGGATTACTGTTAGTAATGCCCAAAATGCAGATTACACGATTACTGTATCACATAAAGGAAATTTGGAATCAGGAAGTCAAAACTTTTCATTAATTATTACGGGACCAAACTTATCTTTGAGTATTCCTTCCGTGAATAACAGTAATTTTATAATCTGGCCAAACCCTGCAAATGATATAATCAATTTTAAATTACCTGCTCAGACTTCAAAACCTACCTATGTTTCATTGTATGATGTACAAGGTCGTCAAGTTTATAAAGAAACCATTAATTCTAGAAATTCTATAACAAGAGGTCAAATTAAAACTACATCCTTAGCAAGAGGGGTTTATGTTTTAAAAATAAAACAAGGAAACGCATCAATACAGAAAAAAGTAGTACTCAAATAAACTTACAGATTATAACTAAAAAAAAGACGGGCAGTTGCCCGTCTTTTTTATGACATCACAACTAAATTAAATTGTATTTTTACAGCATGCAAAAAGAAACCAAACTTTACGGATTGCGTGCCATAATGGAAGCCATTGAAGCCGACAAGTCTATTGACAAAATATTCTTGCAAAAAGGTCTCAGAAGTGAATTGTTTGTTCAACTGGAAAAAAAAATTCGAAAAAAAGGCCTTAATTTTAGTTATGTGCCAGTTGAAAAGCTAAATCGACTGACGCGTAACAACCATCAGGGTGCTGTTGCACAAATCTCCCCCATTTCTTTTTACGATTTAGATGCCTTGGTAACCGCTGTAAAAGAAACGAAGGATCAACCACTATTTTTAGTGTTAGATCAGTTGAGTGATGTACGTAACTTCGGTGCCATAATAAGAACCGCTGAATGCACGGGAGTTGATGGCATTATTATACAAAAAAAAGGCAGTGCACCAATAAATGGAGACACCATTAAAACAAGTGCAGGCGCTGTTTTTAATATCCCAATATGTAAAGTTGATCACATCAAAGATGCCTTGTACTATTTCCAAGCCTCAGAAATAAAAATCATTGCGGCGACTGAAAAAACCGAGAACTCGCTATACATTACAGATTTCACAAAAGGCTGTGCCATTGTCATGGGTTCAGAGGGAAAAGGTATTTCTCCTTCCGTATTAAAAATAGTGGATGCCAAAGCTAAACTTCCAATGTTTGGTAACATCGCATCTTTAAATGTTTCGGTCGCATGTGGCGTATTTTTGTACGAAGCGGTCCGCCAACGTCAATCTTCTGATTTGTAGTTATAATTGATCTTTATATCTTCTGAAGAATGTTTTGGTTCCCCCTTATAAATAAAATTGCCATCGGAATCAAATTGCTGTAAAAATGGATCCTTAGAGACATCATAATCCTCGGATTCCCAAGCATAAGATTCTGAATTTGGAATATGTGATTCAAATAACAATGCGAAAAAAAAACCTACAATGAAGCCCGAAAGGTGTCCTTCCCAAGACATTTTTTCTTTCACAGGAAAAATGTACCATAACATGCCGCCATATAGGAAGACCACAACAAGCGAAAGCGCTATCAAACGGTAATGTCTAGAAAGAAAACCTTTGAACAATAAAAAGATCATTAAAACATAAACCAAACTACTGGCACCAATGTGGTAGGCCGATTTTCCAATACACCATGTCAATAGGCCTGAGAGGATAATTCCCCAAAAAATAAGCCGCCAAGCCAATGGTTTATAAAAATAAAATAAAGCCATAGAAAGTACAAACAAAGGCAGGCTGTTATGGTATAAATGAGATAGAGATCCATGAATAAAAACACTAGAAAAAACGCCAACAAGACCCTTTGTTGTGCGCGGATAAATCCCATAAGATTTTAAATCCAGGCCAAAGCGTAGTTCAGCCCAGAAAACCACCCATATCAATAATAAAAATAAGAGAGGATAACCTAAAACGCCGGTTGTGAACTGAAACGAATAATTTGACTTCATTGACATAAAAATACAAAAGTTGAAATAACTTAAAAAAAAAGTTTATTTTGTAACATGAATACACCGCTCGCAGAACGCCTCCGACCAAGCTCGCTCGCAGATTATATAAGCCAACGACACCTCATTGGGGAAAATGGAGCCCTTACAGAAGCTTTGCATCAAGGATTGATTCCGTCCATGATTTTATGGGGCCCTCCAGGCATCGGTAAGACAACCCTAGCCAACATCATTGCCAAATCATCCGAACGGCCATTTTACACCCTCAGCGCAATCAACTCTGGGGTAAAAGATGTCCGAGAAGTCATTGAAAAAGCCAAGCAAAAAGGAGGTCTTTTTACCACAAAAAATCCCATTTTATTTATTGATGAAATTCACCGTTTTAGCAAATCTCAACAAGATTCTTTATTACAAGCCGTAGAAAAAGGCTGGGTGACTCTCATCGGTGCTACCACTGAAAATCCAAGTTTTGAAGTCATCTCAGCCTTGTTATCACGCTGTCAAGTTTACACTTTAAATCCATTTGATAAAGCCGATCTCAAGGCTCTATTAGAACGCGCACTTAAAACAGATGAAGCTCTTGTGAAGAAAAATATCAAACTTCAAGAAACCGAAGCTTTGATCAAATTATCGGGGGGTGATGCCCGTAAATTGCTTAATATCTTTGAGCTAATCGTCAATTCGGAAAGCGGAAAAAAAATTGTAATTACAAATGATTTTGTACAGAATAAGGTTCAAAATAACCAAATTATTTACGATAAAACAGGCGACCAACACTACGACGTTATATCGGCCTTTATCAAATCTATCCGGGGCAGTGATCCCAATGCAGCCGTATACTGGCTCGCACGAATGCTTGCTGGTGGTGAAGATGTCAAATTCATTGCCAGGCGGCTTTTGATTTTATCCAGTGAAGACATCGGAAATGCCAATCCAACAGCCCTTGTCATGGCCAATTCAACGATGCAAGCCGTAGCAGCTATAGGACTCCCTGAGTCCAGAATAATTTTAAGTCAATGCACTACCTACTTGGCTTGCTCACCAAAAAGTAATTCAGCTTATCAAGCCATCAACAAAGCCATGGCTTCTGTAAAAGAAACTGGAAATGCCAGTGTCCCCTTGGATTTGAGAAATGCGCCAACGCAATTGATGAAATCAATGGGTTATGGCGCCGACTATAAATATGCGCATGAATTTGATAAAAATTTTGTGATTCAAGAGTTTTTACCAGAGGGCTTGGAAAATACAAAGTTTTATTCACCTGGAGAAAACAGTCGAGAACAAGTTCAAAAAGAGTTTCTTAAGCAACGCTGGAAAGACAAATACAATTACTGAAATTAAGGTACTAAAGGTTCTATAACCGTCTTTTTTTCAAGAACGTACTCCCGCACCCAACGCTTTCCACGTTTATAGGCAATTCCTGGAAGCTTGTCTATGATGAAAATTCCTTCTTCCATGGTTGGGTGTATTGAATAAAGGACCCTGCCGTTGGCGTCAGTGATATCATAACCATAGGCTGTGGAAACAATTAAAGTCTTAGGAAGCTCTGGCGAATCAACCGGATCAACGCTAGCAACAACAACGGGAGCTGAAGGCGTCTGAACACTAGGTTTTGGCAACACAGGTATTGACGTCTCTATTGGAGCAGAAAATATCAATTGCAGCGCTCGCTTCATAATTATAATTAAGTGCTTCCATGGAATCAAATGCAGCTCTGATGGCTTGATGGTAGGCCGTTTTGAAATCTTTTTCTTTTGAAGTACCAATAGCCGATCTAAAAACCACCTCTTTTTTACAATTTATAAACTGTACTTCTAGTTTTGTTTTTAAAAATCCTTTTATTTTTTCAACATTCACATCTAATAACAAGCAACTATTGGCGGCCAAATCGGAGGGGTAATTTTCAATAAATTCCAAAACAGTAAATCCTTTTTTAGTCAATAAAAACTGGGTCAATGAACTCAATTGATATTGGTCACTGGTCTTTAAAAAATCAAAGCGATCGGGAACTGAAACATATTTATACTGATTCAAATCTGTTTGTGCCTCGAGGGAAGCTTGAAAAATAATAAAGAGTGTAATTATTATGTTCAATAAATTTTTCATCATAGAGGATTTTGGTATGAAGATAGTATTTTTTTAATTTAAAGGAATTGTTTGAGTTCAGATAGCTTATCAATAACGACGATACCTTCAGGGATTTTAGCTTTGTGGTAATTAAAACAAAGTGCATCCATACCCATATTTTTAGCGCCTAAAATATCAGCTTCAAGATTATCGCCAATCATTAAACTGGCATCTATGTCCGCCTTGGCAAGGTTCAAAGCATGGTCAAATATTTTACGGTTAGGCTTTTTAACACCCACCATTTCAGAGTTAGTAACGGTCTCAAAATAAGGTGCAATTCCAGATTTTTTTAATTTGCCATGCTGTACTTCTTTAAAACCATTGGTTATGATGTGTAATTTATATTTGGGTTTGAGGTATTCTAAAATTTCTAAAGTCCCCTCAAATAAATGATTGAAAGTGCATAAATAGGTTATGTACTCGTCAGATAAAATGCGAATCAAGTCTGAAGAAATGGAAAGATTTAGGGCCTTAAAAGTATCGTCTAGCCTTGAAAAACGCAGGACTTCTTTTTCAATTTTTTCTTCACGGTACAACTTCCAATAATTCAAATTGATGGGCACATAAACTCCCAAAAACGGTTCTAAACTCAGGGGTATGTCGTGGCGTTTAAAAAGCTTTTGAAATGTCAGGGCGGAGTTTTTATCAAAATCCCAAAGCGTGTGATCTAAATCAAAAAAAATATGCTGCTTATGCTGATACATCTCCCGTTGATTCTAAGATTATGTTGAATAAAGGTTTAAAGTCTTGCCAACGTTCCAAATAACTAAAACTGTAATTGTGAAAGACAGGCGTAAACACCCCCCCTACCGATTTTACGTGTGCCATGGCTTTCTCAAGATTTTCTTTTTTGTCTAAAAATGATTCATGCTTTAAAAGGGAAAAATCCATGAGTTGATAGGGATGAATCATAAGGGGTGTTTGCACTTCAAAGTCAATGTCATAAAATAGAAATGGCGAACAGCTACCTGCTCGAAAACCGATGGTATCTGGATACCCCATTGAGTAGTCCTTTTTAATTTCCAATTCTACGTAGTTTCGGTACGTTGTAGGAAGGTTTACTTTGGAGAATGAACCCCTTACTTTTTCAGTCGCAGTGTTCAAAATGCCATCCAAAGATTTTTTTTCTGTTTTAAGTATAGAAAGGTCCTCTAACGCCATAAATGAAGATTTTAATCCAACCTCACAATAGTCGCGCATGGATTTTATAAGCGCCATAAAAGCCTTCTTGTTCGTATTTATGTTCTTGTCGTAAGTTGTATAGTCCCCGACAAGAAAGAAAATATTAAACTTTTGATTGCTTTTTTTCTGACGGTTTACAATCCATTTAAAATTATCGTAGGGATCTTTTTTCAAACCAAATAACACAAAAAACCGATCGTATGATAATTTGAATCTTAAATTAACTAAGTCTAAAAATACGCCTCCTATGGTTCGCATCAAGCCTTTATTTTTAAAATAATAGGCCATGGGAACATCAATTATAGGGGCCACAGAATATTGGCGTTTTTGAAATTTATGGGTCGGGAAATGGCGCTGAAGTGCCATTTGAAAATAATGAACCCAAATATCAACCACAGGTTGGTCTAAAAAATGATGTTGATAGGCAATACTGTCTTTTTTAGTGAAACGCCCATAGGCATCCTTAACATGCGGCAAGTATTCCTCATAGCGACTGAGCATATAAAAAGCAGCCGAAAAAATATCGAACGGTAAGTGGCTTTTTTCACCTGCATAAAAAAAACACTTGGTTTCTTGCCAATCTTGTACGTAAATATCAACATCTGAGATGCCCTGCTCGAATAACAAACCATGGCTTTTGATAAAAAACTCAGACCCTAAAGGTTGAGACCCGTAAGACATTTTGAGTCCCTCATGTGCAATAAATGTTTCTATCAAATTTGTAAAGTCAATGGGAAGGCCCAACATTCGGGTACAAACCTGTTTAAACACAAATTTGAGCCTGCTTGTAACTTCAGGTGTATAAATTAAAAACATTACAGCATATTTTCATCCGCGAAACTAAAATAAGTTTTTTCTGTGACAATAAGATGGTCCAAAACCATAATCTCTAATGTAGAAGCTCCCTTTTTTAATTTTTGAGTCACATGCCGATCCGCATCACTGGGTCGCATATTACCAGAAGGATGGTTGTGAACAAGAATAATGGCAACTGCTACAAGCTCTATGGCTTTCTTTAAAATTAAACGTACATCTACGGCGGTTCCGGTAATGCTGCCTTTGCTCACTTGAAGCTTGTATAGAACCGAATTTGAATTGTTTAAATATAAAACCCAGAATTCCTCATGTTCTAAGCTGCCCAATAAAGGTTGCATGATATCAAAAACAGTTTGACTTGAAGTTATTTCAAACGTTTCTGGGTTTGAGCTAATTTATGCCGTCTACCGAGCTCCATGGCGGCTGTAATTTTGATCGCTTTGGCCTCCCCTATTCCTTTAAAGTGCATGAGCTTTTTTAAAGACAGTTTACCCAGAGCATTCAAATTATTTTGGACACTGGACAATATAATTTTAGACAAATCTACCGCACTAACATCTAGTGTTCCAGAGCCAATGAGGATGGCAATAAGTTCTGCATTGCTTAAAAATCGGGGACCTTGATCTCTTAATTTTTCCCTGGGTTGATCGGAAGGAGACCATTGCTTAATGGTGAGGTTTTTATGGGGCATAATGTTGTTTTTTGGGGTTATAGTTGTGCTACATAATCATGGTTTTTAAGCTGTCAAAATTCAATCCACCATAATTCCCTGAACTCATTAAGAGAAGCGCGGTATTGGTGTAACTTTGCTGTTTTAAAAAATCCTGAAAAGCCAAAGGCTCTGTGTAAATTTTTAAATTGGGATGTTCAAAAGCCTTTGTAATTTGGGCGGGGTCTAAGGCTTTCATTCGTTTTATTTCTAAAGCCTTTGGTGCATAAAAAACCACGGCTTCATCGGCTTTTTCTAAGGCATTTTTATAGTTTCCTATAAAAGATTCATTCAGGCTGCTATAAGTATGCAATTCCAAACAGGCCAACAGGCGCTTGTGAGGATATTGCGCCTTTACCGCAGCTGTAGTGGCAGTAACTTTACTAGGAGCATGTGCAAAATCTTTATAAACAACCGTAGATTTGTGGCTTGCTATTTTTTCAAGGCGCTTACTGGCGCCCGAAAAGGATCCAATGGCCTCATAAAAATCCATTTCATCAATCCCCATATGCTGACAAATCCATTTAGCACCTGCCATATTATTGAGATTATGGGCGCCAAAAAACTCTAAAGGAATGGGACCTTCATCTGTTTCTAAATAAGTCACACCAGCTTCGATGGTGTGCTCAGGAGTTTTATAAGGAAACTTTCGTATGGGATTCTCACTGTATTCTACAAGTTGTCTGACTTCAGAATCTTCTTCATTGTAACTAATACTACCGCCATTAATAATTGAATCTACAAAAATTGAAAATTGCGCTTTATATTTTTCATACGTTGGGAACACATTGATATGGTCCCAAGCAATTCCGCTGATTAGAGCAATATTGGGTTTATAGTGGTGGAACTTTGGTCTTAAATCCAAAGGGGAACTCAAATACTCATCCCCTTCAAGCACTATAAAATCATTGTCATCCGATAGTTGTACCATAACATCAAATCCTTCTAGCTGTGCACCTACCATATAATCACAAGTTCGACCGTGGTAATCAAGCACATGAAGTATCATGGCTGTAATGGTAGTTTTGCCATGACTGCCACCGATAACTACCCTTGTTTTCTCTTTCGATTGTTCGTAAATAAACTCTGGGTAGGAGTATATCTTTACACCTGATGCTTGGGCTTTTATCAGTTCTGGGTTGTCTATTTTTGCATGCATCCCGAGGATAATAGCGTCTAAATCTGAGGTTATTTTTTCAGGAAACCAACCAAGAACTTCAGGCAAAATACCATAGGACTTTAAACGCGCTTTTGAAGGATCAAAAATAGCATCATCACTGCCACTAACCTCAAAGCCTTTCAAATGCAAAGCCAATGCAAGATTGTGCATCGCAGCGCCTCCAATAGCAATAAAATGAACCTTCATAACTGTTTATTTAAAGTAAATATAAGCTTTAGGCTTCATATTTATCGTTGCTTATGAATCAAAATTTGTTTTTTTTCAAGCTTTGCTTTTTCAAAATCTGGGTTGATTTTTAAAGCCTCATCAATGTTTTGCAAAGCCAATTCAAGCTGATTTATTTTAATATATATTTTGGCAAGTTTCAGGTGGGCTTGGTCCAAGTCTATACGATCTTTGAGCGTATAATCTTTAATGTATTTGATAAAAAAATTAATGGACTCCTCTAAACTAGAAGTGTAGAGCTCAAAGGCCAGACCCATATGATAGATTAGATTATTGTTGTGGAGAATACAAGAAAGCTTCGGATCAAATTCGGCCTTGTAGCATTCCGATTTAGAAAGTAGAGACAAGCCTTTTAAACTGTAAATTTTTGAGTTTTTAGTGTTGTTTTGAAGATCAGAAATATATGCTTTTGCAAAAAACCCATTAATTTGAGACAATTGTTCCAAGTGTTCTGCATGGGTCCAGGCTTTATCAAAACTTCCGCCTAAAATAGTCGGTAATTGGGCATAAAATTCTACTTGAGCCCACTGAACCAGCCAATGATTTGGGTCTAAATTTTCCGCTTTTGAAAAGGCTTTTTTAACTTGATTAATCAAGCTAAAGCCTTTAAATTTTGAGCCTTCTTTTGCCATCATACCAAGAACACCACCATATTTGAAGTGGTAATCTGCATTCTCAGAATCGCGTTTTAAAAGTTGTTTGTACAACTCCGATGCTTGTTGCCACTTGCCGTGAGCTCCGTACAAATCACCCAGGGCTTCCAAAGCCAGTAGATTGTTGGGATTGTTTTTAATTTGGAGCTTATAATTGGATTCTAAAACACCAAAATCTGTATTTGAAACAGATTGTGCGTTTAGCATTGTAATTGCAAATAGAAAAGTCCAAAAAAAACTAAATATTTTCATAAAGAATTAAAATGGCATCCACATCAAAAATGAAACCGAATACTTGTATGCTACTTGTTTAATTGTTCCCAGAGCAAATCTTTAAGGGCCATGATCCCAGTTTGAGCAACTGATGAAATAAATAAATAGTCTACGGGCAATGCCTTGTCTAATTCGGCTTTAAGCTCTGTTTGTAATTCATTGTCTAAAAGATCACTTTTAGAAATGGCCACCAAGCGTTCTTTGTCTAACATTTCAGGGTTGTAACGCTTTAGTTCATCCAACAGAATATCGTACTGTTTTTTGATATCACTGGCATCGGCAGGAATCAAAAACAACAAAATAGAGTTTCTTTCAATGTGCCTTAAAAAATAATGCCCAAGGCCCTTGCCTTCTGCAGCGCCCTTAATAATTCCAGGGATATCCGCCATGACAAAAGATTGGTAGTCTCTATAGTCAACAATGCCTAAATTGGGTTTTAAAGTGGTGAATTCGTAATCAGCAATCTTTGGCTTGGCTGCGGTTATAACTGAAAGTAAGGTTGATTTTCCAGCATTGGGAAATCCAACCAAACCAACATCTGCTAAAATTTTTAACTCAATGGTTACATTTTTTTCTTGCCCAGGAATGCCTGGTTGAGCATAGCGTGGGGTTTGATTCGTTGAGGATTTAAAATGCCAATTGCCACGACCTCCCATTCCGCCTTGACACAATACAACTTCTTGACCGTGGGTTGTAATTTCAAAAAGCATATTGTTCGTTTCATTGTCTTTTACAACAGTCCCCAAAGGGACTTCCACATAAATATCGGTACCATCAGCGCCTGTACTTCTACTTTTACTGCCATGCCCGCCATGCCCAGCTCTAAAATGTTTTTTAAACTTTAAATGGTGGAGGGTCCAAAGATTTTGATTGCCTTTAAGAATGATATGACCACCACGTCCCCCATCGCCCCCATCAGGACCGCCTTTGGTAATGTATTTTTCACGATGTAAATGCACAGAGCCCTTGCCCCCATTCCCGGAGCAAACATACATCTTGATATAGTCTACAAAATTTCCCTCAGTCATTCAAATTATTTTAAAGCGTATTGACTACAGCATTTAAGCGTTCTGTAATGGTCTCAATCGCGCCCACACCATCCACGCCATGGTATCGCCCTTTAGCTTCATAATAAGATTTTAAAATCGCTGTTTCAGAATAATAAATTTTGATGCGATTTCGAACAATCTCTTCTGATGAATCATCAGAACGACCACTTGTTTCTCCGCGTTTTAATAGACGCTTAATAAGAATTTCGTCTTCAACTTCCAAAGCAATCATAGCATTTACTTGGGCACTGTGTTTTGACAATAAAGTATCTAAGGCGTCTGCCTGAACGATATTTCTTGGGAAACCATCAAAAATAAAACCTCTAGCAATGCTGTTTTTAGACACCTCATCACTGAGCATATCGATGGTAACTTGATCTGGAACCAAAGCCCCTTTATCCATATAAGATTGGGCCAGAATTCCTAGAGGTGTCTGATTTTTAATGTTTTTTCTAAACACATCTCCTGTAGAAATGTGAACTAAATTAAAGGTATCTTTTAAAAAATTGGCTTGGGTTCCTTTGCCTGCACCTGGAGGGCCAAATAAAACAATATTTAACATCTATATGGGTTATTGATTTACATAAAAACAACAAAAATTTGTGTTTCTGTATTGAACTAAATTAGTTCACAAATATAATCAAATGCGGAGGCCAAATCATGTTTTCGAATGACATTTTAATGGGGTATTCCATTTTTAAGTGTATTTTTGTTTCACAATTCAATTCTTATGGATTTGCGGTATTTTTCTTCTAAACATAAACTCGGAATTTTAGGGGGCGGTCAGCTGGGAAAAATGATGCTTTACAATACTCGAAAATTTGACATCAACACCAGTGTTTTGGACCCCAATAATGAAGCCCCAAGTAGACTGGGATGTAATCACTTTGTGCAGGGAGATTTAATGGATTTTGAAACGGTTTTCAACTTTGGAAAAAAAGTAGATACCCTGACCATAGAAATTGAAAATGTAAATGTAGAAGCACTCAAAGCACTTGAAAAGGAAGGGGTCAAAGTTTACCCAGATTCAAACACACTTGCAACCATACAAAACAAGGCCGAACAAAAAAGGTTCTACATAAAACAGCAGTTGCCCACCGCAGCATTTAAAGCCTACAATAACAAAAGTACACTAGAAAAGGCCGTTTCAGAAAATGTTCAATCCCTCCCATTTGTTTGGAAAAGTGCACGCTTTGGCTATGATGGAAATGGGGTAAAAATTATCCGAAAGCACTCCGATTTAGACCAACTCCCCAATGGGGAATGCATTGCTGAAGACCTCATCCCTTTTAAAAATGAATTGGCCGTTATTGTCGCAAGAAACCCAAAGGGCGAGATCAAATCCTATCCTGTAGTCGAAATGGAATTCCATCCCAAGGCCAACCAGGTAGAATATGTGCTTTGTCCCGCAAGAATTCCAGAATCCGTAGCAAAAAAAGCAACAGATGTGGCGCTTAAAACAGTCGCGGCATTTCAACATGTGGGACTGCTTGCTGTGGAGATGTTCTTGACACAAAATGATGACATTCTTATCAATGAAGTGGCGCCACGACCTCACAATTCTGGACATCAAACCATTGAAGCCAGCCAGACCTCACAATTTGAACAACATCTAAGGGCTGTTCTTAATTTGCCATTGGGTTCCACTAAAAATAAAGCCTGTGGTGTGATGGTCAACTTGGTAGGTGCTGAAGGCCATCAGGGCGCTGTGGTTTATAAAAATATTGAAGCCATTATGGCGCTTGAAGGGGTTACACCTCACATATATGGTAAAAAAATGACCCGCCCTTTTAGAAAAATGGGGCACGTAACAATTGTAAATTCAAGCATTGAAAAAGCAAGAAAAATTGCACAAAAAGTTAAAGAATCAATCAACGTAATAAGCGAATAATATGGCACAAGTAGGAATCATTATGGGAAGCGACAGCGACATGCCTGTCATGAAAGCAGCAATTGAAATTCTTGGGGATTTTGACATAGAGGTTGATGTCGATATTGTATCAGCACACCGAACTCCTGAAAAATTATTTGAATACGGAGCTTCTGCACACAAAAAAGGGCTTAAAGTCATCATCGCTGGGGCGGGTGGAGCAGCACACTTGCCTGGTATGATTGCTGCCATCAGTCCATTGCCAGTTATTGGGGTGCCAGTAAAATCCAGCAACTCCATTGATGGCTGGGATTCTATACTCTCTATATTACAGATGCCAGGTGGGGTGCCAGTTGCTACTGTGGCCTTAAATGGTGCCAAAAATGCAGGAATTTTAGCCGCTCAAATCATTGGCAGTTCAGATCAATGCGTATTAGATAAAATTGAAGTTTACAAAGAAGGAATGAAGTATAAAGTGCAAAAGGCCTCTAAAAATTTAAAGTCCTAAAACAGCACTTTAAAGCGTGCTGGGCTGCAATAATAAATTAGAAATCAAAACTAAAAGCGCCCACAATACAGGAACTGATTCAACCCAAAACGCAGTAAAATAAAATGGTTTTTTGGGATGACTGACAACTAAAAATATTGCTGTTACCACCATCACAATTGTTGTTATTAAAATATCTATTGCAGCATTCTGCGATAAAAAAAAAGAGAACACAAAAATCGAAATAAGGCCTAAAAACCCCAATCTCTTGGTGGCTAGGATTCCAATTTTTTGAGGAATGGTAGACAGTCTAAGGTCATCATCGTTGAGGTCTCTAATTTCAAAAGGGAGCATTAAAACCAAAATAAAAATAAAACGCTGAATGAACGTAAAGAAAATACTTGCTTCGAATTGAACATCAGCATCAAGCAAAGGAAGCAGTACCGTAGTCATTGCCCAAACCAAAGCGATAATGTAAATTTTTAAACCTTTGACCTTTCTTATACTTGCAATTTTTTCAAAAGGAATTTCATAGAAAAATGTAACTGCTCCTAAGCAAAGAACAAGTGGCTTGGCGGAATTGTTTAAGCTGAAAAATGAAAAGACCGCTCCGAAAAAACAAAGTAAACTTAGCAATTGAATTTCTTTAAGGCGCGTGGTTAATGAGCGGTAATGAAATTTAGAAATTCCAAAATATTTGATGTAGTTATACCCCAAAACGCTGGAACAAAATATAAAAACAAATAAATTTATATCATACTTGATTTCAAATGAGTAAGCCGTTATGAAGCTGAGTGATAAAACAGAAATAGCAATGTGTAAACTACTGTTTAAGTAAAATTTAAATAGGCGGTTGGTAAAATTCACAGTGCAAAAATATAAAAACTGTTAATAAGCTAAAAAAACGGTTAAAAACTTTAATTTTTAAGCAAAAAAAAGGCTGAATAAATCCGTAATTTTGTTACTGAAAAACAAGACAAAATATGAACCCAGATATTTTTTCAGAAAGACATATTGGTCCCAGAGGACCACAAATTCAAGACATGCTAAATGCTATTGGAGCCTCTACGCTTGAGGGTCTAATTGATGAAACTGTTCCAAATAACATTCGCATACAAAGTCCACTAAAGTTGGACCAACCTATGAGTGAGTCGGAGTATTTGGAGCACATTCAATCGTTAGGTAATAAAAACAGTGTTTTCAAATCCTACATTGGAATGGGCTACCACCCTTCAAACACACCTGCTGTGATACAAAGAAATATATTAGAAAATCCAGGTTGGTATACTGCTTATACGCCTTATCAAGCTGAAATTGCCCAAGGCCGTTTGGAGGCACTTTTAAACTTCCAAAGCATGGTCACTGATTTGACGGGTATGGAATTGGCGAATGCTTCGCTTTTAGATGAAAGTACCTCGGCAGCTGAAGCCATGGCACTTTTGTTTGCTATCAGAGAACGTGCTGCTGTTAAAGCGGGGGTGGTTAAATTTTTTGTTTCTGATGATATTTTTCCTCAGACATTATCCGTTTTAAAAACAAGAGCCATTCCTATCGGAATTCAGCTGGTTGTTGGTAAAGCAGAAACATTTGATTTTTCAGAGGACTATTTCGGTGCTTTGGTACAATATCCGGGTGCTTCTGGAAACATTATTGATTTAAAGTCTTTTATCTCGAAAGCCAAAGATAAAGCTATTAAAGTGGCGGTGGCTGCTGACATTTTAAGTTTGGTGTTGCTTGAAGCACCAGGGCATATGGGAGCAGACGTAGTCGTCGGAACAACACAACGTTTCGGGATTCCAATGGGCTATGGAGGTCCTCATGCTGCATATTTTGCAACAAAAGAGGCTAACAAAAGATACATACCAGGGAGAATCATTGGTGTGACCAAAGACATGAATGGAGACCGTGCTTTGCGCATGGCCTTGCAAACAAGAGAACAACATATTAAGAGAGGCCGTGCCACTTCCAACATATGCACTGCGCAAGTGCTATTGGCAGTAATGGCAGGGATGTATGCTGTATACCATGGCCCCAAGGGGCTTAAATACATTGCTGAAAAAGTTCATAATAATACAGTTGTATTGGCAAAATCTTTGACATCTGTTGGTTTTTCCATAAAACACTCCAGGTTTTTTGATACACTTCAAATTTCGGTGGCAAATAATGAAAAAATAAAATCCATTGCCCTACGCAAAAAGCTCAATTTTTATTATCCAGACCAAACAACCGTATCAATTTCAGTAAATGAAACGACAACTCTAAATGATATTGGACTTATTTTATCTGTTTTTTCTGAAGCCTTAGAAGTGAACCTTAAAACAGAACAAAGCTCAGAAGGTTTCATTCCGAAAGACCATATAAGAACCTCTGAATTTTTAAACAATCCCGTTTTTAACAGCCACCATTCTGAAACAGAACTGATGCGTTACATAAAACGCTTGGAACGAAAAGATTTAGCGTTGAATTATTCCATGATTTCGTTGGGATCTTGTACCATGAAATTGAATGCAGCGGTTGAAATGCTTCCGCTAAGTTGGTCAAGTTGGGGAAACATTCACCCCTTTGCTCCAAAAGATCAAGTGGAAGGCTACACTCAAGTCCTTCAGACACTGGAACAACAATTGAATGAAATAACAGGCTTTGCTGGAACCTCTTTGCAACCCAACTCGGGTGCACAAGGTGAGTTTGCTGGCTTGATGACTATCAAAGCCTACCACAATTCTAGAGGAGACCAACACAGAAATATTTGCATAATTCCATCTTCCGCACACGGAACAAATCCAGCAAGTGCTGTCATGGCTGGAATGAAAGTTGTAGTGACAAAATCTTCTGAAAATGGCAATATCGATGTTGAGGATGTCCGTGAAAAAGCCATGCTTCACAAAGATAATTTGGCAGCCCTCATGGTAACCTACCCTTCAACCCATGGCGTTTATGAATCTGAAATCAAAGAGATTACACAAATCATCCATGATTATGGCGGACAAGTTTATATGGACGGCGCCAACATGAATGCCCAAGTGGGGCTTACAAGCCCTGGACAAATTGGAGCGGATGTATGCCATCTAAACCTTCACAAAACTTTTGCCATTCCACATGGAGGCGGTGGCCCTGGCGTTGGACCCATTTGTGTCGCTAAACAATTGACCCCTTTCTTGCCAGGTAACCCCCTTGTAAAAAGCGGGGGTTCTCAAGCGATCAATTCCATCTCTGGAGCACCTTTTGGATCGGCTCTGGCCTGCCTTATATCCTATGGATATATCAAAATGCTAGGCGCAAAAGGATTGACTGAAGCAACCAAAATTGCCATCTTAAATGCAAACTATATCAAAGAACGGCTTCATGGTTTTTACGACACACTTTATACTGGTGAAAAAGGCCGTGCAGCTCATGAAATGATCATTGATTGTAGAGATTTTAAAGCCAAGGGTATTGAAGTAACCGATATTGCAAAGCGTTTAATGGATTATGGATTTCACGCCCCAACAGTTTCTTTCCCCGTTGCAGGTACCATGATGATTGAGCCCACTGAAAGTGAAAGCAAAGCTGAAATGGACCGTTTTTGTGACGCCATGATTGCCATTCGCAAAGAAATTGAAGTAGCAGACAAATCATCGCCCAACAATCCTCTAAAAAATGCACCACATACCCTTGAAATGCTCAGCAGTGACCAATGGGATCTCCCTTACAGCAGAGCAACTGCAGCATTTCCACTGGATTATATCAAAGCGGATAAATTTTGGCCAACAGTAAGACGTGTAGACGACGCTTACGGAGATCGAAATTTAATTTGTACCTGTGCCCCGATTGAAGCCTATACAGATGAATTTTCTGTGGATGTAAACACTTTACAAAAACAGACCGAAACCGCAATCAAAACAGCGGAAAAATTTCTAAAAATCAATACAATGGGTGGTAGTATAAATCCAAGGTTAAAAATCAATCCATGACAATTCGCATTACAGGAACTGGCAGTTACATTCCATCGCTCATTAAAAAAAATAGCGATTTTCGCGGCCATTCTTTTTACACAATTGAAGGGAATGCTATCGATACGCCAACTGATATTATAGTTGAGAAGTTCAAGGGTATTACTGGAATTTCTGAAAGAAGGTATGCAAAAAAACACTTAAAAACTTCAGACCTAGGGGCCGAAGCAGCTGAAAAAGCGATATTGGATGCAAAGATTGACAGAGAGTCTTTAGACTATATCATTTGTGCCCATAATTTTGGAGACGTGAAATACAATGCAATCCAAAGCGATATTTTACCTTGTTTGGCGGCCCGTGTTAAGCACTTGCTAAAAATTAAAAACCCAAAATGTGTTGCCTATGACATCCTTTTTGGCTGCCCTGGCTGGGTAGAAGGTGTCATACAAGCCCAAGCCTATATAAGAGCAGGAATGGCCAAAAAGTGTTTGGTTATTGGAGCTGAAACACTGTCGCGTGTAACAGATGCCTATGACCGAGATTCTATGATTTATGCGGATGGCGCTGGAGCGTGCATTGTTGAAGCTTCGGAAGATATAGGTATCGTTGCACACGAAACTGCTTCCTATACACATGATGAAGTATATCATTTATTTTTTGGTAATTCAAATAATAAGTCCGAAGATGAAAATGTACGCTTTATAAAAATGTATGGCCGTAAAATTTATGAATTTGCTCTCAGCAATGTGCCTGCCGCTATGAAATCCTGTTTAGACAAGAGTGGTTATGCCATTTCAGATGTCAAAAAAATATTGATTCATCAGGCCAATGAAAAAATGGATGAAGCCATCATAAAACGATTTTATAGACTGTATAATACTCCTGTTCCTGAGGGAATTATGCCTATGACCATTCACAAATTAGGCAACAGTTCGGTAGCGACAATACCCACACTTTTTGACCTGATAAGAAAAGGGCAATTGAAAGATCATGAACTCTCCAAAGGAGATATTATTATATTTGCCAGTGTGGGTGCAGGCATGCACATCAACGCCATTGTTTACAAATATTAAATGTACGAAAACAACTATCCAAAGAAGCGCTATCAATTAACACTTGATTTTGTGAACCAGCATATTCCAAAAACAGATTCGATTCTTGATTTAGGGGTCAAAAATCCGCTTTCGCAACTATTAAAACTTAAAGGTTTTGATATTCACAACACTGATGGAGAAGATCTGGACATAGACTTTTCATCTTTAGAAAACAGCACTGCCGAGGTCGTAAGTGCATTTGAAATCCTTGAACACTTAGTGGCACCTTTTAACGTTTTGAGTAAAATCAAATCTAAAAAATTAATCGCCAGTGTACCTTTAAGACTATGGTTTGCATCAGCCTATAAAAGCAAAACGGATCCATGGGACCGTCATTTTCACGAATTTGAAGACTGGCAATTTGATTGGCTTTTACAAAAAGCTGGCTGGGAAATTAAAGCGTCAAAAAAATGGACAAATCCTACAAAAAAAATAGGTTTACGCCCATTTCTGAGATGGTTTACACCAAGATATTACATTATTTACGCCGAGAGAGTTTGAAGTTTTATATTGTCATCGCTGTTCACAACGAAGAGGCTTTCATTGAAGATTGTTTAAGCTCGCTCACCACTCAAACGCTATTGCCAAAAAAAATAATTGTAGTTGATGATAATTCGAAAGACAAAACACCTGAAATTGTTAAAAATTTAGCGAAAAAATTTCCAGCGCTTAAATTGATACACAACCAATCTTCTAATGAGCATGTACCTGGAGAAAAAGTAATCAAGGCCTTTAACTTTGGCCTTCAACAACTGGATGACAACTACGATGTGATATGCAAATTTGATGGGGATTTAATTTTTCCAAAAAACTATTTAGAAACACTCACATCTTATTACGTGCAAAATCCAAAATTAGGGATGCTATCTGGGCATTGTTACATCCAAAAAAACAACAAATGGATTTATGAAAATATTGCTTCTAAAGCGCATACCAGGGGACCTTTAAAGTCTTACAGGCACGCTTGTTTTAAAGCCATTGGAGGTTTGCAGACGTCGATTGGCTGGGATACTGTAGATGAACTGATAGCCCTGTATAACGGATGGACTTTTAAAACAGTTGCGGCGCTTAAAGTCAAGCATCTAAAACCCACAGGCGCTCATTACAGTCCCAATGCACGATACCTTCAAGGTGAAGCACTTTACAAAATGCGAAGTGGTTTTACAATTGCAACATTATCTGCTTTAAAAATGGCCTTTAACAGATATAATTTTATACTTTTTTTTGACTGTATGACGGGCTATTTAAGGGCTTGTAAATCCAATACTAAATTTATTGTGACTGAAAATCAAGGGGAATTTATTAGGGGCTACCGCTGGAGGGCCCTGAGAAAAAAAATAATCGGAATTTAAACCTCGACAGAATACATCCAATTAAAATCGTCAGGAATTTTTCCGGTTCGTATCCCATTCAAGGTTTCCAAAACCATCTGACCCACAGGGTTATTATTTGAAATATGAATTATTTGCGATTCATAACCGATGTCTTGAACCATAGCAACTCCAACAGCAGTTCCTGTTCCAAAGGCTTCCTCTAAATGACCCTTGGCATAGGCCTCAATAACCTCATCAATTGTGAGGCGACGTTCAACAACTTCAAAGCCTTTGTATCTGAGCAATTCAATGGTACTCATTCGTGTAATCCCAGCCAATATGGCGCCATCCAAAGCCGGTGTGACGATGGTGCCATTTATTTTAAAAAAAATATTCATTGTACCCACTTCCTGTATGGCTTTAAAATTCTGGGCATCCAACCACAAAACCTGGTCATAGCCTTTGGCTTTCGCCGCTTCTGTAGGCAATATAGCAGCGGCATAATTTCCTGCGGCTTTGGCTTCACCAGTACCCCCTTGAGCTGCACGAATATAATTGGTTTCGGCATACAAGCGAATACGCTTTTTATAAATGGGGTTTGAGGGAGAAGCCATAACAATGAATTTATAGCGCGTAGCGGCTCGCATGCCTATAAACGCTTCATCGGCGTACATAAAAGGCCTCAAATAAAGCGCACTTCCTTGTTGAGAAGGAATCCATTGTCGGTCTAAACTTACCAAGGTTTTTAGAGCTTCCACAAAAAGGGATTCAGGAAATTCGGGCATTCCCAATCGTCGGGCACTAAAATTAAGCCGTTTCGCATTGGCTTCGGGGCGAAATAACAATGGAGTGCCATTGCTATCAACGGTTGCTTTCATACCCTCAAAAATAGCCTGACCGTAATGAAATGCCATGGCTGCAGGGTGGGTAGGAATAGCTGCTAAGGGTACAATTTTTGGGCTTTGCCATTGTCCGCTTTCATAACTGCATAAAAACATATGGTCCGTGAAAGTTTTACCTAGAGGGATGTTATCAAAATCTAGGTCTTTGGTTCTAGAATTGACACATTTTTGAATGTGAATTTGGGAGATCATATAAAATATAAATAAGTAAGATTAAGAATATTTTTCTAAATAAGCCTTAGCTTTTGGGCTTAAAACCAATTGCCCACTTAGAGTTGCGCGGCATTCTAATAATGCATCCCAATCTTCTGTACCTTGCCAAAGAATATTTTTGTAAGACAATAAGGCTTCCGGATTGTAGCATTGTAATTCTTTTGCCAAAATATCAACTTCAGAATTTAAGGCTTTGTTGGTCTCAAATACGTTGGCATAAAGCCCTTTTTCGCACGCCCATTTGGCGGAGAAAAATGTTTGTGCTTTCAATGTCAATTGGGCCATTGCAGCATTGCCAATTTTTCGTTTTACGGCAGGTTCAATAACAAAAGGTCCAATCCCAATACTCAATTCACTTAGCTTAATGTGCGCAAATTCACTGGCGAAACAAATATCGGTGGATGCAGCCAAGCCAACGCCACCACCAACAGCTTTACCTTGGACGGCTCCAATTGTAATTTTTGGACATTTCCGAAGTGCATTGATTACATTAGCAAAGCCCATAAAAAAAGCTTTTCCTTCTGCTTCAGTTGTAATGGCAACCATATCGTTAAAGCTCGCGCCAGCACAAAAGGTACGGTCTGCGCCACTCTTTAAAACAATGACATGAATTTGGGCATCCTCACCTGCAGCTTCAATAAGAACACACAACTCCGAAAGCAAAGATGGGGGAAGTGCATTGTGTGGTGGGTTGAAAAATTCAATGTAACCTATATTTTCGTACTTTGTAAGCGTCACATATGGTGCCATAAAAATCTAAATTTTACAAAGCTAATATACTTCAAATTTGGTAATGATTACAATCAATATCAATGCTTGGCTAAGCGTCGGATATTATTTCTGAAGCCTTTTGCAGTGCTTCAGGGATGCCATCAGGCTTTTTCCCGCCAGCAGTTGCGAAAAAAGCTTGTCCACCACCTCCACCACCAATAAGAGGTCCCAAGCTACGAATGATTTTGCTTGCGTTCAAGTCCATAGACGCCGCCAGGGGCTTAGAAATATAACAACTTAAAAGTGCTTTTCCATTGTAGTTAGAAGCCAATACAAGAACCAAATCGTCATATTGTTGCCCAATCTCAAATGCAATGGTTTTAAGGCTGATAGCGTCCAAATTTAATTGTCGGGCTAAGAAATGATACCCATTTGTTTTTTTTATCTCACCTACCAATTGCGTTTTAGCAGTCATTGCCTTCTCTTTTAGCAAGTGCTCTACTTCTTTTTTCAAATGATTATTTTCAAGTTTTAGATCTGTTAAAGACTTGACAGGATCCGTAGCATTATTGAGCAAGGCTTTAACTTGGTTGAATTGGTGATTGCTTTCACTGAAAAAATCTTTTACGGCATCAGATGTAATGGCTTCTATGCGACGGATACCGGCAGCAACAGCGCCTTCAGATTTAATTTTAAAATACCAAATATCCGCTGTGTTTTTTACATGGGTACCCCCACAAAGTTCTATGGATTTGCCAAATTTAATGGTTCGAACGACATCGCCATATTTCTCTCCAAACAAAGCTATAGCTCCTTGTGAAACGGCTTGATTCATGGGAACAGAACGTTGCTCCTCTAATGGTAAACGGCCCTCAATTCTCGCATTTACGAAGTTTTCAACTTCCTGAACTTCATCGTTTGTCATTTTTGAAAAATGAGAAAAATCAAACCTTAAATATTTCGAGTGTACTGCACTGCCCTTTTGTTCCACATGCGTGCCTAAAATCTCACGCAAGGCTTGATGTAGTAAATGGGTAGCGGTATGATTACATTCGATTCTAAAACGTTGTTTTACGTCAACTACAGCAGCGAAAGTATCCGTCAGATTCTTCGGTAAACTTTGAGCGATGTGAATAGTAACATTGTTTTCTTTTTTTGTATTCAAAATAAAGATAACATCTCCATTTAAAGCTTCCAAATAGCCTTTATCTCCTACTTGCCCACCACCTTCAGCATAAAAGGGCGTCAGGTTAAAAACCAGTTGGTATTGTGTGCCGTGTTTTGTAGACACCTCTTTTCGATAGCGAACGAGCTTTACATCTGTTTTTAAGAGATCATAGCCAATGAATTCCTGTTCATCGTCTTCCCGAAGTACGGTCCAATCTTCTGTAGACACTTCACTTGCTGCTCGCGACCTGTTTTTTTGCTTTTCAAGTTGTTCTTGAAACCCAGCATGGTCCAGTTTTAAGTTTTTTTCTTGTAGAATAAGTGCTGTTAAATCTACTGGAAATCCATAAGTGTCGTAAAGTTCAAATGCTTTTTCACCTGAAATGGTATCGCCATCAATGGTATTGATCATCCGATCTAAAAGTACCAATCCTTGGTCTAAGGTTTTCAAGAAAGAGGATTCTTCTTCTTTAATGACGTTCTGAATGAGCTGTTTTTGAGTTTTTAACTCCGGAAAAGTTTGGCCCATATTTTTTATCAAAACATTGACCAGACGGTACATAAAAGGTTCTTTTTGATCTAAAAAAGTAAATCCGTAACGTACTGCACGCCTCAATATTCTACGAATGACATAGCCAGCGCCAGTATTGCTTGGCAATTGTCCATCAGCAATGGAAAAAACTACGGCTCGAATGTGGTCAGAGATGACACGAATGGCAACATCATGCTGTGTGTCTTTTCCATAATCTTTTCCAGAAATGGCTTCAATTTCTCTAATAATGGGTGTAAAAATATCTGTATCGTAATTAGATTGAACCCCTTGAAGCACCATACACAAGCGTTCAAAGCCCATTCCGGTATCAATGTGTTTTAGAGGCAGATCATCAAGACTTCCATCGGATTTTCTATTGTATTGCATAAAAACCAAATTCCAAATTTCAATCACATGAGGATGGTCTTTATTGACCAATTCGTTACCTGGTATCTTTGCCTTTTCTTCATCTGATCTGATGTCTACATGAATTTCGCTGCAAGGACCACAAGGCCCCTGACTGCCCATTTCCCAAAAATTATCTTTTTTATTGCCCATTATAATACGATCTTCCTCTACTATCGATTTCCATATGGAAAAGGCCTCTTCATCCATCGCAGTTTCATCTTTTGAATCGCCTTCAAAGACGGTCACGTATAAATTGTTTTTGTCAATTTTATAAACCTCTGTTAGCAGGGTCCATGCCCAATTTATGGCTTCTTTTTTAAAATAATCTCCAAAACTCCAATTGCCCAACATCTCAAATAGTGTTTGGTGATAGGTGTCATAACCCACTTCTTCTAAATCATTGTGCTTACCAGAAACTCTCAAACACTTTTGAGTATCGGTCAATCTCAGGCTTGGTGGCGTGGCATTCCCAATGAAGTAGTCTTTGAAAGGAACCATACCTGCATTGACAAACATAAGAGAAGGATCGTCTTTTACAACCATAGGAGCAGAGGGAACAATCTGATGGTTTTTGGCTTCAAAAAACTTTAAAAACTGCGCTCGTATTTCTTTAGATTTCATGTATAGTGTTAAGCTTTATCAAATAATTTGGTTTCCTACAAAAACAAAATTATCTTTGTTGAGTGTGAATCTTTTCCCCTATGAGTCTAAATTCATAACAAAAATAGAACTTTTTAGCCAATGTCGAGTGTAAAATATTATTACGATCATGAAACGCTTTCGTACCGCCAAATTACGACAAGTAAATCTACCACGGCTAAATATTTTTTCGGCTTTTTACTGGCATCTGGCCTTTTTGGTTTCCTTTTTGTCTTAGTTGGCAGCTATTACTTTGAATCTCCAAAAGAAAAAGCCCTCAATCGAGAGCTTCAAAACATGGAACTTCAATACACTATTTTAAACCAAAAAATGAATGATATTGAATCAGTACTTCAAAATATTGAAGAACGCGACAATACCATTTACCGCCTCTATTTTGAAGCCAACCCAATCCCTGAGTCCCAGCGCACCCAAGGGTTTGGAGGAGTAAACCGTTACAGTAAATTCGAAGGCTATAAAAACTCCAATCTCATTGCATCCACGCACAAACGCTTGGATGTTTTACAAAAACGAATTGTTATTCAATCCAAGTCTTTAGATGAGATTACAAATTTAGCCAAAGACAAAGAAAACTTTTTGGCAAGAATTCCTGCGATTCAACCTATAAAAAATGAAGATTTAACCCGAATGGCTTCTGGATATGGTTACCGCACAGATCCTTTTACAAAAATCCGCAAATTTCACTATGGCATGGACTTTACAGCGCCACGAGGCACGCCTATATACGCTAGTGGAGATGGCATTGTAAAGCGGGTTGATTCACGGTCTTCAGGTTATGGCCGCCACATTAGAATTGATCACGGCTATGGCTATGTGAGCTTGTATGCACACCTTTACAAATATAATGTACGTCGCAATCAAAAGTGAAACGTGGAGATATTATAGGATTTGTAGGGAGTTCTGGCCGCTCTCAGGCACCGCATTTACACTATGAAATATTTAAGGACAAACGTAGAATTAATCCGCTCAATTTTTATTATGGAAATCTCACGAGTGAAGAATTTAACGATTTATTGATCAAAGCCTCTGTTGAAAATCAATCCCTAGATTAATATGCACGTCGATCTACCCAAAAAATTATATTACAGCATTGGTGAGGTCGCCAAAGCTTTTAAAGTTAAAAATTCTCTAATTCGCTTTTGGGATGGAGAATTTGACATTTTAAAACCAAAAAAAAATGCTAAGGGGAACCGTAGGTTCACACCAGAGGATATAAAAAATTTAAAAATAATTTTTAGGCTGGTTAAGGAAGAGGGCTACACGCTGGAAGGCGCCAAGACTTATCTCAAGTCTAAAAAAAGAAAAACCTTAACTAATTTTGAAATTATAACGAAGCTGGAATCTGTAAAACATCAGCTTATGAAAATTAAATCTGAAATTTGATTCAGAGGAAGTTTAATCCCTACTTCTTGCGCATAAAAAGGGTCACTGGAACCCCGCAAAAATCATACATCGAACGCAGCTTATTTTCCAAAAAACGCTTGTAGGGTTCTTTAACATACTGTGGTAGATTACAAAAAAAAGCAAATTGGGGTTGCGGAGTTGGCAACTGTATAATATATTTGATTTTGACATACTTCCCCTTAAGTGCCGGTGGCGGTGTGTTTTGAATGATAGGCAACAAATCTTCGTTGAGTTGACTGGTCTTGATACGTTTCGAGCGGTTTTTATAAACCCCTACTGCGGTTTCAATAGCCTTGAAAATACGCTGTTTTGTCAAAGCAGAAACAAATACAATGGGGACATCCGTAAACGGTTCAATTTGTTTTTTGATGTAGGTTTCAAAATCTTTAGTGGTCTTGGTTTCTTTTTCTACCAAATCCCATTTATTGACCAAAATAACGATGCCTTTATGGTTACGTTGGGCTAACCAAAAGATATTTTGGACCTGACCATCGAATCCGCGCTGGGCATCAACCACCAACATACAGACATCTGCATTTTCAATAGCACGAACACTGCGCATAACCGAATAAAATTCTAAATCCCCTTTAACTTTAGATTTGCGACGAATCCCTGCTGTATCTACCAGGTTAAATTCAAATCCAAAACGATTGTATTTAGTATCAATAGCATCTCTAGTAGTGCCCGCAATGTCTGTTACAATGTAGCGCTCCTCGCCTATCAAGGCATTGATAAAGGATGATTTTCCTGCATTAGGTCGCCCCACAACCGCAAAGCGGGGAAGTTCTGAATCCTCAAATTCAGATGCATCAGGAAGTGCCTCCACTAAGGCATCTAACAAATCTCCGGTTCCACTACCATTGATACTGGCAATGGTAAAATAATCCCCCAAACCTAAACTGTAAAATTCAACCGCATCTTGTGCGCGTTTGGCATTATCAACTTTATTGACCACTAAAAAAACAGGCTTCTTTACCTTGCGGAGTAATTTAGCTACATCTTCATCCATGCCGGTTACTCCTGTTTCAACATCCACCATAAATACAATGGCATCTGCTTCGTCAATGGCCAATTCAACCTGTTTGTCAATTTCAGCTTCAAAAATGTCATCGCTCCCTTGAACATACCCACCTGTATCAATCACTGAAAACTCTCGCCCATTCCAGTCACTTTTTCCATAATGGCGGTCTCTCGTAACCCCACTTACAGCATCAACAATGGCTTCCCGTCTTTGAATCAAACGATTAAAAAATGTGGATTTACCGACATTAGGGCGTCCTACAATGGCAACGATGTTTCCCATAAATTGTTTTTAAGAGTTGCAAAAGTAGGAAATATCCGGCAGGGAGTTAGGAATTTGCAGTTTTAAATAGAGTGAGCTACTTTTGGTAGCCAAAACGTCTGAGTTGTTGCTGATTAGAACGCCAATTTTTATTGACTTTAACATAAAGTTCTAAATGGACTTGTTTACCAAAAAATTGTTCTAAATCTTTTCGAGATTCAACACCAACACGCTTCAAAGCACTGCCTTTATGCCCTATGAGAATGCCTTTTTGCGTTTCACGTTCGACCATGATAACAGAGCGCATTCGTATGATTTTCTCTTCTTCAAAAAATTCTTCTGTATCCACCTCAACTGCGTATGGTATTTCTCTTTTGTAATGCATTAGTATTTTTTCCCTAATTTTTTCATTCACAAAAAACCGTTCCGGCTTGTCCGTTAATTGGTCTTTTGGGAAATAGGCTGGAGAGGCTGGCAACAATTCTACAAGACGACTGAATACATTTTTAACGTTGAAGCCTGTCAATGCTGAAATTGGATAAAATTCGGCATTCGGAACCTTAGATTGCCAGAGCCCAGCTTGGGTTTCCAGCGTTTCTTGGTCAGACTGATCAATTTTATTGAGTAATAATAAAACTGGAGTTTTGGTGTCAGTTATTTTTTTAAAAAAAGCAGCATCTTTTAGTTCTATTTCTCCAATTTCTACCATGTATATTAAAAGATCTGCATCTTCAAAAGCTGAATTAACCGCATCCATCATAGAGGATTGCAACTCATAAGCAGGCTTGATAATTCCTGGAGTATCGGATAAAACCATTTGAAAATCATCGCCGTTGACAATACCCAAAATCCGGTGGCGTGTGGTTTGGGCCTTGGAAGTGATAATGGATAGTTTTTCACCAATAAATGCATTCATGAGGGTTGATTTCCCCACGTTAGGATTTCCAATAATATTGACAAAGCCAGCTTTATGCATAGTTTAAAAATTTATACAAAGTTACAATCTTCAAATGAGACCTGTAAAATTATGATCTAAAAATCAAAGTGTTTTAAGTATCTTTGAGGAAGAACACAAAAGTATGAATTTTCTCATAAGAGAAGCAAAAGAAATTGATCTTAAACAGATACTAAGTCTGATTATTGAACTGGCTATTTTCGAAAAGGAACCTGATGCGGTAGAAGTGACTGTGGAAGATTTAAAAGCCTCTGGATTTGGTAAATCTCCAGACTTTTTATGTTTTGTTGCTGAAATGGATACTAAAATTGTAGGAATTGCCCTCACATATACAAGGTTTTCTACATGGAAAGGACGGGTGTTACATCTAGAAGACTTGATCGTTTCAAAAAATATGCGTGGGAGAGGAATTGGTTCAGCCTTGCTGGATAAAGTGGTACTACATGCCGCAAATTTAGCAGTCAAGCGAGTGTGTTGGGAGGTCCTTGATTGGAATTACAATGCCATTGACTTTTACAAAGCCAAAGGCGCGGATGTAAAACGCGATTGGGATGTAGTACACTTAGATGAACATGGTATAAAAAATTATTTATCTAAATTGGATTCATGCAAATCTTAAAGTTTGGAGGGGCTTCTGTAAAAGATGCTCAAGGTGTTAAAAATCTTAAAAAAATTCTTAAAATCACAGGAACAACTGAAACAATTGTTGTTGTTTCGGCCATGGGAAAAACCACTAATGCATTTGAGAAAGTCATTGACCATTATTACCATTCAAAACACAAATTACAAAGTAGCATTCAAGAAATTCAAAAATACCACAATGCTATTCTATTGGAATTATTTGAAAATGAAACCCATTTAGTTTTTAAAACAGTTTCAAAATTATTTCAGGAACTTACTGCCTTTTTTGAGCTTAATAAATCACCTGACTATAATTTTGTTTACGATCAAATCGTCGGATATGGAGAGTTGGTCTCGACAACCATTATAAGTTACTATCTCAACCACAAAGGGGTAAAAAATAACTGGCTGGATGCTCGTGAAGTAATCAAAACTAATCGAAATTATCGAAATGCAAAAATAGACTGGAACAGTACACAAGCAAAAATTAAAAAGGCTTTAAATTCTAAAAACTGTTTTGTTACACAAGGGTTTATCGCTAGTGATGCGAATAATTTCACAACCACACTTGGCCGAGAGGGCAGTGATTACAGCGCTGCTATTTTTGCCTATTGTACAAATGCTAAAAAGGTTTGTGTATGGAAAGATGTTCCAGGAATTCTAAATGCAGATCCTCGTTACTTTGATAATGCAACCCTGTTGAGAAGTTTGTCCTATGAAGAGGCCATTGAACTTTCCTATTACGGGGCATCGGTTATTCATCCTAAAACATTACAACCGCTGCAGCGTAAGGAAATTCCCTTGTTTGTAAAGTCTTTTTTGAAGCCTAAACATGCAGGAACGCAAGTTGGAAAAGGATTACAGCTAACCCCAAATATTCCTTGTTACATTTTAAGAGAAAATCAAATCCTAATATCGATTTCATCGTTAGATTTTTCTTATATCGTTGAAGAAAATATCAGTCATATTTTCAAACTCATACATAGCTGTAGTATGAAAGTGCATCTGATTCAAAATTCAGCAATTAGTTTTACTGTCTGCATAGAAAATAACTTTGATAATTTAGAGACACTATTACTTCAACTAAAAGCCAAATACAAAGTTTCTATTGAAAATACAGTGGATATTTTTACCCTGCGACACCATACTGCGGAAGCGATCGACGAAATAGAAAAAAATAAAACGGTTTTAATAAAACAAGTTACGCCAAAAACCGTTCAAATAGTAACCAAGCCCGCAAATATATGAGTCTGCTAACATCCAAAGAAGTTGCAAAAGCCATTAGACTTGAAAATTTTGGATTTATTGGAACATTTTGTGGATGGTTGATGATGAAATTCCTTCATATTTCAACAATAAATAAAATATACAACCGCAATAAGCAACGTACAGGACTTGACTTTGTAAATGGGATTTTGAAAGATTTTAAAATCAAATTTGAAATCCCAAAAGAAGACTTAGAACGCATACCAAAAAATAATGGATTCATCACTGTTTCCAACCACCCACTTGGGGGAATTGACGGAATTTTATTATTGAAAATTATATTGGAACAACGTTCAGATTATAAAATCATCGGTAATTTCATACTTCACAAAGTAAAACCGCTTGCGCCTTACATTTTTCCGGTCAATCCATTTGAAAACCACAAGTATGCTAAATCCAGCATAGGCGGTTTTAGAAGCGCACTTAAGCACCTGAAAGATTGCAACCCACTGGGGATGTTTCCAGCAGGCGAAGTCTCTACGCAGAGAGACGGAAAACTTTTAGTAGACAAGCCCTGGGAGGCAACGGTTATGAAATTGGCTAAAAAATCAGAAGTACCAATTGTTCCCATCTATTTTCATGCAGAAAACAGTCCGTTTTTTTACCATTTAGCTAAATTGAGTGATAACCTAAGAACTGCCAAGCTTCCTTCAGAAATGTTAACTCAAAAGCAACGCATCATAAAGATTCGGATCGGGCGACCTATTTCTGTAAAAAAACAGAAACAATTTAACGATTTACCCTCTTACACGGCTTTTCTGCGTCAAAAGACATATATGCTTTCCAATACTTTTGAACATCAAAAGCGGCTAAAAATACTGGCCCAAAACATCAAACTAAAAAAGGCCCCGAAAAAAATAATCACAGCAGTCAATCCACTAATTATGTGTTCAGAAGTGGATAATTTACGGGCCAAAAATCACCGGCTTTTAGAGAGTAAAAACTATGAGGTTTTTCTCGCACCAGCCTTATTAATTCCCAATGTTTTAATAGAAATTGGACGGCTGCGTGAAATTACATTTCGTGCCATTGGTGAGGGAAGTAACCGCGCCATTGATTTAGATGCGTTTGACAACAATTACCGCCACATGTTTTTGTGGGACAGCGCTGCTAGATGTTTAGTAGGTGCTTATCGCATGGGTTTTGGAGAAGATCTCTACAAAGCTCTTGGGATAAAAGGGTTTTACCTTCAGAAATTATTTCGATTTGAACCTGAATTTCATAAAATTATGAAACAATCCATAGAATTGGGGCGAGCCTTTATAATTAAAGCATACCAACAAAAACCGATGCCGCTGTTTCTAATGTGGAAGGGAATTGTTCACACGACCTTAAAATACCCCAATCACAAATATCTCATTGGGGGTGTGAGTATAAGCAACCGTTTTTCTAATTTTTCTAAATCGCTGATGATTGAGTTTATGAAATCCCATTACTACGATCAATATATGGCACAATATGTTAATCCCAAAAAGGAATTTAAGGTCAAGCTTAAAGACGCTGATAAAGATTTTGTATTTGATGTCACTGACGCGGATTTAAATAAATTTGATAAAATTATTGATGAAATCGAACCTGGGGCTTTACGGATTCCGGTCTTGCTGAAAAAATACATCAAACAAAATGCTCGACTGATTGCTTTTAATGTAGATCCATTGTTTAACAATGTTGTGGACGGTCTTATTTACATACGTATTTCTGACATTCCTGAAAGTACAGTTCGGCCCGTTATGGAAGAATTTCAAGCAGAATTGGAACGAAAATATGCTACTAAAAAAGAAGCAGCTATATAAAATAAAACTGTATTCTAATGAAAAATAGCCTGAATTTTATCCAAAATGGTTTGGGCTAATTTTCTATGGCTTTCCTTGCTCCATCCAGCCACATGCGGTGAAAGCAAAACCTTTTCAGACTGTATCAACTTTTTAAAGGTATCGGGAATTTTGCTCTCTACAAAAAAGGCTTCAAACGAGCTTTTTTCATACTCCAACACATCCAATCCAGCGCCTAAAATTTGCCCAGACTCCAATGCCAATAGCAAATCTTTAGTGACCACACTGCTACCACGTGCGGTATTGAGAAGCCAAAAGGGCTTGGTGAATTTGTCGATAAATTGACGATTGACCATTTGTTTTGTAAGTGGTGTTTCGGGGGTATGCAAACTCAAAACCTCTGCATGCTTTTGAAGAGTTTCCAAAGATACTTGGATGGCATTTTCGTCCCCAACATTAGGTTTGATATCATAGCATAAAAGCTCAACTTCAAAGCCTTTGAGCTTTTTAGCAAAGGCTCTGCCCATATGACCATAACCAATAATTCCAACGGTTTTACCATCCAGTTCCACACCTCTGTTGGCCTCTCTTGGCCACAAACCGCATCGGACATCTTGGTTGGCCTGGTTCAGTTTATTAAACAAGGCCAACAACATTCCCAGTGCATGCTCGCCCACGGCATTTGAATTACCTTCAGGTGCTACAATTAAATGAATGTCTTTTTGATGGGCATAACCCACATCAATATTTTCCAAACCTGCTCCTACCCGAGCAATAAATTTTAAATTTTTGGCTTGGTCTAAAAATATTTTATCAATGGGAAAACGACTGCGGATGACAAGGCCATCATATTTAGAAATTACAGCAGTAATTTCAGTTTTAGAACTTGAAATATCAACAATATTGTGGTGCCCAAGGGCTTCTAGTTGTTCTATTAGCAACGGATGGTTGGTATCCACATGAAGAATGTTCATCTCAAATATTTAAAATGAACTTGGCGATGATGAAATAAATTAAAATCCCAAAAATATCGTTGGAAGTGGTAATAAATGGCCCTGTGGCAATGGCAGGGTCGATACCTCTTTTGTGTAAAAATAAAGGAATAAATGTCCCCACAATCCCAGCTACAATGATCACTGCTACTAGCGAAACAGAGACAGCCAAAGCCGTTTGGAAGTCTTGTTGCCAGAACCACATGAAGCCGAATAAAAACACTGCCAATATAATGCCGTTTAGCGTAGCCAAAAGCATTTCTTTGATCAAACGGCTATTGATGCTGCCTTTGATGTCGTCATTGGCCAATCCCTGAACAATGATGGCGCTGGATTGAACCCCTACATTCCCGGCCATGGCTGCAATAAGCGGCGTAAATAATAGAATAAGAGGAAAATCTTCAATAATGGTGTCAAATGTCCCCATGATAATAGCAGCACTAACACCACCAATAAGGCCTAAAAATAACCAGGGTAATCGGGCTCTGGTAAGTGCAAAAATACTGTCCTCAGCATCGACGTCTTGCGTAATACCTGCTGCCAATTGGTAATCTTTTTCAGCTTCTTCAATGATGACATCCACAATATCATCAATGGTAATACGGCCTAGTAATGTTTTTTCATCGTCTACGACAGGAACGGCTTCTAAGTCGTATTTTGCCATGAGCCTGGCCACATCTTCATCGTCATCGTTAACATGAACAGCATCTACTTTTGGAATGTAAATGGCACTAATTTTAGTTTCATTTTTGGCAATCAAAAGATCTTTTAAAGAAAGGCGACCAATTAATTTATCCGCTTTGTCCACGACGTATATTGAATGTACGCGTTTGACATTTTCGGCTTGGGTTCTAATTTTTCTGAGGCAACCGGCAACGGTCCATGTTTCATAAACTTTAACCAACTCCTTGGCCATCAAACCGCCAGCAGAATTTTCATCGTACTCTAACAATTCGTTGATGTCTGCCACCAGTTCTTTATCGTCTATCTGAGCAATTACCTTTTGCTTTCGATCCGGGGGTAACTCAGAAATCAAATCGACAGCATCATCTGTATCCAGCTCTTTAACCTCTTCCGCTATTTCTTTGACAGATAAGTTTTGTAAAACCTTTTCTCGGAGGTCTTCTTCCAATTCGGATAAAACATCGGAGGTTTTTTCACTATCTAAAAGTTTGATGATATAGGTCGCTTGGTCTAAATTAAGCTCATCTAGAATCTCGGCAATATCTGCATAGTGCAATGCATTGAGTTGCTTTTGAAGGGCAGCATCATTTTTATTTTTGATGCCCGATTCAACTGTCTCCAACAAAGCCGCTGAGAATTCAAATGTGATATGTTCCTTAGGCGTTTCCACTATTACACTTTTTTTTGATCGTTTTCTATGGCCGAAGCGAGTTCAATAAAAGCCACTACCGATAACTGCTCAGGGCGTTTGCCAAAGATAGTATTTGCATTTAAATTATCCGACAAATTGAAGGTTTTTAAGCTATTTCGCAAGGTTTTACGCCGTTGTTGAAAGGCGCTTTTAACCACTTTAAAAAAGAGTTTTTCTGAGCAAGGCAAGCTAAAATCATTTTTTCGCGTCAGACGCAGTACACCTGAATCTACTTTTGGAGGTGGGTTAAAAACCGTCGGAGGGACTGTAAATAAATACTTTGCATTGTAAAAGGCTTGAACCAAAACCGATAAAATTCCATAGGATTTTGTCCCTTCACTGATACAGATTCGCTGAGCAACTTCCTTTTGAAACATGCCTGAAAATTCTGGAATTTGATGCCTGTTTTCAAGCATTTTAAAAACAATTTGAGTCGAAATGTTATATGGGAAATTTCCAATGATGGCAAAAGAATCTTTACCAAAAGTTTTGGAAAAATCATATTTTAAAACATCGGCTTTAATAATACGGTTGGACAATTCAAGGAAATGGGCCTGCAAATAGGCAATGGATTCAGAATCGATTTCAATGGCATAGGTGGTAACGGGTTTTTCTAAGAGATAAGCAGTTAACACCCCCATTCCTGGGCCAATCTCTAAGACCTTATCATAACCTTTCAGCGATAGAGTATCCGCAATTTTTTTTGCGACAGAAGCCTCTTTCAAAAAGTGTTGCCCGAAATGTTTTTTTGGTTTAACAGCCATTGTTGCTTACTTTAAACTCATCAATAAATTCAAGCTCAGTTCGGAATGCAAGCATTTTGTTCCCAAAGCGTTTCATGCCTTCGGACTGGATTTTTTGGACATACTGCTCATGGTAGGCTTCAAGGGCGGTTTTGGAATAAGCGTAGTATTGAAGAGAATAGGTTGTACCACCCATTTCCTCAGTGATTAAAACTTTGGAAAATACCAACTTGGAAAATAAGCCCGTGGCCAAAACCTGAGGGATGTATTCTTGCATCCATTCCCGCCATTCTTGATGAATGGCATCGTCAATGTTGATGGTCTCATTGTAGATGATCATAAATTGGTGTTTAATGTATTTTCAGATTGACTTTTTAAACGTCGGTATTGTTTTTTAGAATCGACGGCATGTATGCTGTCTTGGTATTCAAAAATGACTTTTTCATAATATGATTGGGCCTTTGATGAATCATTTAGAACAGTTCTGTAGAGTTCTGCCAAAGCGAAATAAGCATCATCGGCCAAAATTTCTTGTGAAAAATCTTGAATTACGATATGGTACTTTGCTGCAGCGGCTTTATGGTCTTCTTCTGATTCTAAAATTTGGGCTTGTAACATCAATGCCTGATCTACAATGGGATGAGTAGAGTGTACCGTAATTAATGTGTCTAAAACTTTAAAGGATTCTTTTGGCTTATTTTGGAAGTTTAGAAAATCGGCTTTGGCATATAATTTTAAAGGGGTCTGAAGGCTGTCTCCAAATTTATGGTCTGTAATTAAGAGTTGCAAATCAAGAGCATCGTTAGCAATAAGCTGTGAGGTGGAAGATTTTAGAACCTTGAGTTGAGATTCTGCCCAATCAAAATCGCCTTTGTAAAAACTTGTTTTGGCCGCTTTAAAGCGGGCTTCTTGGGCCAGGGTGCTGTTCTTTATCTGACTGTGAACTTGCGTATAAAAAACCAAGGCGCGATTGAACTGTTCTTGGATTAGCAATATATCTGCCAACTTTAATTTGAGTCTGGCCAATGCGAATTTTGACATATTCGATTTAATGTTTTGTTTCAAAAACGAAATGGCAGTATCTTTTTTATTGTAATGAAATGCTAAAAATTCAACATATGACAATTGAAGTTCAATGCTATTGTCATTGACACCATAAAGCTCTAAAAGTGCCTCATAGTCGGAAGCTATACGCTTGTATTCAGGGGCATCAAAGCGCATCACTTCCAATACCAACAATTGACGATTGGCTTCCAAAATAAGCTTAGGCTCTTGGGACTGCTCAATAATAAATGTAAAGGCCTCTGAGGTTACATCATATGATTTAGTCTCCCTGGCCATTAACGCCACTTCGTTGATTCCCTGTAAAGAACTTTGACCCCTGTAGAAAATGGCCTTTTGTTGCAATAAGGCTTTCTTGTAATTTTTTTCTTGAACATACACCCAACTAAGCATTTGATTCCAATAAATATTTGCACTAGTTTGTAATTTTTTTAATATTATTTTTTTTAAAAGGCGGTTGTATTCAGTGCTGGCATCATCGGAAATATATTCACTAAAAAGTTTCAAGATTTGATTTTTATAATTTGGGTTGAGGGCGGTAAAATTTAGATAACTCAAAAACATATTTTCAATATCCTTCTTTATGGCATATAGCCCTGCCAATCGGTATTCATAACTGTTATTTTGAGTAGTTCCGATAGCCAGTTTATAGACCTCTATCGCTTGGTCTACTAAAGAATGTTCTTCAAATTTGAGGGCAATAGAATAACTGTAAGTGGGAGTTTCACGAGCCCGATTTAAAGCTTGGCTGTAATAATCCTGTGCAGCTTCCAACTGATTTTGAAGCTGGTAATTATACCCCATTTCTACCAATAATTGAGGGTTTTTTGTGCGATTTAATTGGCTGCTAATCAAGGAATCTGCCGCTTTGAATTGTTCTAATTCTTGTAGAATTTTTATCAATCTAAAGGAATGCTTGGAATTGTTGGGCTGTGTGGATTGCAGTTTTTTGTATAAATTCAAAGCTTTTTTAAATTCGCCTTTGTCATAATAGGATTCCGCCAAATCCAAATCGGTCTGGGCTTGAATGCTCAGGCAAAACAATCCAAAAAAGAGATAAATCCATAATTTCATTGCAATGCTTTTGGTAAATATACTAATTGTCAAGCAAGAATTTCTTGTGTCAATCGATACGGTCAAAGCCGGTATAAGGAATTAAAACTTCAGGGATTTCAATGCCCATTTCTGTTTGATAGTTCTCAAGAATTCCAGCCAATACGCGTGGCAGTGCCAAAGAACTTCCGTTGAGCGTATGCGCCAGTTCTGATTTACCATCCTTATTTTTAAAGCGTAATTTTAATCGATTGGCTTGAAATGTTTCAAAGTTTGAAACCGAAGATACTTCTAGCCAACGGTCTTGGGCGGTTGAAAATACTTCAAAATCATAGGTCAGCGCCGATGTAAATCCTAAATCTCCAGAACATAGTTTTAAAACCCTATAAGGCAACTTTAAGGCTTCCAAAATGGTTTTGACGTGGGCAACCATGGCATCCAAAGCCTTGTAAGATTCTGAAGGGTGTTCTACGCGAAGAATTTCAACTTTATCAAATTGATGCAAACGATTCAAACCGCGTACATGAGCACCGTAGCTTCCCGCCTCTCTTCGAAAACAGGGCGTATAGGTAGTCAATTGTTTTGGCAATTCATTGGCATTTAAAATGACATCTCTAAAAATATTGGTGGCAGGAACCTCACCCGTAGGAATCAGGTATAAATCGTCGGCTGCTACATAATACATTTGCCCTTCTTTGTCTGGGAGTTGTCCCGTCCCCAAGCCCGAAGCTTCATTGACAAGATGCGGAACTTGAATTTCGCTGTAACCGGCAGCGGTGTTTTTATCTATAAAGTAGTTGATTAGCGCACGTTGAAGCCGGGCCCCTTTCCCCTTGTAAACAGGAAATCCAGCCCCCGTTAATTTATTCCCCAGTTCGAAATCAATGATGCCGTATTTTTTGGCTAATTCCCAATGCGGTTGGGCATTCGAATGTAAATTTGGCACTGTGCCAGAACGAAAGACCTCTTCATTATCATCTTCAGAATTTCCTGAAGGAACAGACGCATGTGGAAGGTTAGGAAGCTGATACAATAAGTTTTGTAGGGCTTCCGAAGTACTGTTTAATGTCTCTGTAAGGGTTCCCTTTTTATCTTTTAAATCGGCTGTTTTCTGTTTGAGTAAATTGGCCTTTTCAACTTGACCGGATTTGAAGAGCATTCCAATGTCTTTGGACAAGCCATTGAGCGCTGAAGCGGTCTTGTCCAGTTCGGTTTGTGTATTTCTTCTTGAGGCATCCAGTTCCAAAACATTTTCTATGTTGACTTCAGCATTATCCATGCGCTTGGATAAGCGTTCGATCGCTGCTGCTTTGTTTGCTCTTAAAAACCCGAGTTGTAACATTTTTAATGCTTTTAGTTCACAAATTTAATCAATTGATCACAAGTACCTCATATTTTTGGTATTAAATCAATGCGTTGGTTGCGTCTGCTTTGTCTTTTTCTAATTGTAATTTAAGGGCTTCAATATTTGGAAATTTAATTTCACTTCGCAAATGATCCAAAAGTTCAATTTTTAAAACCGCTCCGTACAAGTTTGCACTAAAGTCGAAAAAATGAACTTCAATTTTTATTTGATTGCCTTGTGAAACGGTAGGATTCTTACCGATATTCATCATTCCAAAAACCTCTACCCCTTTAATTTGAGATTTCACAACATAAACCCCATGCTTCGGGATTAATTTATAGGCGACTTCAATTTGAATGTTAGCTGTTGGAAAATCCAAGGTTTTCCCCAAACCTTTACCTTTAATGACAGTGCCGGTTAGCATGAAATTATAACCCAAAAACTTATTGGCTCTTGAAATATTACCTTTTAAAATTGCAGACCTAATTTTGGTAGAGCTGACCGCTACGTCATCGACTTCCTGTGGTCCAATTTCGGTTACCTCAAAATCATAAAAAGTACCGAATTCTTTTAATTCATTGATGTTAGCCGTTCTGTTTCTACCAAAGTGATGATCATATCCTACGATTATGTGTTTAACTTTGAGTTTATTTACTAAGATATCCCTTACATATTCTAAAGCGGTTAGGCGAGAAAATGATTTTGTAAATTCTTTAACCACCAAATGATCAACGCCTAGTTGTTCCAACAGGGTTGCTTTTTCATCAATGGTATTGATTAGTTTGATATTAGCATCGTTTTGAATGACCATTCTCGGGTGTGGAAAAAAGGTAAGTACCAAAGCCTGTAAATCATTTTTTCGAGCAGTATATACAAGCCGGTGAATGATTTTTTGGTGCCCAATATGAACTCCGTCAAAGGTCCCAATCGTGATGACAGAGGGCTTAATTTGTTTGTAATCAGCCGCAGTTTTTATTTTCAAAATATTGTTGTGAAATTAATTTACTAAGATAAAAATATGACGTTATTATACAATTTTAAAAATGATCAAATATTAAAAAAATACCTATAATAATTTTATTAAATTTGCAAAAATAAATTTAGAAAATGAAAAAATATATAACGCTGCTAATTTTAATTTTTTCAACAATTAACTTTATTTCGGCACAGGATCGTTCTTGTGGGATGGTGGCCCACATGGAGAAAAAAATGCAAGACCCAGTATTTGCCCAAGAATGGCATAAAAATCAAGCTAAATTTAAGGCTCAAGTTCTAAAATCTGCAAATATTGATCTAAGTAATAATGCTCTGAATCCTGTAGTAATTCCAGTGGCCGTTCATTTTCCCACTGGCTCGGAATCAGATAGATCTTGTTTAGAAGCCCTAGCACAAACACAAGTTGATATTCTTAACGGCGATTATACAGCTACAAATCCTGATGCAAATCTTTGGAATTCAGCAAGTCAATTTTACCCTGGTGTGGTTCATGGAAGCGCAAATATAACATTTTGTATTGCCACTCAAAATCATCCAGCCAATACTGATAATGATTTAGTAGACGGTGGCCCTGCTGTAACAATCGGTTACAATTTCGGTAATGGGAATGATTTTGATAATAACTGGAGTGGCTACATGAATTTTTTAGTTAAAAATATTGGGGGGATTTTAGGTTACTCTCCTCTGGGTGGCAGTATTGCAGCTGGTCAATCAGTTGTCATGAGCGTTGGTGCATTTGGTTCTGGTGCTGGTTGCCCCAATTCTGGTATTGTCCCAGGAGCACCCTATAATTTAGGTCGAACTGTAACTCATGAACTTGGACATTTTTATAACTTAAGTCATATTTGGGGTGATGGGGGCTGCGCAGTTGATGATGGAATCAGCGATACCCCTTTGGCTAGTGGAGCAAATGGAGGCTGCCCAAGTCCAGGGTCAATTCCTGGATGTGTTGCAGGAGAATATGAAATGTCTATGAATTACATGGATTACACTAACGATGCTTGCATGTATGCATTTACTCAAGGTCAAATAGACGTTGTAAATAATTACATTAACATTTTACAAAGTCAGTTTAAGCCAAATACCGTCACTTGTGGATCTACCGACCCTTATTTTGAAATTACAGCCGTAACTGAGGATGCTGTTTTCTCTTGCCCTGATATTGGTGAGGAAGCAGTCTTCGAATTTAATTTCTCTACTTACAATGGTTTTAATACTGTAGTTGATTTTTCTGCCACTGGCCAACCCGATGGATCTACAGTTTCTTTTTCACCCGCATCCGCTAACTCAGATACTACTGTCACAATGAGCGTAAGTAATATTGCAAATACAGCCCAAGGGAATTATAACATCAGCGTTAGCGCGACCACGAGTGGTTTTGGAAATTCAGTAGATACCCGAACAATCAATTTTATTCTAAGCAATAACTGTACTTCCATTCAGTGTTTTAATTTTAGTTCTGAGGAAAACTTAGCCATTGCCATACCAGATGGAATTGATGCCAATGGAACGAATGACAGTTATGGTGAAAGAATCCTAGTCCCCCTAACATTGCCTGAATATGCCTCAATATCTAGCATATCGGTTAATGTTGATGTAAGCCATACATATATAAATGATTTATTAATAGCAGTATTCCATCCAGACTTAACCACTTATTCAATTTTATGGGGCAGGGATTGTGACGAGGAAGACGGTTTGGATGTGACCTTTACAGATGGTGCTGGAACCATTGTTTGTGCGAATCCAACTGTTGGTACATTCTCACCTTATCAACCCCTTAGCATTTTTAACGAAATGCCAACTTTTGTATCGGCAGATAACGTTGCAGAAAATTGGACCACAAACGATTGGGCTTTGTATATATCGGACGGCTACATCGATGACACTGGAGTACTTAATGACTGGTCTATAGAAATTTGTACCGAAGCAGCTCTTAGCAGTGGGGAATTTAATATATCAGCAAATGATATTATAGTCTACCCCAACCCCAGCAGTGGTGTCTTTAATTTGGAAATTAATTCACTAAATAGTTCAGATGTTGAAATATTAATCTATGATCTTTTAGGGAGAGTTGTGTTTGAAAATAATTATGAAAATAGCTTCAATTTTAATGAAACCATTGATTTGAGCAGTGAAAATTCTGGGGTTTTTCTGATAAAAGTGACTATTGGAAATAATCAAATTACCAAAAGAGTTATTATAGATTAGTTATATATTTAAAATAAACAACGATTTTTTGGCTTTTTTTAATTATGTACCATTAAATTGATTCATAGTTTCGTTTATCCCTGACATACCGAAACTAATTAATGATTTTGATACGCGATTGAGGCGTTCATCCAATTTGGAAGATTCTTCTTCAGACCACGCTCCAAGAACATAATCGACTTGTTTGCCTTTGGAAAATTCATTACTAATTCCAAAACGGAGTCGGTTGTATTGAGTGGTATTGAGTTTATCCTGAATATCTTTAAGGCCATTATGCCCACCGTCACTGCCATTGGTCTTCAAACGCAGTGTTCCGAAAGAGAGGTTTAAATCGTCTGTAATAACCAATAAATTGGCCATTGGAATTTTTTCTTTGTCAAGCCAATATTTAATGGCTTTACCACTAAGGTTCATAAAGGTGTTTGGTTTTAACAATAAAAAAGTTCGGCCCTTGAGCTTATAATTGGCTAAAGCCCCAAGCTTATGGGTTTCAAATTCGATATTATGGGTATTCACAAAATGATTCAGGACCTTGAATCCAATATTGTGCCGGGTGTTTACATAGTCTGCACCTGTATTTCCTAGACCAACAATCAAAAACTTTTTGGACACCGCTTCTACTTTTTGTGTTTACTTTTTATGACTTAAGAACCAATTCGACATATTGTAAAAATAAAAAAAGCATTCTGAATAACATCAGAATGCTCCTATTGATTTAAAATTTGAATCCTATTTAGGCTTCCTTAGACGGAGCACCTTCAGATTTGGCTTCTCCAGAACCTCCAGTAGCTTCAGCAGCAGCTTCAGCACCTTCTTTTCGTTCTTCGCCTTCTTCTCCTTCTTCTCCTTCCTCTTCATCTTCTTCAATATCTAATGATACACGTGATTGTTTAACTTGACAAACCACGGTGTTATCGGAGTGTAAAAAGTTATAGGCATCGTCTAAAAGTTCTGAAATACTAACTTTATCACCAATTTTAAGCTCTGATATGTCAATTTGAATATTATCCGGCAAATTGGTCGGCAAAGCCTTAATTCTTAATTTACGACGGTTACGTCTCAAAACGCCGCCGGCACGTACACCTAGTGGAACCCCATTTAATATAACTGGAATGTCCATGGCGATTTCTCTATCGTCAAATAACTGATAAAAATCGATGTGTAAAATAGCGTCTGAAACAGGGTGAAATTGTATGTCCTGTAGTACGGCGTTATAGGAGACGTCTCCTAAGGCAATCACAACTGTATGCGCTTTCGGGGTGTATATAAGTTTAGAGAACGCCAGTTCTGCTGCTGAGAAATGTACTGGCTGATCTCCTCCGTATAATACGCAAGGAACCTGTCCAGCATTACGTAAGGCTTTTGTTGCTTTTTTGCCCACGATTTCTCTTTTCGATCCATTGATTGTAATTGATTTCATTTTTAATTATTTAATTATTTACATTATGAAATTTGAGCTGATAGACTTATTTTGATGGACGTTATGCATCACATCCGCAAATAAATTGGCACAACTCAAAACTTTTACTTTGGGACTATTTTGAGTCAACGGTATGGAATCCGTGACAATTAGTTCTTCTAATTTGGAAGCTTCCAATCGATGGTAAGCGTCACCCGATAATATGGGATGAGTACAAATGGCTCGCACACTAAGGGCGCCCCGTTCCATCATCAAATCGGCAGCTTTAGTGAGGGTTCCAGCAGTGTCAACCATGTCATCGACTAAGACTACATTTTTTCCAGTCACATCGCCAATGAGCTCCATGTTAGAAATAATGTTAGCTTTTTTTCGTTGTTTGTAACAAATAACCACATCGCTAAGTAGAGCACGAGAGTAGGCATAGGCTCTTTTGGAGCCACCCATATCAGGTGAGGCAATGGTTAAATTGTCTAAGTTTAAAGATTTTAAATATGGTAAAAATATTGTGGAAGCGTAGAGATGATCCACAGGTTTTTCAAAAAACCCTTGAATCTGATCAGCATGTAGGTCCATAGTAATGATACGCGTAGCTCCTGCAGTTTCCAACATTTTAGCGACTAATTTTGCTGCAATTGGTACTCTTGGTTTATCTTTCCGGTCTTGTCTTGCCCATCCAAAATAGGGAATTACTGCCGTGATATGACGGGCGGAAGCACGCTTGGCAGCATCCAACATTAAAAGCAATTCCATTAAATTTTCGGGCCCTGGGTTGGTAGAGGCAATGATAAAAATGCGAGTACCACGAATAGATTCTTCATATGATGGCTGAAATTCTCCATCGCTGTAGGTGGAGGTGATGACATTACCTAAATCCTCACCAAAGGCTTCAGCAATTTTTTCTGCAAGAACTTTGGAGTTTGTGCAAGCAAATATTTTGGGTTGCAAGATGGCTTTCGACATTCTACTGGTTTATTTTGAGTTTCCTGATATCGATTTTATCGAGTGGCAAATTTATGAATTTATTTGAACTGTAAAAGGATAAAACCAACTATTTTGCATTTGTATAACGAATAAATTTTATAGTTTTGCAATCCAACTTTTTGCTCAAGTGGCGGAATTGGTAGACGCGCTGGATTCAAAATCCAGTTTCTTCGGAAGTGTGGGTTCGATTCCCACCTTGAGTACAATTTGTCCCCAAGAATAATCTATTATTTTTGGGGATATTTTTTTATATTAGTAATAAATATTTAAACTATGAAAAAAAATCTCTTTATAACTTTCACATTTTTACTAATTTCTTGTAGTGGTAGTGATAATGATAACAACTATAACAATTCAGAAAATCCATTTAGCGGAGAATGGTCTGGAGTCTATAATGAAACAATTGATGAAGACGGAATAGATTCAGGAACATGGCAAGGATCAGTTGTTCAGAACAACTTTAGTGGTGAGTATGTAAGCTTAGAAAGCAACGAAACCAATGCTTATTCAGGACTTGTTTCGGCTGATGGAGATACATCATTTACAGCAGGAAGTACGACAGACGGTGCTGTTTTTAGTGGGGTTATGTATGGAAATGAAGCTTCTGGAATTTTTGTTGATAACACCTCTACTCCTCCAGATTATGGTACTTGGAAGGGTACTAAAACAATTCCAGATAACAACTATGTATTTAATGAATTTGTTGGAACATGGCGCTTACTTTCTGAGTCACAAGACGGTTTTGATTTGTTTTTGTCGGAGTGTCAACTTAAATCTACTATAGTTGTTTCTCCAACACTTCTTCTTATAAATGACTTTAATGACAGTTCATTTTGCGGATTTAATTCGTGTAGTATCTATAGCTTAGAAACATGGAATGTTTCATATGATTCTGGTTCTACTGCAATAATTAATCAAACAAGTGATATAAATTTTTGTGGAGGAGAGGTCAATGACACAGACACTAATTTACAACTAACAGTAGATTTTCAAGTTATTGGAAATATAATAAATGTCAGCTATGATTACCCGAGTTCTGATGGCTCAATCTTGTTTGTTCAGAAAACATACGAAAGGATTTAGAAAAAAATAAAGTTAAAATTAAAGTACTAAGCCTTAATTACAAGCGCTGATTGAAAACCTCTAAATTTATCTAAATCTTGCAGAAATAAGTTCGATAATTGGACTACGTTCTGTACTAAATAAATACCCTAACTTATTATAAATGTGATAGTTAGGGTTTTTCTTGTAATTATTTTTTCGAATCAATTTAACAACTTATTTAGGGCACTCTAATCTTTTCAATTAGTTTTTGAATCTCTAAACTTGGTTTTGGAGTAAAATAAGTGACAAATAAAGTAGTAATGAAATTAAAAATCATTGCAATACTTCCAAAACCTTCTGGCGAAATACCAAACCACCAATCTTCTTTTGATCCAGCACCAAACCATCCAAATTTAAATTTGAGCATGTAAAATAACATTATTAATATTCCAACCAACATTCCGCAAATTACCCCTTCTTTGTTAACGCGCTTTGAAAAAATTCCCAATAAAATAGCTGGAAAAAAAGATGATGCTGCAAGTCCAAAGGCAAGAGCAACAGTTGCAGCTACAAAACCAGGTGGATTGATTCCAAAATACCCAGCCATGCAAACTGCTGCAGTAGCAGCCAAACGTGCAGCGATTAGTTCTCCTCGTTCGGAAATATTTGGGACTAATATTTTTTTGAACAAATCGTGAGAAACGGCTGATGATATAACTAATAAGAGCCCTGCTGCTGTGGAAAGCGCAGCCGCCAATGCCCCCGCAGCAAGTAATGCAATTACCCAATTTGGAAGTTGTGCTATTTCAGGGTTTGCCAAAACCATGATATCAGCATCAACCTCAAGTTCATTAGTTTTTACATCTGCTCTATATTGAATGAGTCCGTCCTTATTTCTATCATTGAATTCGAGTAAACCTGTTGTTTCCCATTTGTTAAACCAATCAGGCATTTCATCATAAGGCTCATTGCTAACCGTTTCAATCAGGTTAGTTCTTGAGAATACTGCAATTGCTGGGGCAGTAGTGTAAAGTATTGCAATAAATAAAAGAGCCCATCCTGCAGATTTTCTTGCGTCACTGACTTTTTTTACCGTAAAAAATCGTACAATTACATGAGGTAGTCCCGCAGTCCCAACCATAAGAGCCATTGTAATACAAAATACATCTAGCATAGATTTTTTACCTGATGTATATTCCTGAAATCCCAATTCTTGATGCAGACCATCTAATTTATCAAGAAGATAGATTCCATCAGGGCTACTTGAGCCAAATCCTATTTGTGGCACTATATTTCCTGTAATCAAAAAAGAAATAAAAACTGCAGGAACCATAAATGCAAATATTAATATACAGTATTGTGCAACTTGAGTGTATGTAATTCCTTTCATACCACCCAATACAGCATAAAAAAGTACTATACCCATTCCAATTAAAACACCATTAAAAATATCTACTTCAAGGTACCTTGAAAAGACCACTCCTACGCCTCGCATTTGACCAGCGATGTAGGTGAAAGAAACAATCAAAGCACAAAATATAGCTACTAATCGAGCAGTATTAGAATAATAACGATCCCCTATGAAATCTGGAACAGTAAATTTCCCAAACTTTCGCAAATAAGGAGCCAGCAGTAGAGCAAGTAATACATATCCTCCAGTCCAACCCATGAGGTAAACTGAGCCGTCGTAACCGCTAAATGATATAATTCCTGCCATTGAAATAAACGATGCTGCAGACATCCAATCTGCTGCTGTAGCCATTCCATTTAAAATTGGGTGGATGCCACCACCAGCGACATAAAATTCTTTTGTAGAAGCTGTACGTGACCATATTGCAATACCTATGTAAAGTGAAAAACTAAGACCAACTGCAATCCAAATCCAAATTTGAAGATCCATGCGATTATTTTATTTAGATTGATCTAATTTATTCATCAAGAAAATATAAACAAAAATGATGATTACAAAACCAAAAATTGAACCTTGTTGTGCAAACCAAAACCCAAGTTTAAATCCGCCGATATGAATTAAGTTGAGTTGTTCAACAAATAAGATTCCACATCCGAACGAAATTAAAAACCACAAACTTAGAAGAATGCCAATGTAGCGTATATTAGTTTTCCAGTATTTGTTAGCTTTCATAATGTATTCTAGTTCAATATGATTTACAAATTTTTCTCAAAAATAATAATTTATTAAGCGTTATATATTTTTTATTTTTACAAATATATAGTCATGAAGCAATTTTTCTGTAAAAATGTTTAAAATCTCAAACAAGATTAAAATTGAAAATAGTGCTGATGAGGTCTGGGAACTCATTTCTTCTCCAGGCCACTTAAATCAATTTCACCCTTTTTGTAAAGAAAATAAATTATTGGAATCTAAAAATGATACTATTTTAAAAGATCAATTAATTTATTTGAATGGTCTAACTTATTATAGAAAATTTGTAGAATGGAAACCAATGGTTGGATATAATTTAAAAATTGGCAGTAAAAATGCAAAAGAATCAGATGTTAAATGGCAAATAATTGACAAAGGGAAGGATACTTTTGTAAAAATCACTATTAAGCCTTACACCAGCAGTAAAATACCGAAATTATTATATATATTTTTTCATTACATAGTTATCAGACCAAAAATTAAATCATATTTAAATGCAGTACTTAAAGGCCTTGAATATTATTTAACTCATAAAAAGCCCGTTCCACGAAACGAATTTGGAAATCATCCATGGTTTACCTAAACTAAATCACATCTAAGACATAAAAAAAGGTTATCCAAATTATTGGCACTCATATAACTTTTTTAAATTTCATATAATGGCCGTTTATTTTTAAATTTGTGAAAACATTTATAAAAAAATCCGGTTTTGAAAGCCTATTTTTTAAATTTGTAAAAAAATTTCAACTCTAAAACAATCTATGAACTTATATCTTGAATATTTAAACGAAATTGAAAGAAGGAAAGTTCAAGACCTTGACCCTAAACCAATAGACAGTGCTGAATTGTTGAGTGAAATTATTGAACAAATAAAAGACCCTAGTCATGAACATCGAAAAGATTCCCTCAAGTTCTTTACATACAATGTCTTGCCTGGAACAACATCTGCAGCAGTTGTAAAAGCTAAATTCTTAAAAGAGATAATTCTCGGTGAAATTATATTAAATGAAATTCCCCCTGACTTTGCATTTAAGCAATTGGCACATATGAAGGGTGGGCCTTCTATTGAAGTCCTTTTAGATGTTGCCTTGAGTAATGATCTTTCGAAAGCTGCTGCTGCTGCTGAGGTCTTAAAAACACAAGTTTTTCTTTACGAGGCTGACACAGAGCGCCTGGAAGCAGCATTCAGATCGGGCAATATAATCGCTAAAAATATTATAGAGAGCTACGCCAAGGCTGAATTCTTTACAAAACTTCCTGATCTACCTGAAGAAATTAAACTTGTTACATTTGTAGCAGGGATCGGAGATATTTCAACAGATTTATTATCTCCTGGGAGTGATGCACATTCAAGATCTGATAGACAGCTACATGGACAATCAATGTTTGAGCACAACAAAGACCAGCAAAAAGCATTGCTAGAATTACAAGCCAAACACCCTGATAAACGTATAATGCTGATTGCCGAAAAAGGTACCATGGGCGTAGGCTCATCAAGAATGTCAGGTGTTAACAACGTAGCCCTCTGGATTGGGAAAAAAGCAAGTGAATATATTCCATTTATAAATATTGCGCCCGTTATTGCTGGAACCAATGGGGTATCACCAATTTTTCTTACTACAGTTGGTGTGACTGGCGGTATAGGTTTGGATTTAAAAAATTGGAAGAAAAAGAAAGATGCTGCAGGAAATCTCATCCTCGACGAAAATGACGAACCTGTTTTAGAACAAGTTTACAACGTAGACACTGGAACCGTTCTAACCATAAATACAAAAACCAAAAAACTTTACAATGGAGATAAGGAATTAATGGATGTTTCATCAGCATTTACCCCGCAAAAAATAGAATTTATGAAAGCGGGAGGCTCTTATGCCATTGTCTTTGGTAAAAAACTACAGGCCTTTGCTGCAAAAACACTTGGAAAGAATGTCATTCCTGTTTTTGCACCTTCAAAAGAAATTTCAATTAAAAATCAGGGTCTCACAGCCGTGGAGAAAATTTTCAATAAAAATGCCGTAGGAACTTCAGGTGCCACGCTTCACGCGGGTTCTTATGTAAGGGTTAAAGTAAACATTGTAGGATCTCAAGACACAACAGGATTGATGACCTCTCAAGAATTGGAAATGATGGCAGCCACGATAATTTCTCCAATTGTAGATGCAGGCTACCAATCAGGTTGTCATACGGCTTCAGTATGGGACTTAAAATCGCAAGAAAACATCCCCAGATTGATGAAATTTATGAACGATTTTGGACTGATAACGGCACGCCATCCAAAACATAAATATCATCCAATGACCGATGTAATTCACAAAGTATTGAATGATATCACCGTCGATGACTGGGCAATTATTATAGGAGGTGATTCTCACACCAGAATGTCTAAAGGTGTTGCTTTTGGGGCAGATTCAGGAACCGTTGCATTGGCTTTGGCTACCGGTGAAGCTTCAATGCCAATACCAGAATCCGTGAAGGTTACTTTTAAAGGCACGATGAAACCGCATATGGATTTTCGGGATGTTGTACATGCGACTCAATCTCAGATGCTAAAAAAATTTAATGGTGAAAATATATTCCAAGGCCGTATTATTGAGGTTCATATAGGAACGCTTCTTGCTGATCAGGCCTTTACCTTTACAGACTGGACCGCAGAAATGAAAGCCAAAGCTTCTATTTGTATTTCGCAAAACGAGACCCTTATTGAATCACTTAAAATTGCCAAAGGGCGTATTCAAATAATGATCGACAAGGGAATGGACAATGAGGCAAAAGTCCTTCAGGGCCTTATAGACAGTGCCAACTCAAGAATCAATCAAATTAAATCTGGTGAGAAACCCCCTTTAACGCCTGATGAAAATGCTAAATACCATGCTGAATTTGTTGTAGATTTAGATATCATTGATGAACCCATGATTGCTGATCCCGATGTCAATAACGAAGATGTTTCAAAACGCTATACCCATGATACCATCCGAGAGCTTTCTTATTATGGCGGAAAAAAACATATCGACTTAGGATTTGTTGGTTCATGCATGGTACACAAAGGGGACATCAAGATTGTTGCTAAAATGCTTAAAAATTTAGAAGCATACCATGGTAAAGTGGAGTTCAAAGCGCCCCTGGTAGTGACTGCACCAACATATAATATTATTGACGAACTTAAAGAAGAAGGTGATTGGGAAATTCTTCAAAAATATTCTGGTTTTGAATTTGATGATTCTGCTCCAAAAGGAGTTGCGCGAACAAAATATGACAATATTTTATATTTGGAACGTCCGGGTTGTAATCTCTGCATGGGCAATCAGGAGAAAGCTGAAAAAGGAGACAGTGTAATGGCGACATCTACCCGCTTATTTCAAGGAAGAGTTGTCAAGGATTCGGATCGAAAAAAAGGTGAATCATTATTGGCGTCGACTCCAGTGGTCGTTCTCTCAGCAATTCTTGGCAGAACTCCTGAACTTGAAGAGTACAAGGCCGCAATTAAAGGCATCAACCTCACACAATTTGCGCCACCAATCAAAAAAATGACTTCTAAACCTGGGCACTTATTGTCCTATTGAATCTATTTTTTTTAAGTAATGAAGCAATTTTTTTTAATTCTTATAATAATACTATTAATCGGTTTTATAGCTGTACAGCTGTTTGCATTAAAAAGCCAGTATAATATTGAATCACATGCTTTTACAGTAAAAGAAAAATACGATACTTTTGAAATTCGCAAATATGAAAAAGCATTGTTTACCAGTGTGAAACTTCCCAGAAACGACTTCAAAGATGCCTCTTCAAATGGTTTTTCTATTTTGGCTGGCTATATTTTTGGAGGTAATGATAAAAAGAAAAAAATTGCAATGACATCGCCTGTAAAAATGTCCTTACAAGATACGATTACAATGCTTTTTATGGTACCGCATAAATTTAAAAAAGAAACACTCCCCTTACCCAATGACTCAAATATTGAATTTAAAGAAGAGATAGAAAAAACAGTGGCTGCTATAAGCTTTGGGGGTTGGGTCAATACCCAAAAAATAGACCAGTATAAAAAAGAACTTATAACCGCTTTGAGCAGCAAGAATATTTCTTATAGCAATCAATTTTTCTATCTTGGTTACAATGCACCTTACGAAGTTTTCAATCGTAAAAATGAGATTATCGTTGAACTGATCAACGGAAATTAACAGCTAAAAACCTATCTGCCCCCACATTTTGATTTTTCCATAACATTTTGTTTTAATGTAATGGATTTAATAATTTTTGATGAGTTTAAATGTTTGTTTTCGTGTATCAGTGTAAATAGAAATAAAATAAACTCCACATTCAAGAGCCGATATATCAAAGCGGTATTCGGAACTAAATTTACCATTGTAAGTTTGTACCTCTATCCCAAATGTATTGTAAATTTTAATTTGGGTTGAACTCTGGTTTAATTTAAAAAAATTGTGAGCTGGATTCGGATAAATTCCAATATTCGTTTCTTTAGTTAAGTCATTAATGTTTAATGTACTGGCTGGTTGATTACCAAGGATTTTAAACTCACCTGGAGCTAGACTGATAGCCTGGTTAACATTTGATATCGATAATGTTGTATTTCCAGATTCATCCATCAAATCATACCAAACTCCTGTGTATGGGAAATAAGGAACTACATCTTGATTTGAAAGATCAAAGTTTGCAATAATTATAACATTCTTTAAACTATTTGATGGGAGCACATCATCCCATATGTATATTTTAGGAGTAAGGGAGCCAGAATTGATGTCGTAATTACCTTCAAATACAGCTTCATTAATCTTCAATTCGTTAAGCCTAGCCCAAGTGTTATAAATTTGATTTCTAATTGGGTTGTCTAACCAATTATCAGTCCACTGGGGTTGTGGTTTCGTATCCAATCGACAATTGTCAACTGTTCCATCAGAACAAGTATTTAGGGATTGCTCCATACCCAATTCACCAAAGTGCCAAATCATTTTAGGCCCTGGAATTGTTAATGTAATGGCGCCAAGAGCACCCATCCTTTCAAGTGCTGTATCTAAATCAGTGATGTCATAACTTCCGTTAGATGCACCATATTGTAAATTATTGTACATCAGACGTTCTTCATCATGACTCTCCGCATACCCTATGAGGCGTTTTCCAATAAAATTTTGACTATTGTGACCTATCCCTGAAAAATCACTATTGCTAACATACCCCATTGTCAGTTGATTATAAGGACTTGTTGTTTTACCCCATAGCATAATTCCCTTTCCCTCGTCTATTCTGTAGTCAGCCCATTCTTTTTGTTCTTGTTGCCCACCTAAATGCTCAAAAATAACATAATGATCTGGATCTATACTCCAAGAATAATCGGCATATTCCTTAAGGATAGCTACACGGTCAGATTGGTAGCTCCCAGTGCAAGACTCATCACCCGATGTACAATTTTGTGTAAACCCTTTTGTCAAATCCCATCGAAAACCATCAATCTTAAATTCTTCAATCCAATGTTTTATAACACGTTTAGTATATGACTTTGTGAGATTGCTACTATGATTGAAGTCTGCACCAACTCCGTAGCTATGCGTAGCCTCATAATTAAAGTACGGATTCTCAACACTTGGATCACCCCAGCCACTATTCTCGGGGTCTTCCATCCACATACGTACCATTGGATTTCTTCCAAATGCATGATTAAGAGCAATATCTAAAATAACTGCAATACCATTTTGATGGCATAGATCAACTAATTCCCTAAATTTATCCTCGGTACCATAAAATTTGTCCAGAGCCATGTGAAATGATGGATTATAGCCCCAGCTTTCGTTCCCCTCGAATTCCATCACTGGCATCAATTCAATGGCATTGATATTTAAATCCTTAAAATAATCGATTTTATCAATTACGTCCTGGAAATTCCGCTCACTATCAAAATCTCTTATTAAAAGTTCATAAATAATCAAATCTTCTTTTTTAGGTTTATTGAAATTGGTTACTTGCCAGTTATAAGGGGTTTGTCCAGTTTTTAATACTGTCACCTCGCGTTCCTGCCCTTGTGGATATGGCGGTAAATCAGGATATGAATTTTCAGGAATATAGGGATCATCAAATGGTGAAAGTACTAACGTTGAATAGGGATCCGCAGTTTTAACTTGTTTAGGAGAACCGCTGATTGGATTTTGATCGAACACCCAATATTGATAAGTTTCAACTTGCTCGGGTGTTAGTGTTGTTAGTTCTAACCAAAAAATATCAGAATTAGGATTTTTTTTCATTGCGTCTTCGTATTTGGGATTCCAGTTGTTAAAACTTCCTGATACATAAATAAAATCTTTTAAAGGAGCATTCAACACTAAGGTAATTTTTGTAGGGTCATTTGCATTATAATTTAATCCCTCTTGTAAACCATTAGGAATATTTTGTTCAATTGTCGCATTTACATATATATTGAAATTTTTTGTCACATTACTTGACCCTTGGGTCACAACTAATGAGCATTGTTTGTTTTCTGTTATATTGCTGACAAAAATGCTCTGATAGAATGTTGTATTGGATGCAGTGTGAAAACTAACTCCATCAACAAAAAGCTCATAATTTGCTGGACCATTTGAATTTTGAGCTAAAATTTGAGTCTGACCACCCATATCGACAATAATAACATCAGTAGATGGATTTATCATGGTGACTTGAAATGCACCAATGTTTAAAAAGAAATCCGTACAACCATTGTCTTTTAGTTCTTGTGAACCGTCTTCGGAGCGAAAGACTAAGCCCATCTTTGTAACTGTGTTAGCTTGTGATGAAGTTAAATTATAATATTGTTCGGGAATAAAAGTGATACTCCACGTACCGTCACCATTATCAGTCATTTCTCCTACTCCGTCGTCCTGTCCCCAATTACCTATGACATTAAAACCCCAAGGATCAGAATCATCACCAACACCAGAATGCAAATATACTTTGCTTGGTGAATTGATACCATTGCAGTCAGAAGCAAAACTATTAATGTCCACTGTTATCGTTACAGACTGGTCAACTTCAATAATACTCGGACTTGTAGTAATTTGAGCAATGCTAAGTAATGGGGAAAAAATTAATAAAATTATATTTTTCATTAAATTAAAATTTCAATTAAAAAAAGTGCAAGGTTTTGGATGAAACCTTGCACTTGTAAAGATATAAAATTATTGAATTTTATTTTTCACCATTGGTAAAGGGTTATTGTAGGTGTACTGCTAGAGAAGTTTATAATAACATTATAAGTTCCAGCTGATACCGGAATATTACTTCCATTAAGATCTAAATCGTTGGTTGAAGATGCAGCATTAAACGATGTAGAGCCATAATTAACCGCCCATGCATCATTTTGTCTGACCTTTATTTCGCCATTACTTAGAACTGCTCCATGAATATAATAATGATTTTCATTAATACCAAAATCTGGAACGAATTTTTGGTTGGGGCCATCCCAGCTATTGGCTGTAGCACTTCCAACCAGACCCCAAACATCCATATCTTCAATTGAATATGTCAAAGTTGTAGGGTTAAAGACGACTAAGTAATGACCCGCTGAAACCGCAATATTGTCCCCACCAGTTTCTAAGGTACCATCTGCACCGTTGTCTCCATAGTTTAAACCCCAATCATTATTAAATCTAAATTTGGCCTCACCTTCAATTAGTGTAACAACAGTTCGCCAATCGTCTGCAAACGGATTATATTTTAACATCATATCCGGTCCATTCCATCCATTAGTTGTTGCACTTCCAACCAGACCCCAAGTGAATGGCTCGATAGTGTATGTCAAATTAGCCATATTGACTGTAATCTTATAGCTACCTTCGGAAACAGCAATATTATCACCATTGGCTTCAAGTGTTCCATCTGCTCCAGAATCACCATAATTTTCAGTCCAGAGATTATCTTTTCTAAATTTGATTTCACCATTACCAAGCGCCACATACGCAACATAAATATCTGCCGTAGCTGTGGTGTAAAATGGTAGGTCTGGAATATCTGCGTTACCCCAACCTCCAGGAGTAGCACTTCCAACTACGCCAAGATTGGTCGACAAATCTAAAATTGAAGAAAATGGGGTTACAGCCATTGAAACAGATTCAGATATCATCTCTTGATTAGAACTTAGAGTTGTTTTTACTTTAAAATCTACTATAGCTTCTTCGTTTGGAGTGAGCCCAAGAGAAAGTAACTTATTATTTAATTCTGCAACTGTAAAATCATAGGAATAATTTGATCCTGCTGAAATCAATTGAGCTTCTGAAAAATCTCCACCAGTCACATCAATCATTATGGTGTAGCTTGGTGCAGCATCGAACCCAAAATCAGAGAGCGTCCATGAAACTGTTACGGCATTGCTATCGGCATTATCTTCTGCCAATACAATATTATCTGTAGATAAGCTAACAATTGTATTTGCATTAGGATCAAGCTGAACTATGTCTATATCTTCGCATGCTGTAAACAGGGTTGCAAAAAATGTAAGAACAAAAATGGATTTATATATATATATTTTCATAGTCTTTTTTTTAATAACCATCATTTTGATTGAGGTTTGGATTCGCGGATATTGATGATGAAGGAATTGGAAATACATTTCTAAATGCATCTGTCGAGGTTCCTTCAGGTTGATTGGCTTTGAAAGGCCATAGATAATTTCCCGTTGTGAAATATCCGTACCTTACAAGATCTGTTCTTCTTTGACCTTCCCAATAAAGCTCTCTTGAACGTTCATTCAATATAAAATCTAGTGTTAAATCTGATGATGTGATGTTGTGATCTGAATTTCCGTAACCTCTTTCAATTAGCTCATTAATTTTAGCAGTGGCAAAATTTAAATCCCCTGCGCCTCCCCTTAATGCAGCTTCAGCATAGTTTAAATAAATCTCAGGAAGACGAATTAGTGCAAGATCGGTATCCACAAAATCTCCGGCAGAATCTACCCCTTGGTTGCCGTTGGAATCAATATTTTTGAATTTGGTAACTGCATAGCCATCGGTGAAAGAGGGAATGTCTTCAATTTCTAAATTTTGCCCATCTGTATAAAACATTCCTCTTTTGTCTGATTCGGGAAGTTCTTCTTCAATTGTGTACGAATTTGTATTTAAATCCAATACAACATGATAAATTCCGTCACCTGGTATCACAATGTTAGCGCCTCCAGGATCTAATGAACCGTCAGATCCATTGTCACCATAATTATTACCCCAATTTTCATTGAATCTAAATTTCATTTGGTTACCTAATAAGTCGGCATATAGCTCATAAACGTTATTGCTAGTTTCATACATTTCCATATCAGGTCCATTCCATCCATTCTCAGTTGCATCTCCTACCAAACCCCAATCAGAAAGAGTGCCACCCAAACCGTTATTCAAAGCCGCAATGTCAATAATTCCTAAAGGAAATTTATTGACTAAGCTTTTTGTGGTTCGGAGTCCACCCCAACCACCATTGACACCAAATTCATTGGCGGGCATACTGCCACCAATCGCAGCGTGCACGAGGAAAGTTGTTCCACCATAGGTTTGAGAGTTTAATCCATCGAAATTAGCAGTAAAAATAAACTCATTTTGAGCCCCATTGGTGTCATTATCAGCAAGGAATAATTCATCATAAGCTGTACCATTACCATTGGCATCATTAGTGTTGATGTTGTAAGTTGAATTTATAACTTCGTTGGAGTAATTAATACAATCTTCATAACGGGCTGTCCCAGTCCATACCTCAGCATTCAAATACAATTTTGATAATAACGCCCATGCTGCAACCTTATCAACTCTTCCATATTCATTTGATCCACTAGGTAGTAAATCATCACTAATTGCTAATAGTTCAGTTTCAACAAAATTAAACAGTTCAGATCTTGAACTCTGCTGAGGGAGATCTGTTGAAATTTCAGTGGTAAGTGGAACTTGACCATAAAGATCCATTAAATTGTAATAGGCAAACGCCCTTAAGAATCTAGCTTCTGCAATAAAAGTTGGGACGACGGCGTCAGAGAGGTTAGCTGCGTTTGAAATAAATGAATTACAAAAAGACACTTCTTGAGCGAGTCTATTATACATAGCCTCTGTAAAATCATTACTAGAGGACCAATACATTCCATGTAGATCTGGAAGACCAGGGTCTCCCCATCCCACTACAGCATGGTCCGTTGTAAGTTCATTTAAATTAAACAACATTCTTGTAAATTGAGAGAAACCCTCATCAATATCAGCAATATCCGGTTGGCCAGCAGGTCCATTTTGGCCTGTGAGCGCTAGACTTGAATAAAGCTTGGCCAAAGCGCCTTTTGCTTCTTCAGCATTAATAAAAACATTTTCTTCTGTAAAACTGTCCGGATCTGTTGGTAGTTGATCCAGATCATCATGACAGGATACAAAACCAAATATAATCGTTAATAAAATTAATTTTTTCATATTTATATTGTTATATATTAAAAGTCAATATTTACTCCAAAAACAAACGACTGAGGTCTCGGATAGAAATTGTTGTCAATTCCTCCAAATATTTCAGGGTCAAGACCTTGGTAATCAGTTACGGTTAACACATTTTGCACAGAGCCATATAATCTACAATTAACATCGCTATTTCCCCCGCTTATTGTATAACCCAATGTGATATTATCAATCTTTAAAAATGATGCCTCTCTCACATAATGAGAACTTAATAAATTATTTTCTGTAATATTCTCAAACCCAGTGGTCAAATAATCCGAATGAAGATTAGTCAATATGGAATTATCTGTTGCACGTCTTTGATAGGCAGTACTAGATGCCACATTATCATATGCATAGTTGCCCAAGCTGACTCTAGCAACTAAAGCAAAATCCCAATTTTTATAATTTAAATTGGTGTTGAAACCCATTGTTATGTCCGCAAATGGTGATTTATAGAAAAACTTATCATCATCATTGATAATGTCATCTCCATTTCTATCAACATATACACCTTCAATTGGAGCCCCATTGGAGTCATAAACTTGCTCTAGGACATAGAAACTATTGGGTGTCTGACCCTGTGTCTGTAATTGAACATTGTTTCCAACACCGCCACTTATACCTCCTGTGGGCTGGTCAAATGGTAAGTACGTAATCGTGTTATCGTTAAATGCAACGTTATATCCAACAGACCATTCAAGTAAATCATTTGAAACTGGTATTGTGTTTAACATTATTTCTAATCCCTTATTTTCCATATCCCCTATGTTCTTATCCACTCTATTACCAAAATTGGTGAAGGGATCAACAGATGAAAAGGCTATTAGATCTTTGGTCTCTCTCACGTATGCGTTAATAGAACCCGAGATACGGTTATTTAAGAAAGCGAAATCTAAACCAAGATTAGTGGTTCGGCCAATTTCCCAACGTAACTCTTCATTGAGGGGCTCTGGTCGATAGGTTTGATAAAATGAGTTGCCAAATTGATAATTGGCTGTTGAGGTGCTACCGGTGTATCGAGTTAGAAATCTATAATCTCCAAGTCCATTTACATTACCGACTTCTCCGTAACCAACTCGAAGTTTTAATTCATTGAAGAAATCACTGGACATAAAATCTTCATTATGTATATTCCAAGCTGCCGCCAAAGAAGGAAAATAACCCCAACGGTCATCTGGATTTAATTTTGAAGAGGCATCAGCTCTTAATGTTGCTGTTAGAAGATATTTCCCGTCGTAGTCATAATTTAAACGACCAAAATACGAAAGCAATACGTTCTTGGAAGTATCAATAAACTCAAAATCATTTCCGTCTTCTTCAGCCTCGCTGTCATAACTATAGTTGTCAAACTCAAAAGATTGGTAGGAGTAACCTGCTACAGCAGTTATATTATGCGACTCATTAAATGACTTTTTGTAAGTCAAATAAAAATCAAAAAGAGTATTTGTAGCTTCATTTTTAAATCGACTTTCCGCGCCATTAAATGTGGGATCAGAGGTTGGCATTAATAAGGAGGTTATATTACTTCCACTGCCATTGCTTTGATCAATACCTATTTTCATACTAGCGGTTAGGGAGTCCATAAACGGGAAATTATAATCAAAATTAGCGCTAGAAACAATCCTACTAACCTTGGTCTTATCATCCGTAAGATTTAATAATGCAACAGGATTTGTAGGAGCTAAATTGTACTGACTACCAGTAGTAGGGTCAATCCATGAATGAAAACCACCATAAGGAGATGTTTCATCGTATACAGCTTGAGTTGGATCATATGAAATGGCGTTTCCAATAGCTCCTCTGTTGGCAAAAGAATTTGAAGTTAAAGAGTACAAGGTGTTGAAGCTCATTTTCAAATCTCCATTGAAAGCACTTGGTTTAAGATTGATAGAAGCTGTTTTCCTTTCAAAATTATCTCCAATCAGAATACCATCATGCTCGGAAAGACCAAGCGATAAACGCACAGGCATTTCTCTAATTTGTCCTACTAAGCTTAGCGAATAATCTTTACCCATAGCAGTATCGTAAATTTCATCTTGCCAATCTGTATTTGAATCTCCCAAACGGCTTATAGCATTCGTATTTTCAGTAAAATTTACCAAATCTGTAAATTGATTCGAATCAAGAACATCTACTTTGTCCAAGGTTGAATGACTTGTAGTTGAGGCATTAAAATTGAGTTTAAAATCACCGGATTTTGCAGACTTGGTTGTAACCAGGATAACTCCGTTGGCTCCTCTAGAGCCATAAATAGCAGTAGCAGAAGCATCCTTCAAAACAACCATACTCTCAATGTCATTAGGATTGATTAGGTTAAGAGGATTTCTCGTTCCACCTACACCGCCATCATTTAATGGAATACCATCAACTACAAAAAGAGGATTACTTGAAAGACTTAAGGATCCGTTACCTCTAATTCGAATGACTTGTCCTTCTCCCGGAGCACCACTAGCTGAAGTAACAGAAACACCCGCAATTTTCCCAGTTATCAATTGCTGAGCAGAAACTAGAGGGCCTTGATTAAAGTCTTCAGTTGTGATTAGATCTGCAGCACCAGTTAAATCTTCCTTTTGGACGCTACCATATCCAATTAAGACAACTTCATCTAATGCTGAAGCATCCTCAATCATCACAATATTTAATTGAGACTGGTTGTTAAATGAGATCTCTTGTGTTGTAAAGCCAACATAAGAAAAAACAATAACATCCCCATTTTGTGCAGAGATTTGATAATTGCCATCAAAGTCAGTAGTCGTTCCAATAGCAGTCCCTTTTATTAAAACGTTAACTCCAGGGAGTGGAAGCCCACTTTCTTGCTCACTTACTGTACCATTTAAACTTGACTGGCAAAAAGCAATAATCGGAGTCAAGAACATAATGACAAATAAGCATTTAATTGTTGTTTTCATAAAAATTCAGTTTAAACTAATTTTAATTTTTACTTATAGTTCTACTTTTCGAAGCTAATGTATATCTTTAGTATTTATTTAACAATTATATAAAATTACTACAACGTTTTCGTGTTGATAAGTTTTTGGTATTCTGTAAAATAAAAGCTGTTTTAAATAAAATATTACAAAAAAAGCGCTTATAATTTATATTTTTGATAATTCAATACTGTTATTTTTCTTGACTTTATCTGTTTGGAGTTATATAACCAAACCAATCTTTACAATTAAATGAAAAAAAGAGTAACATTAAAAGAACTTGCAAGGGAATTAGATGTATCAATCTCTACAGTTTCAAAAGCACTTAAAAACAGTCCTGAAATTAGTCAAGATACCATTAAAAAAGTCAAAGCTTTTGCCAAATTATTGAAATACCGCCCTAACAATATTGCTTTGAGTCTTAAAAATAGAAAAACCAAAACAATAGGGATTATCATTCCCGATATTGTTCATCATTTTTTCACAAAAGTCATAAAGGGTGTTGAAAAATACGCCAACACAAAAGGCTATAATGTTATTGTTGGTTTATCAAATGAGTCTTTTTTAAACGAAGTTATCAATATGGAAATGTTGGCAAATGGAAGTATTGATGGATTTATTGTTTCAATGTCTCGAGAAACAATGCAACGCCAGGACTATCAACATTTTACAGAAACTCTGGATGAAGACATACCTTTGGTAATGTTTGACCGAATTGTCGCTGAAATCGCATGTGATAAAGTTATTGTAGATGATACTAAAGGTGCAAGATTAGCCGTTGATACACTAATAAAAAAGGGATCTAAAAAAGTAGCAATAATAACAACCAAAGATTATATAAGCGTAGGACGATTGCGAACTAAAGGCTATTTAGAAGCCTTAAAAAGTAACGGTATAAATCCTACTTCTGAGCTGATTTTAAAAATTGACGATGATTTATTGTACGAAGAAGACCATCTTGGTGTAATAGAAAAACAAGTCCGGGAAATGTTGCTTCTTCATACTGACGTTGACGGTATTTTTGCTGTAAATGAGCTCTATGCTATTGTTGCAATGAAGGTTGCTAAGGAAATGGGGATTGAAATACCAACCGATTTACAAGTAATTGGATTTACAGATGGGATGCTTTCAAAACATGCTACACCAGCATTGTCAACAGTGAGTCAACATGGAGAAGCTATGGGTGCTAAGGCTGCTGAATTACTGATTCAAAGAATAAATGAACGTATCGAGGATAAAGCCAAGAGCCCCTCAAAAACTGTTGTAATTTCAACAGACTTAATTTCAAGGGGGTCTACAAAATAATTTGGCTCAAAAAAAATTTATTTATATGTTTGTCATCTCAAAACTTATAGTTATACTTTTCACCTTAAAGTTTTGATAAAACATTATGTTTATCAAAATAGTATTAATTTATAGATAATGCTATTATGAAAAAACAACCCCTTGGTTTTTGGGACATTTGGAATATGAGTTTCGGTTTCCTTGGAATTCAATTTGGCTTTGCATTGCAAGGTGGCTTCATGTCTCGTATATTTCAAACTTTAGGTGCCGATAAGGCAGACATTCCTATGTTGTGGATTGCTGCACCTTTGACGGGTCTTATTGTTCAGCCTATTATTGGCTATTTAAGCGATAGAACATGGCATCCAAAGCTTGGCAGACGAAAGCCCTATTTTCTTATTGGTGCTATCTTAAGTTCCATAGCGCTTTTTTTTGTGCCACATGCCTCTTATTTATGGATAGCTGTTGGCTTTCTTTGGATATTAGATGCTTCCATTAATATATCTATGGAGCCATTTAGGGCTTTGGTTGCCGATAAATTACCAGAATCACAGCGTTCCTATGGATTTGTAGTACAGACCCTAATCATTGGCATTGGTACATGGATTGCCAGTAATTTGCCTTGGATGGTTTCTCAATTAGGCGTGAGCAACTCTGCTATTTCAGGAGTTGTCCCTATGTCTGTCAAAGTGGCCTTTGCCATAGGTGGATTTGTGTTTTTTGCGAGTGTGTTATACACTATTTTGACCACTTCTGAATACCCACCAGAAAATATGGAAGCTTTCAATAAAGAAAAAGCAAAGAAAAATAGATTCATAACTGATATTCTTGAAAATATTGGGCAAATGCCTACTACTATGAAAAAACTCGGTGTCGTACAATTTTTTTCATGGTTTGCCTTTTTCACCATGTGGAGTATGGCAAATCCAGCATTGACTGAACATGTGTTTAAAACACCTGCACCAATTGAATCGCATTATGATCTTTCATCATCAGAGGGCTTGGCAGCCTTTGATACAGACAATACTAATTTTCAAGAATCCTCAAATGCCGTAGGTTCAGCCATGGGAGTATATGGGTTATCGTCTATGGCTTTTGCACTTTTATTTACTTTTTACACCTCTAAACGTACGATAAATCGCAAATATGTACATATGGGTTCACTCACTTTGGGTGGGATTGGTTTTTTGGCGATGTATATCGCCACACCAGATCAATTAAAATATTGCTTTATTTTAATTGGATTTGCATGGGGAAGTATTTTATCCATGCCCTATGCCATGCTTTCTAGCTCGGTTGATTCAAATAAAATGGGGGTTTTCATGGGCATTTTTAATATGTTTATCGTTATCCCACAAATCGCTGCGGCTTTGGGTGCGATTAATTTTTTGTCGAATCTTTTTGGCCCAGAAGCAATAAATAGTATGACCCTTGCAGGAATCAGTTTGATTTTTGCTGCACTATGCAATTTACTTATTACCAATCCATCTGCAATAAGATATCAATCTTAATAGTATGAATAAAAAATGTTTCATATTTGATTTAGATGGTGTTATTGTAGATACAGCAAAATATCATTTCCAAGCATGGAAATCATTGGCAAATGACCTCGGAATCGATTTTAATATTGATCAAAATGAACAACTCAAAGGGGTCAGTCGCGTCAAGTCTTTAGAGAAAATTTTGAAATGGGGAGGAATATCGCTGAGCGCTGATGAATTTGAAAATAGGATGAACCAAAAAAACGCAAATTATTTAGATTACATTGCTCATATGGACACATCAGAACTGTTGCCTGATGTTGAAAGAGTTCTTGAGTTTCTAACCCAAAATAACCAATTTATTACACTAGGATCAGCCAGTAAAAATGCACGTCCTATTTTAGATAAAGTAAAAATCACAGGGTTTTTTGATGCTATAGTTGATGGAAATGATGTTTCAAAAGCAAAACCCAACCCTGAGGTGTTTTTGAAAGCCGCTCGCCAAACAAAATCTGAACCAGAAAACTGCATTGTTTTTGAAGATTCTTTGGCTGGTATAAAAGCCGCTAATGCGGCAGGCATGATTAGTATAGGAATTGGTAACTCAGCAATATTGCAAGAAGCAAAATATAATTTCAAAGATTTTCTATCGCTTACAAACGAATTTATAATAGAATTAATAAAAGAGCATAACCCACACAGATTATGAACCAAAATTATATAATTCCAAAACCGTGGTCAATATTGGAAGAAGGATTTGTACCCAAGCATAATGAATCTTCTGAAAGTATATTTAGCATTGGAAATGGTGCCATGGGGCAACGCGCAAATTTTGAGGAAACATACACTGGTAACACTTTTCAAGGCAGTTATATTGCAGGGGTTTATTATCCAGACAAGACAAAAGTGGGATGGTGGAAAAATGGATATCCAAAATACTTTGCAAAAGTACTAAATGCACCTAGTTGGATTGGAATCAAGGTTGTTATTGATGGCGTTGTTCTAGATTTAAATACCTGCAAGTCTGTTACAGATTTCAAACGTGAATTAAACATGAAAGAAGGTTGGTTGTCACGATCATTTAAGGCAACCTTGAGCAATGACATTCAAGTATCAGTAAAAAGTTTACGTTTTCTTAGTCTTGTTCATGAACAAATTGGCGCCATCAGGTATGAGGTGACCCCTTTAAATCGATCTGCATGTATTAGTTTTGAGCCATTTTTAGACGGAAATATAAAAAACAAAGACAGTAATTGGGACGATCAGTTTTGGGAAATTTCAGCTATATCCTCGATAGAATCAAGCGCATTCATTGAAGCAGAAACAATGAAAACAAACTTTAAAACCTGTACCTATATGCACAATCATTGCACATTAAATGGAACAGCAGTTTCGCTTTCACTCACAGAGCAAAACACCAATTCAAGAATTGGACATACTTATGAAATGAATGTTGATCATGGTTCAACTTTTGCTTTAGAAAAACTTGGAGGTTATATTTCGGGTTCTAGTCAAGGCAGTAATTTATTGAAATCTGCTAAAGCCGTAATTCAAAATGGACTGGAGAAAGGATTTGATGGGTTGTTAGAAGTGCAAATACAAGCATGGGATGAAATATGGCAAATGGCCGATATTACCATTGAAGGGGATCTTAAAGCACAACAAGCAATTCGTTTTAATATTTTTCAACTCAACCAAACTTATTTAGGTACAAACCCACAATTAAATATAGGCCCAAAAGGGTTTACAGGTGAAAAATATGGTGGCAGCACCTATTGGGATACCGAGGCGTATTGCTTGCCATTTTACATGGCTACAAAATCTCCGGATGTGGCTAAAAATTTGTTAGAATACCGCTTTCGACATTTAGATAAAGCCATTGAAAATGCCGAAAAATTAGGCTTTAATTCTGGTGCGGCCTTGTATCCAATGGTAACAATGAATGGAGAGGAATGTCATAATGAGTGGGAGATCACTTTTGAAGAAATTCATAGAAATGGAGCCATTGCATTTGCCATTTACAATTATCAGCGTTATAACGGCGATGTTTCCTATACCTTTTCAAAAGGAATTTTTGTTTTGATTGCAATTACTCGATTTTGGTGTCAGCGATTTAATTTTTCTGAACAAAAACAGAAGTATGTTATGCTCGGGGTAACTGGTCCAAATGAATACGAAAATAATGTTAACAATAATTTTTACACAAATTACATTGCCAAGTGGTGTATGGAATTTACACTTCAAACTTTGAATGAGATAAAAGATGTTGACAACACAAGGTACAATGAAGTGATCACTAAAACCAAATTGACAAAACAGGAAATAGACGCCATTAAATTAATGACAAAATCTATCTATTTCCCCTACTCTGAAGCACTTGATATTTATTTACAACAAGACGGATTTTTGGACAAGAAGCTTACCCCAGTTTCAGATTTAAACACCAATGATCGGCCAATAAATCAGCATTGGTCTTGGGATAGAATATTGCGATCGCCCTATATTAAACAAGCTGATGTACTTCAAGCATTTTATTTTTTTGAAGATTGTTTTTCGATAGAAGAATTGAAAAAGCATTTTGATTTTTATGAGCCACTTACTGTTCATGAAAGTTCATTATCGCCATGTGTACACAGCATTCAAGCTGCAAAATTAGGCCGAATGAATCAAGCTTATGAATTTTATTTGCAAACATCACGATTGGACTTAGATGATTATAATCATGAGGTAAGTGAAGGGCTTCATATCACTTCTATGGCTGGCACTTGGATGAGTATTGTTGAAGGCTTTGGAGGTATGCGTATAAAAAACAATCAATTGCATTTCACCCCACAAATTCCTAAACAATGGCAATCCTATTCTTTTAAAATTAATTTTAGAGGACAGATATTAAAGGTAAATATCCGACAAAGTGGAGCCACTTTTGAGGTTTCAGGACAGGAGTCCATTAATATTGTTGTTAATGGGCAGCTTACGAAAGTTGAGCCAAACATTTTACATAGCATCTAATGAATCGTAATATAAAAAATACCGTGTCAATCTGTATCAGTTTTTTATTTTTATTATTGCAAGGATGCAATTCTAAAAGTGAAATGGGATTTGAAATGTCACAACTAAAAAAACTTGAAGTCGAACAAGTCAAGCCCCTACATTGGTGGGTGGGATTTGAGTCCGAAGAACTTCAATTATTGGTTAAATCAAATCAAATCCAAGGCATGAAAGTTACTGTCAATACACCCAGTGTTGAGATAACAAAAGTCCACAACGCAGATAGCCCAAATTATTTATTTATTGATTTGAAAATTAAAAAAAACACTGATCCAGGAAAAATTCAACTGTTATTTTCGTCTCAAGATAATGAATCTTACATTTTAGATTACGAATTGAAAGCAAGGACAAAATCAGCATTAGACTACAAGGGATTTAACTCTGAGGATGCTATATATTTAATCACTCCAGATCGGTTTGCAAATGCGAATCCAGGTAATGATATTCAACCTAATTTACAAGAACAAAAAATAAATCGCAATGACGATTATGCCCGGCATGGAGGTGACATTCAAGGAATAACAGATCATCTTGACTATATACATGATATGGGATTTACTGCTGTTTGGTCATGCCCCCTACGTACCAACGACATGAAAAAAGGTTCCTATCATGGTTATGCCATAACAGATCATTATGAAGTTGACCCAAGGTTTGGCACAATGGAAGAATTTAAAACTTTAGTTGAAGAAGCCAAAAAGCGTGGAATTAAATTTATAATGGATCAAATTGTAAATCACTGTGGATTGTACCATTGGTGGATGGAAGATTTACCATTCAAAGATTGGATAAATTATCAAGATAAATTCTTATCAGGAAAACCAACAAAATATTCAAATCATCGCCGCACTATCAATCAAGATAATTATGCATCGGAAATCGATAAAAAGGAAATGACCGATGGGTGGTTTGTTGAAACCATGCCCGATTTAAACCATAAAAACCCCTTTATGGCAAAATTTATCATTCAAAATAGCATTTGGTGGATCGAAGAATTAGGTCTAGGTGGGATTCGCCAAGACACCTACCCTTATGCTGATAAAACTTTTTTAAGCAATTGGGCAGGGGCAATTATGAATGAGTATCCGAATTTTTCTATTGTGGGTGAAGAATGGAGTTATAACCCACTTTTAATTGGATATTGGCAAAATGATCCCAAACACAAACAGGGATATGTTTCAAACTTGACTTCGACCATGGATTTTGCCATCTTAGAAAATATCAAAAAGGGCATTAGTCAGGATGAATCCTGGGACAAAGGGCTCATTAAAATATACGACGGATTGGCCAATGATTTTAATTATCCGAATCCGAAAGGCATAATGGCCATGATGGACAACCACGACATGAGTCGAATTTATACAGAATTGAAAGGCGATATAATTCAAACGAAAATGGCCTTGAGTACACTTTTGATGCTTCCAAGAGTACCACAAATATACTATGGCACAGAAATTTTGATGCAAGATTTTGATAAGCCTGGAGATCATGGTCTTGTAAGAACTGATTTCCCAGGTGGTTGGGGCAGAAGATCAGGTTAATGCATTCTCTGGAGAAGGACTCAATAAGGATCAAAAAGATATGCAACACTATTTGAAAACACTTTTAAATTTTAGAAAAAACAGCTCGGCAATTCATCATGGAGAGACTGTCCATTTTGCTCCAAAATCAGGGTTATATTTTCTATTCAGAATTAAAAAAGACGATATAGTATTTTTAATTCTGAACAAAAATGAAACTCCAATTTCTATAGATTTAAATCGTTTTAAAGAATTGAATCTTATCGGTAAAACGTTTCAAAACGTTCTAAAAGATGAGGCCTTTGAATGGCAAGAAACATTAAAATTGTCAAAAAAAGGAAGCTATATTTTTAGTTCAACACCTAAATAAATGACGCTAAAGCTAAGCTACATATTGCCTTTTTTTTTGATCGTAAATACACTCGGCGCATCTTGTGTTCAATTTGATTCGATTAAAACATATAGGGTTAACCCTTCAAAAAAAGTAGAAGGAACCCTGCAAAGGCTAGAAAAATTTCCCTCAAATTTTATTACCACAAGAAATGTTGATGTTTGGCTTCCTGAAAACTTTGACAATACCAAAAAATATAGTGTATTATATATGCATGACGGTCAAATGCTTTTCGATTCCGACAAAACTTGGAATGGTCAAGAATGGGGTGTTGATGAACACCTATCGGCGCTACTAATTGATTCTAAAATCAAAGAAACCATCGTTGTTGGAATTTGGAATGTGTATTCTGAACGCAATGCTAATTATTTTCCCCAAAAAGTTTTCAAATTATTAAATAAGGAAAACAAAGCAGCCTTACAAAGTATGGCAACCAAAAAAAAACCAAGTCACATTTGTTAATTCTGACGATTATCTCAAATTTATAGTCACTGAGTTGAAACCATATATAGACACTCATTATCCAACAAAAACAACAGCAAAAGATAATGCGATTATGGGCTCTAGCAGAGGTGGGCTTATAGCGTTGTATGCACTCTGTGAATATCCGGAAGTATTTGGCGCTGCGGCATGCCTATCCACACACTGGATAGGGACTTATTCCAATACAGAATCCAATGAAATACCTTATATTATATTTGATTATCTAATGGATAATTTACCATCGCCAAAAAACCATAAAATATACTTTGACTATGGAACTAAAAAATTAGATGCGCTTTATTTACCATATCAAAATTTGGTGAGTACTGTTCTGGAATATAAATCCTTTGATGACGAATCTATGATGAATTTAAAATTTGAAGGTCATGGACATTCTGAGAAATTTTGGAATCAAAGATTGGCCAAGCCCCTCACCTTTTTATTAAAAAAAACAGATGAATAAATTATTTAATCTTTTGTTTTTTTTGTCTTTTGGTGTTGTATTCGCTCAAAACCCGAACCGTATTTTTGAAAAAGTTCAATTATTAGAGAACCGAACTTTAAAAATAACTGTTAATGATGGTGTTTATAGAATTGTACCTTATAACAACAATATTATTGAAACTACATTTAACCCAACCGGTGAAATTGAAAAAACAGAATCACACGCCGTCATATTAGAACCAAAAGACATTGATATTTCTTTAAAAGAGACGGCGAATGAGGTTGTTTTGACGACGGGAGAAATTGTGACGAAAGTTCAAAAATCGCCGTTTCAAATTAAATATTATCACAACAATAAACTCTTAATTTCCGAGGCGAAAGGTTATGTAAAAAACGATAGTTTAGAGACAATCGACTTTAACATCAAATTCAATGAAATTTTATATGGTGGAGGCGCTAGAGCCTTGGGAATGAACAGAAGAGGCAATCGATTAAAACTATATAACAAAGCACATTACGGCTATGAAACACGTTCTGAGCTGATGAATTACACAATGCCCATTGTGGTATCATCCGACAAATATCTTTTACATTTCGACAATGCACCCATTGGGTTCTTAGATCTAGACAGCAAGCAAAACAACCACTTGATGTATGAAACAATTTCGGGACGAAAGACCTACCAAATTGTTGCTGCATCAACCTGGCCTAAATTAATAGACCAATACACTAATCTGACCGGGAAACAGCCAATGCCTCCGCGTTGGGCATTGGGAAATTTTGCAAGTCGATTTGGGTACCACTCCCAATACGAAGTTGAAAACACGATCAATAAATTTAAAGATCTGAATGTCCCTGTAGATGCCGTTATTTTAGATCTCTATTGGTTTGGTAAAACCATCACAGGGACAATGGGAAATTTAGAAGTCTTTCGAGATTCATTTCCGGACTTTGAGGGCATGATTTCTAGACTTAAAGCCAAAGGAGTAAAAACAATCACAATAACAGAGCCTTTTGTTTTAACGACTTCAAATCGTTGGAAAGAAGCAGTTAAGCAAAAAGTGTTGGCGACAGATTCATTAGGTAAGCCCTATACATATGATTTTTATTTTGGAAATACTGGATTGATTGATATTTATAACCCGAAAGGAGCGTCTTGGTTTTGGTCAATATACAAAGGCTTGAGAGAAAAAGGGATTGTGGGAATTTGGGGGGACTTAGGAGAACCTGAAGTGCACCCAACGGCCTTAAAACATTACAATACATCTGCCGATGAAGTTCATAATATATATGGACACGATTGGGCAGGGTTAATTTACAAAGGCTATAAAAATGATTTTTCTGAAGAACGCCCGTTCATTCTCATGAGAGCCGGATATTCTGGGTCTCAGAGATATGGAATGATTCCCTGGTCAGGTGATGTCAACAGAACTTGGGGTGGGTTGCAATCTCAGACTGAAATTGCGCTTCAAATGGGACTACAAGGGCTTGGATATATGCACTCCGACTTAGGGGGGTTTGCAGGTGATAATTTAGACGATGAGCTTTACACCCGATGGTTACAATATGGTGTTTTTCAGCCTATTTTTAGACCTCATGCACAAGAAGAAGTTCCTAGTGAGCCTGTTTATAGATCAGAAGAAGCACTAAAATTGTCAAAAAAAGCAATTGATTTGCGATATGCATTGTTACCCTACAATTATCATTTGGTTTTTGAAAATAACACACAAGGATTACCACTAATGAGACCGTTGTTTTTTGAAGATTCAAGATTAGAAATGAATACTGTTTCGAGCACCTATTTTTGGGGAAATGATTTTCTAATTTCTCCTGTGACCAAAGCGGGACAAGAGCAACAAATGGTAGATTTTCCAAATACTGGCAATTGGTATGATTTTTATAGCAACAAAGCGTATGTTGGCGGAAAGTCTCAATTTGTCAATACAGTCAAAACCTCAATTCCAACCTTTGTACGTGGTGGGGCAATCATACCAATTATTGATCCCGTTCAATCTACAGACGAATACGAACTAAATAATTTTCAACTGCATTACTATTTTGATCAAAAAGTAAAAAAATCGCAACGTTTCATTTACAATGACAATGGATTACTCGCTAATGCTTACGAAAAAGACCAATATGAACTTCTAAAAGTCACTGCGCAACAAAATTCAAATCGAATACAAATGGAACTCAGTGCAACAAAAGGCATGCATTTCAATTTTGATAAAAAAGAAATTGAGTTAGTAGTTCACAATATGAAAAAAGCACCCAATAAAGTCCTTACAAAAAATGATAAGTTAAATTATCACTACGATCAATTATCCCAAACATTTCGAATGAATTTGAGTTGGGAACCATCCAGTAAAAAAATAATAAATATCAAATTTTAAAGTCAATTTTAATGAAAAATGTCAGTCTTATTTTTACCCTTATTTTAATTCTTAGTTCTTGTAATCAATCTGTAAAATCAAAAGAAAAATCAGACAATGAGTCCTATACTCCTATAAGTCATGCCGATATGGAAAATGCAGTCATATACGAGGTTAATATAAGACAATACTCAAAGTCAGGAACTTTTAAAGCATTTACAAAAGATATTCCTCAGCTCAAGCAATTGGGAGTAAAAATCATATGGGTAATGCCAATATTTCCTATTTCAGAGACCAAAAGAAAAGCCACAGGTGGTGACTTTGCTTATCTTATAGAAGATGAAGTAGAACGCAACAAAATGCTCGGAAGCTATTATGCAGTTTCAGATTTCACAAAAGTCAACCCAGAATTTGGCACGATTGATGATTTTCGAGAAATGATAAAAATGGCTCATGATAACGGCATGTACCTTATCTTAGATTGGGTACCTAATCACACAGGATGGGATCACAAATGGCTCACCACCAACCCAGAGTATTATACGCAAAATGAGCATGGAGAAGTCATAGATCCAATCAACCCCAATACAGGGGAATCTTGGGGGTGGGCAGATGTTGCCGATCTAAATTATGACAATCAAAAAATGCGAGACGAGATGATTGAAGATATGTTATATTGGGTTGAAGAAGAGGGGATTGATGGTTTTAGATGTGATGTAGCGAGTGCAGTCCCACTAGATTTTTGGAAGGATGCTATTCCAATGTTACGTTCAAAGAAAAGCTTGTTTATGTTAGCAGAAGCAGATGAGCCCAATCTTTTGAAAGGGGAAAATTTATTTGATATGGCTTATGGTTGGGAGCGGCATCATATATTTAACCAAATGGCAAAATCCGATAACGCTGTAGCGCTGTGGGATAATGTTATTAAAACCGATACAGATAGATATGAGCAGGAGGACATATTAATGAACTTTGTCACAAACCATGACGAAAACTCATGGAACGGCACAATATATGAAAGAATGAAAGATGCATCAGAATTACTGACTGCGCTTAGTTTTGTTGCACCTGGTATGCCGTTGATTTATTCTGGTCAAGAATACGATTTGGATCACAGATTACTATTTTTTGAAAAAGATCAAATTCCGCATACAAAAAAAACAATGTGGCCATTATTAGAAAAATTAGGGCAACTGAAAAATTCAAACCCTGCTTTAAATGGAGGAAAAAATGCTGCTTCATACAAAAAAATTGATCAAGAAAATTCTAAAATTCTAACTTTTAAAAGAGAAAAAGAAGGTCAAAAAATTACTTTTTTGGGTAATTTTTCTTCAAACCAAGAGCAAGTCACAAACCCATCTGTTGGTGCACTTGACTATGCTTCAGCGTTTGTGGAATCTAAAGAAATTTTATCTTTAGAGCCTTGGAGTTTCAGAATACTTCTTGAAAAATAAATTCGTTTAAATTATTTTTTTGAAAGAAATAAAACATATGGTCTTGGGTTTTTTGGCATTTATAATATGTTATGGATGTTCCGAAAATGATGTGAATGAAACTTCAAATGAAATCATTGAAAGTGAGTTCATTTCAGCTGTTGATATTTCATCTTACCCTCAAATTGAACTAAGCAATCCTATTTTTAAAGACAATAATGGAATTACCGTTTCTTTCTTGGAATTTTTAAAATCTAAGGGAATCAACACCATCAGAATACGAAAATGGGTTAATCCGATTGACCAACACTCTAGTTTTGAAGAAGTAAAATCGTTTGCCGAAACTTTAAAATCCATGGGCTTCAAAATTTATTTGTCATTACATTATTCAGATACTTGGGCAGACCCAGGGAGCCAAATTACCCCATTGGAGTGGCAAAATGTTTCTTACAGCACATTGAAAGCTATTGTTTACGATTATACAAAAATGATAGTGGAACAAATAGATCCAGACATCATTCAAATTGGAAATGAAATTAATAATGGATTCCTTTATCCCAAAGGCAATAGATATTCTGAACCAAATCAGTTTTTGGAACTTTTAAATGAAGGAATCAGAGCTGTTAGAGATCATGCTTCTAGCCAAACCAGAATAATGTTACACTATGCTGGTCATGAGGATTCCAATAATTTTTTCAATTTTGTTCAAGATCTAGATTATGATATCATAGGAATCTCATTTTATCCAATATGGCATGGAAAATCCTTATTACAGTTGGAAGAAAACTTAATCGAGTTAAGAACGCTGTACAATAAAGAAATTATGATTGCAGAAACGGCTTATCCTTTTACCTTAGATTGGAATGATTGGACAAATAATATTGTTGGCCTTGAAGAACAACTTATTTTACCAGATTATCCTGCTACTCCTGAGGGTCAAAAAGAATTTATAAAATCTCTAAAAAGAATAGTATCAGAAATAGAAGGCGGCATTGGACTTACTTACTGGGGTGCAGATCTTATTGCATGGAACGGATCAGAATCTAGCGAAGGTTCACCATGGGAAAATCAAGCTCTATTTGATTTTAATAATCAAGCTCTTCCGGTGTTGGAAGTGTTTTAACTGATAAGCCTTTAAAGATCTTAAAAATATTTGTCTGTAGCCTAAAATAATTACTTTTACACATAGCATGTTAATTTTTATAGCTATTCTAAAAATAAACAAACCTGTATTAGAAAACAATGTGATTGTAGGTTTGATAATTATGAATTTAGTCATATGAAAATTGAAAAAAAAACACAAAAATTAAATGATATTATAAACATTGGTAGTTTTAAAAAAAGTAATTTTCGCTTTTTAAAAAAAATCAGTGTAAAATTATTATTATTTGGATTTTTATATCTGTCGGCACAGGACGCAAATTTAATTGATAACATTATTTCTAAACTTTCAATTGAAGAAAAAATAGCAATGTGCCATGCACAATCAAAATTCAGTTCATCGGGTGTGCCTAGATTAGGAATACCAGAATTATGGATGTCTGACGGACCCCATGGAATACGTGCTGAAATGAATTGGGACAATTGGCAATATGCAAATTGGACTAATGATTATGTTACCGCTTTTCCAGCATTGACCTGTTTAGCTGCTACATTTAACCCAGATTTATCTCTTGATTACGGAATCAATCTCGGTGAGGAAGCCAGATATAGGAAAAAAGATATTTTACTAGGTCCAGGCGTAAATATTTATCGAACTCCATTAAACGGAAGGAACTTTGAATACATGGGGGAAGATCCATTTTTAGCAGCTAAAATGGTTGTGCCATATGTAAAAGGGGTTCAAAAAAATGGAGTTGCTGCATGTGTTAAACACTTTGCTTTAAATAATCAAGAGCAATGGCGTGGGCACATAAATGTTGAAGTAAGTGATAGGGCTTTACATGAAATATATCTACCTGCCTTTAAGTCTGCAATTGTTGAAGGTAATGCATGGGCCATAATGGGATCATACAACAAGTTTCGTGGTGTACACTGTTGCCATAACAAGATTTTACTAAACGGAATTCTTAAAGATTCATGGGGATTTGATGGTGTTGTTATCTCAGACTGGGGAGGAACACACAACACAAACGAAGCTATATATAATGGATTAGACATTGAAATGGGCACACCATCAAATAAAAATAAATCGGTGAGATTTCCATACAATAGTAATTTTCTAGGAAAACCATTCCTAGACAAAATTATTAATGGGGAAGCATCGGAACGTGTCTTAAATGAAAAAGTTGCGAGAATTTTAAAACTCATGTTCAGAACTTCATTAAACAAAAATAGGCCCTCGGGAAACATTAACTATGAAAGTCATTACAAAACAGCTTACAATGTTGCAACTGAAGGGATCGTTCTATTAAAAAATTCAAACAATTTGCTACCCATTGATAAAAGTAAAAAAATTAGAATCGCTGTAATTGGGGAAAATGCAGAAAAAAAGATGAGTCGTGGTGGCGGGTCATCCGAACTAAAAGTTGATAAAGAAGTTTCACCCTTGGTAGGAATTATAAAAGAATTTAAAAATGCAACCATTGATTATGCAAAGGGCTATAGCTCAGATAAAAATGAAAACAATAAACATTTAAAAAGTGAGGCAATTGCAATCGCAAAGCAAACTGATATTATAATATTTATTGGAGGATTAAATAAAAATAATTTTCAAGATTCCGAAGCTTCAGATAGAAAAGAGTTTAAACTGCCATATGGTCAACCAGAATTAATAAAAGAAATATCAAAACATAACAAAAATTTAGCGGTCGTTTTAATAAGTGGAAATGCTGTAGAAACAAGCTGGAAATATAATGTGAAATCAATAGTTCAGTCTTGGTATCTAGGAAGTGAAGCTGGAAATGCAATTGCATCAATTTTAAGTGGGGAGATAAATCCATCCGGAAAATTACCTTTTTCATTTCCTGAAAAATTAAGTGATAATGGGGCGCATCATTATGGTGAAATATCCTATCCTGGAAAAAACAATTCACAACTGTATAAAGAGGATATCTTAGTTGGATACCGTTGGCACGACACCAAAAATATCATTCCTAGTTTTGGTTTCGGTCACGGACTTTCATATACAACTTTTGAGCTATTCGATGTAAATACGAATAAAAATAAATATCGCTTAAATGAAAAAATAAATGTGGTTTGTAAAGTTAGAAATATAGGAAATGTTGAAGGAAAAGAGGTCGTTCAAGTATATGTTGGAAAAGAAAACTCAAAAGTCAAAAGACCGAAAAAAGAACTAAAAGGCTTCAAAAAAGTTAAAGTTACCAGCAATGAATACGTTGAAGTAAATATCAACATCCCCGTAAAAGAGCTTGCTTATTATGACGAAAATAGTACTTCTTGGAAAATTGAAAAAGGAAATTACATCATTTATATTGGAAACAGTTCTAGAGAAATTTCTAGGGAAATTAAAATTAAAATAATTTAACCTTACAATTGTTGTTGTTTTAAGTTTTTAAAAATACTGCCTTTTTATTTTAATGGATATTAAAATAAGAATAACTAAAGCTTTGACCATAAGATTCACTTTCTTTCCAAGGTGAACTAGGGCCAATAGTGATTTTGTAAGTACCTGGCTCAAGACTGAGCTTACCGTTTTCATTGAAGTTGCTCATCATAGCACTGGATATTAAAAATTTTACATTTTTAGTTTCCCCTGGCAATAAACTTATTTTTTTTATTCCAATTAACTTAGAATGAGGAACCCTAAAAGACGATTCCAAATCGGTTATATAAAGCTGTACAACTTCTTCACCAGCGAAGTTGCTTATATTCTTAATATCAATACTGGCTTGAACACTTTCCCCAATTTTAATTTTTGATTTATTTATGATTGTTTCTGAATAAGAAAATTTTGAATAGCTAAGGCCAAAACCAAAAGGATACATCGGATCGTAATCGATAAACTTATAGGTCCTATTATGCATACTGTAGTCTGAGTAATCAGGAAGCTGGCTCAATGACTTTGGAAATGTTATAGGAAGCCTTGCAGAAGGATTTATATTTCCAAAAATGATGTCTGCAATGGCGTTGCCTCCTTGTTCTCCAGGGTACCAAACATAAAGTATAGCATCAACAAAGGGCTCAATTTCCTCAAATTCAATTGCAGACCCTCCAAAGGCAACCAGCACTATGGGTTTTGTTTTAGCCTTTTCTCTAATACTTTTGATATAATTGATTTGATTTATTGGAAACTTTATATTTATTCTATCTCCATTGGCATCAGAAGCAATAGCATCTCCTTCCTCACCTTCAATGAGAGGGGAAATACCCATAAACAAAATAGTTGCATCAAAAGATGATGCCATATGTGCAGGTCCACTTTTCTGTTTTTTATTGTTTAATTCAACGCCCATTTTGTATTGAACCTTCACCCCTTGATTAATTTTTGACATAATACCCTCAAGTGGGGTAACCATATTTGGGCTTAAACCATGATAATTACCCAAAAGCACATCTATATTGGCGGCATTTGGTCCTGTTAAAAATAAGCTCCTAATGTTTTTACTTAGGGGTAAAACATTGTTTTTGTTTTTTAATAAAACAATTGACTTAGACGCTACTTCTTTAGCCAAGAGTACATGTTTTTTAGAATTTATTTCATCAATCCCTAAGGAGTCAAACGGTACAGTTCCTTTTTTTTCAAACATTCCTAGTTTGAATCTAGTCATTAACAAGCGTTTCAATGATTTGTCTACTTGTTGTTCAGTTAAAAGGCCCATTTTAACGGCATTTGGAATTTCGGCATATAAACCTCCACAATTTAAATCTACCCCCCCATTGATTGCGTAGGCAACACTTTCAACATCACTATTTTTATATTTGTGATTTGATTTTATATCATTGATGGCTCCACAATCAGAAACCATATGACCTTTAAACCCCCAGTCTTGTCTTAAAATTTTTTGTAAACTAGTACTGCCGCAACAGGGTGCGCCATTAACTTTATTGTAGGCACACATTACAATTTCAACATTTGCATCCACCAAATCTTTGAATGCAGGTAAATAAGTTTCATGTAAATCTTGCTTGGATACAGTAGCATTAAAATGATGTCTATACTGCTCCGGACCTGAATGGACCGCATAATGTTTAGCACATGCTGCTACTTTCAAATATTTAGGGTGGTCACCTTGTAAGCCCTTAACAAAAGCTTTTCCAATGAGTCCAGTTAAAAATGGATCCTCACCATAGGTTTCATAGCCTCTTCCCCAACGCACATCTCTAAAAATATTGATATTTGGAGACCAAAAAGTCAATCCCGTATATTGGTCTTTTATTCCTTTGGTTTGTGAAATATTATACATCGCTCTGGCTTCATCCGAAATTGCATTTGCAGTCTTATGAATGAGTTCAGAATCAAAGGTTGCTGCCATTGCTATTGGGACAGGGAAAACAGTGGCCTTACTAGCTCTGGCTACACCATGAAGACATTCATTCCACCAGTTGTATTGGTCAATCCCATATTTATCCAAGGAAATTGAGGAATTAACCATTTGAGATGCCTTCTCCTCCAATGTCATTTTTAAAATGAGCCGGTCTGCACGACTTTCAAAGGAATTAATTTTTTGGTCTGATCCCTGGCCAAATGAAATGAAACAAATTAAAAATATATAATTATATAATTTCATAAACATTTAAAAACAGAATAACTATTTTATTTACGAACGGCCTCTTTAATCTCTTTTAGTTGTTCTTGTTGCTCTTTTATAGCATTTATGAGTACTGGTATCAAACCTTGATAATTTACAGAAAGGGTCCCTTGCTTATCGTCAGACTCTTTTACCAGTTCTGGAAGTACTTTTTGTACATCTTGTGCAAGTAATCCTATCTTAGCGTCTTTTTCATTAGATTTCATAGTATAAGTCTTACCATCTATTTCTAATAGTTTAGCCAAAGCACCACTTAATGAAATTATGTTAGACTTTAACCTCATGTCAGAGTTTATTGTTAAATCTCCGGAAAGCGTTGCAGAGCCATCATAATTTACAACAAAAGCATTGGAAGGATTGTTACCTGCCCTACCATTTGATGCATTAACATCTCCATTACCTATCACAAAAGCAACTCCTATTGGTGCTCCAGTATAATTGCCATCTGCGTAGTAATATTGATTTGAAGTGGTGTCTCCAATTCCAGCTGCATTATTAACACCTATGGCTAACATACCTACATTATCAGATGTGGTTCCCAGACCCATTGAAGTAGCAGCTTGATTTGTTGCGGTAGTTGCTCTGTTAAGCGCCATGGATGCATCTGCAGAAGCAGTATTGTACTTACCCATTGCAGTAGCACTACCGCCGGATCCAACACCAGCGCTAGTGTCTCCTGCAGTATTTTGATAGCCGGAAGTAAAGTTCGTTGTACCCCAAGCAACATTCTCTTGTCCTAATGCTACAGAACCAGCTCCAGCAGCATGGTTTTTAAATCCTATGGCTGCAGTGCTAGCACCTTCTGCCCAGTTTT
>JBJKXC010000016.1:0-43306 GCA_045561735.1 Flavobacteriaceae bacterium | reverse complement strand
ACTTTCACCATTGTTCATTGGGTTGAAGCCCAGGTTGGCCACCATTATAGCCTGTTCAATGTCTTGTAACATGCTTTTTTCCCAAGGTTGAACGGTAATGGTTCTTCCATCAGGCGTATTCACGTTTGCAACTTGCGCAAGAGGCGTTTGTGTTCCATAATAATCCACTGTTACGCTCCCGAGCATTGAAGGACTCGCTTTGCCAGCACGAATGTTTACAAACTGCTTTTCTAAATGCGTCAGCGCTTTTCCCATCGCTTCTTTTGCGCTTTCAAGAATAAATTCAATTTCTTCGTTCATGCTCTTAGAATTAGCTAACTGTTGTTCCAATTTGTTCTCCTGAAAGGATTTTAATCAAGTTACCCTTTTTATTCATATCAAAAACAATAATTGGCAATTCATTTTCTTGGCTTAAAGTAAAGGCTGTTGTGTCCATTACCTTCAACCCCTTCTTTAAAACGTCGTCAAAACTTATCGAGCTGTATTTGCTTGCTGAAGCATCTTTTTCGGGATCTGCAGTATAAATTCCATCAACACGCGTGCCTTTTAAAATAACATCGGCCTCTATTTCAATAGCCCTTAGTACGGCTGCAGAATCTGTTGTGAAATAAGGATTTCCTGTACCCCCTCCAAAGATTACGACGCGCCCTTTTTCTAAATGTCTCATGGCTTTTCTTCGAATAAAGGGTTCTGCAACTTCATTAATTTTAATCGCAGACTGAAGACGGGTTGGGACACCTTCATTTTCTAATGCACTTTGAAGGGCAAGCCCGTTAATGACTGTTGCCAGCATGCCCATATGGTCTCCTTGAACGCGGTCCATGCCATTACTGGCGGCAGCAACCCCTCTAAAAATATTACCGCCTCCGATGACGATGGCAATTTGAATCCCTTCTGCAAGCGCTTCTTTTATATCATTTGCATATTCTGAAAGTCGTAGTGCGTCTATGCCATATTGGCGACTGCCCATAAGGGCTTCGCCTGATAATTTTAATAAAACACGTTTATAAGCCATCGTTGTTTTAATCGTTTCACAAATATAAACAATATCTCAAAATTTTATGCCGATAATACTTGCCAACTGTCTTGCAACCTATTAAATAAAAAAACCCTGTGCTTTGCACAGGGTTTTTTTTGATCTCTTTAAAATTTAAAAAATTAACCTAAGGCAACTCTTTTAAATCCAATGACTTCAACGGCACCATAAGAAGCAACATATTTTGCAACAGTACTTTTATCGTCTTTGATAAAATCTTGATCCAGCAAACACTGTTCTTTGTCTAGAGTTGTGTTATCAGAAATGAAGCGGTCCATTTTACCTGGCAAAATTTTATCCCAAATTTGTTCTGGTTTTCCTTCTGATTTTAACTGTGCTTTGGCATCGGCTTCCGCATTTGCTAAAACTTCGGGTATTAGTTGGGCCATGGAGACGTATTGAGGAACATTTTTTAAAGCTTTCCCTAATCTCCCAAGTTCAATATTATCTTTTTCAATGACGGCGATGCGCGCTTCTGTTTCAGAAGCGACATAGTCTAGGTCAAAATCTTTGTAAGACAGTGTAGTCGCGCCCATAGAAGCGACCTGCATAGACAAGTCTTTTACCAAAATTGCCGCATTTTCCACATTGGAAGAAAGCCCAACAAGTGCAGCGATCTTATTGATGTGCACATAGGAACCTACAAATGAGGCCTCTAATTTTTCAAAGGCTTTGATGTCTAGTTTCTCTCCAATAACTCCAGTTTGTTCAGTCAGTTTTTCAGCAACCGTCATGCCGTCAAAATCTGCCTCCAAAAAGGCCTCTTTAGACGCACAATGAAGTGCGATTTCTGCAAACTTATTCGCAAGTGCTAAAAAGTTTTCATTTTTTCCTACAAAATCAGTTTCACAACCCAGCACAATGGCTACGCCCATGGTGTTTTCGGCGTTTACCTTGGCAACAGCAGCCCCTTCAGAGGAATCTCTATCGGCTCTTTTAGCAGCAACTTTTTGACCTTTTTTTCTTAAAACATCTATGGCTTTGTCAAATCGCCTTCAGCTTCAACAAGTGCTTTTTTACAATCCATCATTCCTGCGCCGGTGGCTTTTCTCAGTTTATTTACTTCAGCAGCGGTAACTTTTATCATGGTTTTAAAGTTTAAAAAAAACCGAAAAATCTATCAAATAGTGAAGAATTTTACGGTTTTGAGTTTTTGATTATTTAATAAGTTTATTCTTCCTCTTTGGAAACGTCAGTTGCTTCAGCAGCTGGTTTTGTAGCCACATCCGTCTTAACTACTTCATCAGTTTCAGCAGCGCCGCCTTCTTTCTCAGCTTTTCTTGTAGCAAGACCTTGAGCAATGCCTTCTGTGACATGTGTCATAATTTTTTCAATAGATTTTGATGCGTCATCATTGGCAGGGATTACATAGTCTACCTGTCTTGGATCTGAATTTGTATCCACCATTGCAAAAATAGGAATGTTCAATTTCTGAGCTTCTTTGATAGCGATGTGTTCACGCTTGATGTCTACGACAAACAAAGCTCCTGGGAGACGCGTCATGTCTGAAATGGACCCTAAGTTTTTCTCAAGTTTTGCTCTTAATCGGCTGACTTGAAGGCGTTCTTTTTTAGAAAGCGTATTGAATGTTCCATCTTTTTTCATACGGTCTATTGCTGCCATTTTCTTAACCGCTTTTCTAATGGTTACAAAATTGGTCAACATTCCGCCAGGCCAACGCTCGGTGATGTAAGGCATTTTAACATCAGCAGCCTTTTCTGCGACAATATCTTTCGCTTGTTTCTTTGTGGCAACGAAAAGAATTTTACGCCCAGAAGTTGCAATTTTTGCAAGTGCTTTTGAGGCTTCTTCAAGTTTCGCTGCTGTTTTGTAAAGGTTGATGATATGGATGCCGTTGCGTTCCATATAAATGAATGGGGCCATATTAGGATCCCATTTTCTGGTGAGGTGTCCAAAGTGGACCCCGTTGTCGAGGAGTTCTTTAACTTCTACTTGTGCCATTTTTGTGTTAGTTTACGTTCTGTTGAATTAGCAATGAAAAAGTGGCTTGATAAGGCCTTTTTCATTTAGATGCTAAACTAAATCCTGACAGTTTTTCTGTCATGGACAACAATAACTGGTTTATAATTAAATGTATGTTAACGTTTAGAAAACTGGAATTTCTTACGCGCTTTCTTTTGACCAAATTTCTTACGCTCTACCATTCTAGGATCACGAGTTAATAAGCCTTCTGGTTTTAAAACACTTCTGTTTTCTTCATTGAGTTCGCACATCGCTCTTGAAAGTGCAAGGCGAACCGCCTCAGCTTGTCCAGTGACACCGCCTCCAAAAACATTGACTTTGATGTCAAAATTTCCTTCATTGTCGGTCAAAGCTAAAGGTTGATTTACTTTGTATTGTAGCGTAGCCGTTGTAAAATAAGACTTAAAGTCCTTATTGTTGACTGTTATTTTGCCTTTTCCATCGGAAAGATAAACACGTGCTACTGCCGTTTTTCTACGGCCAATTTTGTGAATGACTTCCATTAATTAATGTCGTTTAAATTAAGTGCTTTAGGTTGTTGTGCTTCGTGAGCATGTTTCGTGCCAACGACGACATTGAGATTTCTGAAGAGTGCTGCACCTAATTTGTTTTTAGGCAGCATTCCTTTAATTGATTTCTCAACCAGCCGAGCAGGGTCTTTTGCAAAAAGCTCTGTTGCAGTCAGTGAACGTTGACCACCTGGATAGCCTGTGTAGCGAATGTATGTTTTTTCATCCCACTTGTTTCCAGATAATTTTATTTTTTCAGCATTGATCACAACAACGTTATCACCACAGTCAACGTGCGGCGTAAAATTGGGTTTGTGTTTGCCTCTTAATAGGATGGCAACTCTTGAAGCCAAACGGCCTAATGTTTGGCCATCTGCATCAATCAGAACCCATGCTTTGTCACGTGACGCTTTGTTGACAGATTTTGTTTTATAGCTTAAGATATCCACGGTTTAATTTTTCTTTAATTTTCTTTTACTTCTCAAAAAAGAGTTTGCAAACTTACAATTATAAATTGTTATTAACAAAATCTATTTATGCTTATTTTTTCAAATAAGATCCGAATATTTGCCAGCATATACAATCCACAGTATTTTGGCGTTAAACTTTTCTAAATTTTAGGATTAATGTGCAAGAGTCCTATAAATTTGCCCTTAATTTACACCCTGTATGTCTACTCAGAATATAATGACACAAAAAATAATAGCAAAAATTTCATTATTTATTGCTATTTCCCCATGGCTTTTGTGCTCTCAAGCGACATTCCCTAAAGTTTACTCTACTACCGAAATTAGTTCTGTAAAAGCCCCTGAAGTTGATGGTTTTATTAACGATAAAATATGGAACAAAGTTCCTTGGGGTTCAAATTTTATCGAAGTTAATCCCGATGAAAATACCAAGCCTACAGAGCAGACTAAATTTAAGATTCTATACGATCAAAAACATTTATATATTGCTCTTTTGGCTTTAGATGCCTCCCCAAAACGCATTACCAAACGCCTTTCAAGGAGAGATGGTTTTGAAGGGGACCGTATTAATGTGCTGATCGATAGTTACCATGATTTACGAACCGCTTTTTTATTTACAGTAACTGCCGCTGGGGTTAGGGGCGATGAAATTATCACTAACAATGGGGACGATATTGACGACAGCTGGAATCCAATTTGGAGTGCAAAGGCACAAATTATATTTGAGGGTTGGTCTGCTGAAATGAAAATTCCATTGAGTCAGTTACGCTTTGGTAATGCTAGGGAGCAAGTTTGGGGTTTAAATGTCGTTAGAAATCTATTTCGTGAGAATGAATTGTCCGCCTGGGACCGTATCCCTGTAGGTTCTGCGGGTTGGGTTAGCGAAGCAGGAGAGCTCAGAGGTCTGAAAAATATAAAACCTCAGAAGCAATTAGAAGTACAGCCCTTTTTAGCGATTCAAAAAGAAACTTATGAAGCACAAATGGGAAACCCATATCGTGATGGCCGTGACTCCAAAATTAATGCGGGCTTGGATTCAAAAATTGGGATCACCAACGACTTGACCCTTGATCTTACTGTTAATCCTGACTTTGGACAAGTAGAAGCAGATCCAGCTGCCATTGCGTTGGATGGTTTTGAAATTTTCAATAATGAGCAGCGGCCATTCTTTGTAGAGAATAAAAATATTTTTGACTATCGATACGCGGGAAACCGCGACAATTTGTTTTTCTCCCGCCGCATTGGTAGATCGCCGCAAGTTTATTCACAAAATCCAGAAAATTCCTATATCGATCGCCCTCAGAACACCACAATTTTGGGTGCTGCAAAGTTTAGCGGTAAAACAAAAAAAGGATGGTCAATAGGAATTTTGGAGAGTATGACCTCAAAAGAATTTTCTGAAATCAATACTAATGGTGTTATTTCTGAATTACTTGTAGAACCGTTTACAAACTATTTTGTTGGACGGGTTCAAAAGGACATGAATAAACGCAATACTTTTTTGGGTGGTATTTTTACTGCCACCAACAGGTTTCTTAACGAAGCGACTTCTGAGCTTAGAGAGGCTGCATATTCAGGTGGTATAGACTTTAGGCATCAATGGAAAGATAGAACGTTTTATCTTCAAACTAATGTTGTGATGAGCCATGTTAAGGGAAGCCGAGAATCTATTCTTGCGACTCAGCAAAGCTTAACACATCTGTTTGATCGTGTAGACGCCACCCATGTACAGCTTGATCCCAACCGTACTTCATTAACAGGGACTGGAGGCCTTGTAGAGTTTGGTAAAGATGGTGGACAAAACTGGAATTATGATATGGGCTTTAAATGGTCTTCTCCAGAGCTGGAATTAAACGACATAGGATTTTTGAAACGTGCCGACCAAAAATTCCAATTTTTTAACTTAAAATACCGAACGGCCAAGCCTGTATCGATTTTTAGAAATATCAACTTTGATTTTAGACAATTCAATGCTTACGATTTTGAAGGCAATCACAACAGGGTCCAATATCAGTTAAGAACTAGACTTAGGTTTCTAAACAATTCAGTAATTAGTTCATGGCTCACATATAAACCAAGAATTTATGACAATACAGCTTTAAGAGGCGGCCCTCGCTGGCGTTTTTCAAAAGAAAATTTCAAATCTCTCTTTTTTAGGTCTGATGACCGAAAAAAATTTAACACCAAAATTGGGGTGATGCATTCTCAATCTGAGGATAACAATATGTCCTTTTTAAAATTTGAAGTAGATTTTAACTACCAAATATTGGATGCACTTAATGTCTCTTTAGCAACTGAATACTCGAAGCGGCCAAATAAAACGCAATACATTACCCAAAAGGACTTTTTGACAACAAAGCGTTATATTTTAGGCACTATTGACAATCAAACATTCCGTTCGACCTTCCGCATCAATTACACTATAAACCCGAACTTGAGCCTTCAATATTACGCACAACCCTTTATTTCTAGAGGGCGATACTCAGATTTTAAGTATGTTACGGATGCTACTGCCAATAGACTTTCTGACCGTTTCCAGCTTTATAACAATACCCAAGTTCAATTTGATCAGGGCACCTATTATTTTGATGACAATTTAGACGGCCTTAATGACTACAATATGTCAAATCCAGACTTCTCTATTGTTCAATTCAACTCCAATTTGGTGCTGCGTTGGGAGTATATTCCAGGGTCTGAATTGTTTTTGGTTTGGTCCCAAGGAATCAGAACGGATGTTTCATTAGAAAATGGCCTCATTGAAGGGGCTCAAAACGGAATTTTAGAGCATCAGCCTAAAAATATTTTCTTGATAAAAGCCACTTACCGCTTCAACTTATAAGCTGTTGGTTTTTCCAGGAACGTTTTTCTGATATTATATTGAATAAAATATAATTAAGAATTATCTTTGTAAACTTAAGAAATAGATACCAAAGCCATGGCCCAAAATGTTGTCTTGTCTAAAACGCCTGTTAGTCGATTAAGCGACTTTAAAGTGATTACAAAAATGGGGCTATCCCTAAGTGTGGTTTTTTCTTGTATCGCAGGCTATTTACTTGCAGCTGAAACAATAAGTATTTCAAGACTTATTTTTCTTGCCATTGGCGGGTATTGTATGGTAGGTGCTTCCAATGTATTCAATCAAATCATAGAAAGGGATTTAGATGCCCTTATGGAGCGCACTAAAAACAGACCAATTCCGATGAGAAGAATATCTGTTAAAATTGCATTTATACTTGCTACAATTCTTACAATAATTGGTTTGATTATTTTGTATGCGATTAATCCAATTACTGCTATGTTTGCGGCCATTTCAATATTTATTTACACGAGTGTCTACACCCCGCTTAAACAAAAGACAGCACTTTCTGTTTTAGCTGGTGCTATTCCTGGAGCAGTTCCATTTATGTTAGGGTGGGTTGCCTGCACAGGTCATTTTGGCTTGGAAGCGGGCGTTCTATTTATGATGCAGTTTTTTTGGCAATTTCCGCATTTTTGGTCCATCGCTTGGTTGCTAGATAAAGATTATAATAAAGCAGGGTTTAAAATGTTGCCCACGGGGGCCAAAGATAGAGGTACTGTGCTTCAAATCATTGGTTACATCTGCTGGACAATATTAATATGCTTGGTTCCATTATCAGGCTTTACTGGAGGCTTGAAGCTCTCATTATATGCCGCCATACCTATCATTGTTCTAGGGCTGGTCTTTTTGTATTATGGGTTTAAACTTTTTAAAAATAAATCCGAAAATGCGGCAAAAAAATTGATGATGGTAAGCATCATATACCTTATGAGTATACAGATTATTTATGTTACAGATAAATTCATTTGAAAGCTGTGGATTTAACAAAAGGAACTTTAAAACAAAAGGAGAAACGCGCTAAAAAAATGATGCTGTGGTTTGGCATCGTATCTCTAATCATGTCTTTTGGAGGTCTTACTAGCGCTTTTATAGTTAGCAGCACCCGAGAAGATTGGATTCGTAATTTTCAGTTGCCGGAGTCTTTTACACTTAGTACAATTATAATTTTACTTAGTAGTATTTTACTTTTTGCTTCTAAAAAAATGCTGATTAAAGCAAATTACACAAAGAGTTTGGCTTTACTTATAGCTACTTTTGTTTTCGGTCTGGCTTTTATTTTTACCCAATTTTTGGGATTTAATGAGCTCATAGCCATGGGTTATAATTTCACAGGCCCAACTAGCAATATTACTATGTCTTACATATATATAATTGCTGTATTTCATATACTTCATGTTTTGGCAGGACTTATATGCTTGGCGGTTGTTATTATTAGGCATTTGAAAATGGCTTATACTGCTAAAGACAAAACCGGATTTGATTTAGCATCAACATTTTGGCATTTTATTGACTTTTTATGGCTATATCTCTTTTTCTTTATATATTTCTTTAACAGAATAAATTAAATTATTTTTGCAAAATTCAAAATAAAGTATTGACTATGAATTCTACAGCAATAAGCACAGGTACAGAAGGAACCACTTGGGGTGGAGGCAACCAGCCCCTCAAATCCAGTTATGGAAAAATGATGATGTGGTTTTTTATCGTTTCGGATGCTTTGACCTTTTCTGGTTTTTTAGCGGCCTATGGTTTCTCAAGGTTTAAATATATTGACTATTGGCCTATAGCGGATGAGGTGTTTACGCACGTCCCCTTTTTACACGGAAAAGAGCTGCCGATGATTTATGTAGCTTTCATGACGTTTGTTCTCATTATGTCTTCAGTAACTATGGTCTTGGCAGTAGATGCGGGCCATCAAATGAAGAAAAACAAAGTAATTTGGTATATGTTTTTCACCATTATTGGTGGCGCTATTTTTGTTGGCTCGCAAGCATGGGAATGGGCTACTTTTATCCAAGGGGATTATGGAGCCGTTCAGACCAAAGGGGGTAATATTTTACAATTTGGGAGCTATAAATCTATTGAAGGAGAAGCTATTTTTAAAAGAATAGCTGTTGAAGAATTTGCGGTTGCTGCTTCCTCAGAACGAACTCAGCACGAAGGCAAAAGCGGTGTTTGGTTTAAATCTGAGGGTAGCCTCCCAGCATACACCGTCAACGATGTTTATCTTGGCTTGGTGGCCAATCCCAATATACTGGTGCGCACTCAAACGATTAACGAAAAAGGCGAAAAGACCGTTTTATCAAGAGATGAATCTTTGCGCCAAATTAAGATTAACGGCAAGCGCTATGTCAAGGGTGCCAATTTAGAAGTTAATGAGTATGGCGCCCCGTTGTTTGCCGATTTCTTCTTTTTTATCACAGGGTTTCATGGTTTTCACGTTTTATCGGGTGTTGTGATCAATACCATTATTTTCTTTAATGTGATAATTGGGACTTATGAGCGAAGAAAAAATTATGAAATGGTTGAAAAAGTAGGCTTATATTGGCACTTTGTAGATTTAGTTTGGGTTTTCGTATTCACCTTCTTTTACCTTGTTTAAAAAAAATTAAATAAAAATGACAGACCACGCACACAAATTAGAAATCTTTAGAGGATTGGTTAAGTTTAAATCTAATACACAAAAAATATGGGGTGTACTTTTATTGCTTTCCATTATTACAGGTGTGGAAGTAGTTTTAGGAATTTATAAGCCTGAAATTTTAATGGTACCCTCAATGACTCCTTTTGAAGGCGGCGTTGGGGCGACACTTTTAAACATTATTTTCTCAGCCTTTATCTACACCAAAAGCTTGAATCTTATTTTTATATTATTGACAATTATCAAGGCCTATTACATCACTTGGGACTTTATGCACATGCGTGACGAAACAAAATCGCTAAGACGTTTGGTGGTTTGGACTGCGGTTTTTTTAATTTGTTATCTAATCTTTATTTTACTGCAAGAAGGAGGTTATATAGAATCAGTTTACACTCAAGGGCACGTCAAAAGAGATTTCTAATTAAGCTCTTAATTTTTTCAGTTTATTAATTTATTTATGACCTCATTTTTAAGAGATTAATAAAAAAGTGTTAAAACAGATTTTTCAGCCTATATCTTCATTACTATTAATTAATTTTGCATTATAAATTAATGGCCAATGTTTGACCTAAATCTTCAGAAAGCTCTAAAGAAAGACCGCGATAGACTTTTAACCAGCCAAGACTTAAAAGCCATAATAAAGCGCATCTTTGATCAGAAAGAAGCCTCTAAAACTCGAATTAAATCAAAACTAGATAACAAAAACACTTCTTTCGTAAACAGTTTGATTTTTGATGACCTAGATATGGATAAGATTTTCCATATTGACTCCATTGAAAAGTTGTGTATAAATTATCGCCTTAGATTTTTAGACACCCATTTGTTTAAGGGGGACTATCCCCATGAATTATATAGCATTATTCCTGAATTAGAAGATGCCCATGAAACCCAATTAGAAAACTTTAAAATAATGGCACCTTCCAAACTTTTTAGGCTAAAGGCTAAAGAGGACCCCTTGCTGTTTGCCCCTATTGGTAATGGCTACTATTACCTAGTCCATAAATGGGGGGATGATTTAAAAATCTTCAGAAGATTATTTGTTTGGCCTTTTAAAAATGTTAATACATTAATATTCACTTCCATATTGTTAAGTTTAGTATCTACCGCTATTGGTTCTGTAATTTTCAACAAGCTATCGGACACACAATTATTTGTAATCTTTATATTCAATATTAAAACGTTTGTTTTTATTACATTCTATTTATTGTTTATGATGCGGAAAAACTTTAACGAGTCCATTTGGGATAGCAAGTACAAAAATTAAGAATATATTATAACATAAAAGATTGGCCTTAAGCTTGTCTTTTATATTTTTGCGTTATGGATGTTTCCAAAATAAAAAAACCACTCGTTCTTTCCGTCTTGTTTTTTTTGCCGGTGTTTTTCCTATTATTATTATACCCGTCTAAACACAACTACGAAACTCTTGATGTTGTTCAGACAAACATCCCTGAACTTTACGATTTTAAAACGCTTGAAGGAAATAGTATCGAATTGGAGGACCACTTATCAGTTGTTGGCTTTTTTGGTACAAACCCTATGGATGACGCTACCTTTGCCTTAAATTTAAAAGAGCTCATTTATGATAAATTCTTTGGATTTAAAAGATTTCAGGTATTGGCATTGGTACCACATTCCGCAAAACATCAAGTCTTAGAATTAAACAAAGAACTCAATGCATTTGCGCCATTGCAATATTGGAAATTTGCTTTTGGAACTGATCAGGCCATTAGGGAGGCTTATACCAATTTCAAAATCACACGCCCATTAAGCCTAAATTTATCATCCAACCAAGTGTTTGTTGTAGACAGAGAGCGTCATCAAAGAGGACGCTTGGACGACCGCATAAAATCAGAAATTAAAAGCAATGCCGCCGTTTACCCAATGACTTCATATGATGTCTTGGAAATCTCAGATTTAAAAAACAAAATGAGTGACGACATCCGCATTTTATTTACAGAATATCGTCAAAAACGAAAGGGGAATTTTAGTTCGACCGCCCGCCGAGCCAATGATTTAAAACAATGAACAAAAGTAACTATTCATACATAGGTATCGCTTTCATTATACTGGTTTTTGGGATTATTTTTGTTCCTAAAATCGTGACACGGATCCAAGCTGGGGACATCGCTAGAACAGAAAGTCGCAGTGAAAATGTCATTTTACAAACGACAGATGCAAATCCACTTTCTTACTTAGAAATTAATGGAGAACGCAAAAAGGTAATGCCCTTTAGTTTTACAAATCAGAACGGCTTAACAATCACCAATGAAGACTTTGAAGGACTTGTCTATTTAGTTGAATTTTTCTTTACCACTTGTCCTACCATTTGCTCTAAAATGAGCCAAAACCTTGTAAATATCCAAAATACATTTCCCAAACGCTCTGATTTTGGGATTGCCTCAATAACAATCAATCCCAATCATGATTCAGTTGAAGTATTAAAAAACTATGCGGATCAATATGGTGTTACCCATCCAAATTGGCATTTTCTTACAGGCAAACAAGAAACAATTTATGACTTAGCCAACATTGGGTTTAACCTCTATGCTGCTCAAGTCGAGGGCGCTGCAGGTGGTTTTGAGCATTCGGGGAATTTCGCCCTCATTGATAAAGAGGGGTACATTCGCTCTAGAACGGATTCTTTTGGGAACCCAAAGATATACTACCGGGGGACGATCAGTCAAAGAGACCAAATAAGCGACGAAGGAGAACGGGAAGAAATTTCGGCGCTTAAGGAGGACATTTTAAAATTATTAGACCATGATTAACACTTCAAAAAAATACTCAGAATCTAAACTGAAACTGTGGACTAATATCATCTCCATTTTCATTCCTTTGGCCGTGGCTCTTTTATTTACAATTAAGTGGGACCAAGATCAATTAATTTTATTACAAGAGGTAATTCTACTTGAGAATTTACCAACTGCTAAACCACTTACTTTTTTGCCTCCAATTTATGCCTGCATAAATGGTCTTACGGCCTTCTTGTTAATTGTCGCTTTAATCGCGATTAAGAATAAAAGAATATCTCTTCACGAATCTATGATGAAAACAGCTATAAGCTGCTCAGTTGTATTTCTTTTGATGTATATTGCCTATCACATAACGAGTGACCCAACGCCCTATAGAGGAGTAGGACCCCAAAAATTCATTTACTACTTTATTTTAATTACCCATATTTTTCTCTCTGTTGCGGTAATACCTTTGGTTTTATACAGCTATATAAGGGCATATTTGACAGACTATGAAGCACATAAAAAAATTGTAAAATACGCCTATCCAATATGGCTTTATGTCGCCATTACAGGTGTTGTTGTTTACCTTATGATTTCCCCATACTATGTTTAAAATTTGAAAATCAGGGTTACATATATATTTTTGATTTTTGTGACGTTATTTGCTCAGGCTCAATGTGCAATGTGTCGTGCTGTTTTAGAAAGTGAAGCAGGACAAACTACTGCCAAAGGTGTAAACGATGGTATTGTGTATTTGATGTTGGTTCCTTATATCCTAATGGGGGGGGTGGCGCTTGTTACCTATCACTATTTTAAGAAGGTTTCCAAAAAAAAATAAAATCCTTTAAAATTAGGAATCCTTGAAGCTTATATTCAACGCTATTGATGTATTGTTAAATTTGAATACTTTTACAGCGATGTAACAAAATTAAGATTTTAACGTCCTAAGGATACAATTTAATTAAAGTCAAAATGCTCAAAATTGAACAGCTCCATAAATCTTATCCCATTGCTGATTCCAGTATTCATGTTTTAAAAGGAATTGACTTATTTGTTGAAAAGGGAGAGATGGTAGCAATTATGGGTTCTTCAGGTTCTGGGAAATCTACCTTGCTCAATATCATTGGGATGCTGGATGAGGCCGATGAAGGCAACTATATATTAGACGGCGTCCCTATTAAAAATCTAAGCGAAAAAAAAGCAGCGATCTATAGAAATAAGTTTTTGGGGTTTATATTTCAGTCCTTCAACCTTATTAATTATAAAAATGCCTTAGAAAATGTTACATTGCCTTTGTTCTATCAAGGCTTAAAAAGGAAAAGACGCCAAGAGAAAGCCAAATTTCATTTGGAAAAAGTAGGTCTATTAGATTGGGCCTCACATTTGCCAAGTGAGCTCTCAGGAGGTCAAAAACAACGTGTTGCCATCGCACGGGCCCTAGCATCAGAACCCAAACTTTTACTGGCAGATGAACCCACAGGTGCTCTTGACAGCGCAACTTCTTATGATATTATGGCTTTTTTACAACAGCTAAATGATGAAGGGAAGACTATTTTAATTGTAACTCATGAGAAAGATATTGCAAATATGTGTAAACGCATCGTTCGATTAAAGGATGGTCTGATCATGGAAGACAATTTTATAAAACAATTAAGAGCGACTATTGATGTTTGATATAGACTTTTGGCGGGAGGTATTTCAAAGTATTGATAAAAACCGCACTCGCAGTTTACTTTCTGGCTTTACGGTAGCCTTTGCAATTTTACTTTTTACTGTCCTTTTTGGTTTAGCAAATGGGCTCAATAATACATTTTCTGAAGCATTTGTTGATGATGCAGCCAATGCTATTTTTATTCGTTCAGGGCGCACCACAAAAGCATATAAGGGACTTCAAGCAGGTCGGCGTATTCAATTTAAAAATGAAGATTTTCAGTATATAAAGTCTGATTTTGAGCCTAGTATAGAATTTATAACTTCAAGGATTTATCGCAATGTAGTGGCCAGTTATAGAAACGAAAAAAATAATTATTTATTACGGGCTGTTCATCCCGACCATCAATACTTAGAGAAAACAAAGATTTCAAAAGGGCGCTACCTCAACCAGCGGGACATGAAAAACAGCACCAAAGTGATTGTTATTGGAGATTTGGTTCGACAAGATTTATTTCTTAAAGAGAAGGATGTTGTCGGTAATTATATCAATTTAAGTGGTATTTCATATAAAGTTGTGGGCGTTTTTAATGACGACGGTGGCGATGACGAAGAGCGCATTATATACATGCCAATTACAACGGCTCAAAAAATTTATGGTAATAATGATTACGTGGATCAAATCAATCTAACTTATGATCCAACATTAAACTTGAATCAAGCTATTGATTTTGGGTTAGACCTAGAGAAGCAACTTAAAGCGCGCTTTACAGTGGCAAAAAATGACCAGCGTGCCATACGAATATCTAATATGGCTATGCAAAATAAAGGAATCAATCAAATGACTTCAGTTTTGGGTATTTTAATTTTGATCATTGGCTTTGGGACTCTAATTGCAGGCGTTGTTGGCATCAGTAACATTATGATTTTTATTGTTAAAGAGCGTACCAAAGAAATTGGAATTAGAAAGGCTTTAGGTGCTTCCCCTGGGTCTATAATTTCTATTATTTTAGTTGAATCTGTTTTTATAACAACCTTGGCAGGTTATTTTGGATTGCTAACGGGGGTGGGTTTACTGGAGTGGGCAAGCCCCCACTTAAAAACTTATTTTATAACAGATCCGAGTGTTAGTCAAACTTTGGTTGTTATGGCCACTTTCACACTAATCACTTCCGGTGCGATTGCTGGATATTTACCGGCAAAGAAAGCCTCCCTAATCAAGCCCATTGTGGCCCTAAGAGACGAAGGATAGTATGAAATTTTTATTCGAAAGCGATACCTGGAAGGAAGTGTACGACAGTTTGACTAAAAACAAAGTTCGTACTGTTATCACTATGATTGGAGTTTGGTGGGGGATTCTATTGCTTATCGCTCTTTTGGGCGCCGCACGGGGAATGGAAAATTCTTTCAATCGAATTTTTGGAGATTTTGCTACAAACAGTGTTTTTATTTGGGGTCAAAATACCAGTATTCCTTTTAAAGGATTTCAAGAAGGAAAAATGGTTCGCCTTAAATTATCCCATGTTCATAAAATAAAAGAAAATATTGAAGGTGTAGAACTCGTAGTTCCTAGGAGTCGCAGTCAAGCCTTGGTGGTACGTAATTTTTTATCTGGGCGTTATGGTGTCAATGGAGATTACCCGTTGCTAGATAAAATTCAAAAGAAAAAGATGCTGCGTGGTCGCTTTATCAATCAAAATGACATTAATAGCAAGCGTAAGGCCGCGGTGATTTCCGAGGATGTTTATAAACAACTTTTTGATAAAAACGAAAACCCTATCGGGCGGTATATTCAAGTCAACAGTATGAACTTCAAAGTGATTGGTGTCTTTCAAAACGAAAATGTGGATATGGGCCCCTCCAGCGATATTCACATTCCTTTCACTACCTTTCAGCAGATTTATAACCGCGCTGATCGCATTGGTTGGATGGTTGTAACAGGTAAGCCTAACTACAATATCAAACAGATTGAGGAAGACACAAAATTACTACTGCGGAATATGAATAAAATACACCCAAGGGATAAAAGGGCTTTAGGAAGTTTTAACCTTGGTAAAGAATTTGCAAAAATCACAGGCTTTTTAACAGGAATGCAATTTTTAACATGGTTTGTAGGTATTGCAACCTTAATTGCCGGCGTTTTTGCCATTGGAAACATATTATTGATCACGGTTAAAGAGCGTACTAAAGAAATTGGGATTAGGCGCGCCTTAGGCGCCACGCCTTTTGAGATTAAACGTCAGATTGTTGTGGAAGCCGTATTTTTAACCTTACTTTCGGGCGTTTTAGGCATCATTACAGGAGGTTGGATTCTAATTGTCATAGATAATGTTTGGGGACAAGGCGACGACGCCACCCTAGTGAATGCGTCTGTTTCTATTGCCGTCGTATTTGTCGCCCTTGCCTTATTGGTATTATTGGGTACATTAATTGGTTTGATTCCGGCTTTCAAAGCAACCATAGTTAAACCCATAGAAGCGTTAAGAGAAGAATAATTAAATTAATAAAATGAATAAAACAGTAAAAATTATTTCAGGAATCGTCTTACTTGTCCTTTTGGTATTTGTATTGAAATACTTTAAAGATTCAAATAAAAAAGACGTTATTGACTATAAGACAGCCCAAGCCTTTTACACCTCCTTGGATACAAAAATTGTAGCCACTGGAAAGTTAAATCCTGAGGAGGAAATTGAACTCAAACCGCAAATTTCAGGAATTGTCGATAAAATATCAGTTGAAGAAGGAGATTTGGTTCAAAAAGGAGATCTAATTGCCAAAATACGAGTGGTTCCAAACGAACAGGCTTTGGTAAGCGCCCAAAGCCGTATTAAATCTTCAAAATTCACATATGACAACGCCAAAACATTGTTTGAACGCAACAAAACACTCTATGAAAAGGGGGTGATATCTCGTCAAGATTTTGAAAATAACGAACTAAGTCTGAATCAAGCTCAAGAAAGTTACATCCAGGCTCAAAACGATTATCAAATTATCAAACGCGGCTCCATTTCTGGCGGTGGCTCTGCCAACACCAATATTGTCGCTCAAATATCAGGGACCATTTTACAAATTCCTGTTAGAGAAGGAGACCAAGTGATTCAAAGCAATAATTTTAACGCAGGGACGACCATTGCGACCATTGCCGATATGCGTCAAATGATATTTGAAGGAAAAGTGGATGAATCTGAAGTTGGTAAGCTGGAGGAAGGAAAAACCATAAAAGTTGTTCTTGGCGCAATTAATGAAAAGGAATTTCCTGCCAAACTAACTTTTGTAGCGCCCAAGGGTGTTGAAGAAAACGGCGCCGTTCAATTTGTAATTAAAGCCGATGTCGCTGTTGAATCTAGCAATAAAATTCGTGCAGGCTATAGTGCAAACGCCGAAATAGCTGTTGCCAGTAAGGATAGTGTAATGGTGATTAAAGAAGCTCTACTACAGTTCAATAGAATTACTGAAAAGCCTTTTGTAGAAATTTTAAATGACAATGGCGATTTTGTGATAAAAAATGTTGAAATTGGAATTTCAGACGGTATCAATGTTGAAATTACTGAAGGCTTAGAGCTTTCAGATAAAATCAAAGTTTGGAATAAAGCTTCCGAAGAGAATAATGAAGAAGAAGAAAATGACGACAACGATGCGTAATACAATACCAATTCATCCAATAAAAAGCCTGCTGCTTTTGCTGTGCTTTATAAACCTATTCAACGTCAGCGCTCAAGAACAATGGACGCTGGAAGCATGCGTCAATTATGCGCTCGAAAATAATATCACTATTCAGCAGTCAAAAAACGCCTTACTTTCCAATGACCAAGACATTATTGCCGCAAAAGGTAATTTTTTACCATCACTTGGAGTTGGCGCTTCTCAACGCCTTAACTTAGGAAATGTAGAGGTATTTGATGGCCAGTTTTTAGACAGGACCTTCCATTCATCAAACATTGGATTGAGTATTTCCCAGACTATTTTTAATGGGTTTCGTAACACCAATATATATAAACAGTCCCTTATCAATAAGGAGGCTAGTAAGGAAGAATTTCAACGTATCAGAGACAATGTGGCACTTAATGTGGTCAATTCTTACTTAAACGTGATGTTGAATAAAGAAAATTTAAGCATAGCAGATGCTCAATATAAGTTTTCAATTGAGCAACTCGAACGTGTCAAAGAATTAGTTGCCGCAGGCATCCAACCCCTCGCTAATGTCTTTGATGCAGAAGCAACGTTGGCCAGCGATGAACAACGCTTAACAGTTGCCGAAAACAATTATAATTTGGCGCTTTTGGCATTATCCCAGGTCTTACAAGTCCCTTTTGAAGGGTTTTCGGTTGAACAAATAACACTAGACACACCATCAGAGTTGTTTTTGTATAATGACGTTAATGCTATATTGGTATATGCTTTAAAAAATAGAAGTGAAATTAAAGTGGCTGAGAAAAATATTGAAGTAGCTAAATTTGGTAAAGAAATTTCAAGAAGTGGATTTTACCCTAATCTTAGCTTTAGTTACGGCCTGAATACAGGGGCCAACTTTTCCAACCTTAGCAGCGATAATTCTTTTTTTCAGCAAATTAATGATAATCGAGGTCACAGTTTTGCCTTAAGTTTAAACATTCCTATTTTCTCTAGATTTCAAAACAAAACAGCGTTAGCTAAAGCAAAAGTTCAGCTTGAAAATAGAAATTTGGCATTAGTCCAGGCCAAAGTCGAAATAGAAAGCAATATACAGCGAGCTTTTACAGACGCTAAAGCCGCCTTAAAGACCTATGTGTCGTCTCAAAAATCAGTTGCTGCCCGTCAACTGTCTTTTGATAATGCGCAAGAGCGCTACAACATCGGCGCGCTTAATACATTAGATTTAGAACAAAACAGAACTCAACTAGTGAATGCGCAATCAAGTTTAGTCCGTTCCAAATACGATTTTATTTTCAAGACCAAAGTCTTAGACTTTTATCTTGGAAAACCCTTAAATTTGTAAATGGCCTATATTTTAAATCTTGAGACCTCTACAACTAACTGCTCTGTTGCACTTTCACTTAACGGAGAATTACTTCTCTTAAAAGAAGATAACAGCGCTCAATACTCACACTCTGAGCGGCTTCATCTTTACATTAATACGGTATTAAAAGAGACCCAAATTGAGCGCAGTCAACTCGATGCTATTGCCGTTAGTAAAGGTCCGGGTTCTTATACCGGTTTGCGCATTGGGGTCTCCACAGCAAAAGGACTTTGCTTTGGGTTAGATATTCCCCTTATATCGCTGCCCACATTAGAACTGCTTGCCCATAAAGTACATATAAATGAGGGCTACATTGTCGCTACTTTAGATGCCCGACGCATGGAGGTCTATTCTGCGGTATTTGATGCCAATCACCGAACTATTCACCCCACCACAGCGAAAGTATTAGACTCCGGATGCTATGCTGATTTATTAGTAGATCAAAACGTTTTTTTCGTTGGTAATGGAGCCTCTAAAATTCAGGATATGATTGATCATTCCAATGCACATTTTGATGTTAAACTTCCATCAGCTGAACAAATGTGCGCGCTGTCTTATCAAAAATATAAAGCAAAAGATTTTGAAGACCTGGCTTATTTTGAGCCTTTTTATTTAAAAGATTTTATGGCGATTCCTCCAAAAAAAAATTAAGATTAAACATCGTACCTTTGCGTTTTAAAGTATAATTGATGAAACTTTTTTTAGTTCCAACTCCTATTGGAAATCTTGAAGACATAACCCTTAGGGCAATTGCTACATTAAAATCAGCAGATTTAATTTTAGCTGAAGATACCCGTACTTCTGGCAAGCTACTTAAGCATTTTGATATCGCAACGCCCATGCAGTCTTATCATATGCACAACGAACACAAAATTTTAGACCGCCTTATTGACCTTATGAAAAGAGGCACCACCATTGCTCTAATTAGCGATGCAGGGACACCTGCAATTTCTGATCCTGGATTTTTACTAACAAGAGCCTGTGTGACAGCAGAAATTTCTGTAGAATGCTTGCCTGGCGCAACTGCTTTCGTGCCCGCGCTTGTAAACTCCGGCTTGCCAAACGATCGCTTCGTTTTTGAAGGGTTTTTACCATTAAAAAAAGGCCGTCAAACAAGGCTTAAATTATTGGCCCAAGAACAACGCACAATAGTACTTTATGTAAGTCCTCATAAACTCAACAAAACCTTGGAAGATATTGCTTTGTATTTTGGACCGGCACGTTTTATATCCATCTCGAGAGAGCTAAGCAAAGTGTTTGAAGAAACCCGCCGTGGTACCGTCCAATCTATTTTAGAGCACTACACTAGCCACCCCGCCAAAGGTGAGATTGTACTTGTAATTTCAGGCGCTTCAGCAGCTTAAGATTGATTGTGTTTTCCTTGGTTCCAACCGTGTTTTTTTAGGTATAAATTTCCACTCTCTATCGCTCCTTTTTCAATGGTTGTACCCATGGAATCGTTCCATTTATTAAGGAACCCAAAAAGTGAAATAACCCCTAACATTTCTACAATTTCTCCTTCATCCCAATACATATAAAGCCGCTTTTTTAGAGCATTGTCCACAGCATTGGGAATAACGGATGCTGCCAGGCTAAAATCTAATGCGACGCGTTCAGCTTCATTGAAGGAAGGATGCGTTCTGTAGTCCCAAATATGATTGAGTTTTTCCTGCTCTGCACCATAGCGTTCTGCTGCGCGTATTGCATGGGCTTGGCAATAGCGGCAGCCGGTAGCACTGCTGCTCACCCAAGCAATCATTCGTTTCAAGGCAGATGTGATTCGCCCGTCGTTTACCATAACCGCTTTATTCAAATTGATAAACGCTTTACTGATGGCTGGGCGGTGTTGCATTGTAAGGACAGAATTAGGACAGAAACCTAGAGTTTCATTGAAAAAATTAGCAAGTGATTTGGTTTCTAAATCATGGTCTGGGTTTAAGGGATTGACTAATGGCATTTTTAAATTTTTAGTGGTATTTTTGAGTGAACAAGAAACAAAAATATTTTATCATGGCCCACAAAACTACAACCCATTGGAAAGGTGGCATGCGCTTCGAGTCCAACAACCCAAGTGGAAACAACGTACTTATGGATACAACTTCGGCAGGAGTTGACCAACAAAAAGGCTTATCTCCTAAGGCGATGATGTTATCTTCGCTTGCAGGATGTTCTGGGATTGACATTGTTGATATTCTTAAAAAAATGAAAATTACAGACTATGACTTAAAAATTGTTGTGGAGGGAGAATTGACAGAGGTTCACCCAAAATATTATCACACTGTTGAAGTAAATTATTATTTTTCTGGCCCTGAAATCGATCAAAAAAAATGTGATCGTGCTGTGCAATTATCTGTAGACAAATATTGTGGTGTTATGGAAATGTTTCGAAAATTTGCATTTGTCAATACTTACACTCACTTTAAAACTAATTAATAATGCGCTGGACATTCAAGCCAACTCCTAATGAAAATAGTGTCCAGCACTTGGCAACTGCGCTAGGAGTTGAGGATACCATTGCCCATCTTTTGGTACAACGTGGTATTGAAAGCTTTGCGCAAGCCAAGACTTTTTTTAGACCACAACTTAAAGACTTACACGATCCTTATTTAATGAAGGATATGGACATAGCGGTGCAGCGTATTCAGAAGGCTTTGTCCACAAATGAACGTATTATGGTCTATGGTGATTATGATGTAGATGGCACAACATCTGTCGCGCTGATGGCAACTTATCTCGAAACGAAGACCGAAGCGATTGCCACCTATATTCCAGATCGGTTTACGGAAGGTTATGGCGTCTCTTATGCCGGAATCGATTATGCCGCGGACAATGATTTCAGTCTTATCATTGCTTTGGATTGTGGGGTAAAAGCCCTTAAAAAGGTTGCATATGCCAAAGAAAAAGGCATTGACTTTATCATTTGTGACCACCACCGCCCAGGAGATGCCTTGCCACAAGCTGTTGCCGTTTTAGACCCCAAACGCTCGGATTGCAGCTATCCTTTTAAAGAATTGTGCGGCTGTGGTGTTGGTTTTAAATTGATACAAGCTTTGGGGCAACAATTTAGCGAGTCTATTGACGACTTAACACCTTACTTAGACTTGGTTGCCACGGCCATTGGCGCCGACATTGTGCCTGTTGTTGGAGAAAATCGAATTTTAGCTTATTATGGATTAGAAGTATTAAACTCAAAACCACGTATTGGATTTCAAGCCCTGATTCACCATATAAAAAAAGAGACTTTAACCTTGACGGATGTTGTTTTTGTTATTGCACCACGCATCAATGCCGCAGGGCGCATGAAGCACGGGAATTATGCCGTGTCTTTATTGAAGGAAGCAGATGCAACAAAAGCCCAAGCGGCTTCTGAAGCCATTGAAACATTTAATACAACACGGCGTACATTGGACCAAGAGATCACCAAAGCAGCCCTTTTACAAATTGATCAAAACCAGGAGCAAGACAAAGCAACGACGGTGGTTTACAGCCCTGAATGGAACAAGGGCGTCATAGGAATTGTTGCCTCCAGACTGATTGAAACCTACTACCGTCCCACCTTGGTATTTACAAAAAGCGGAGATTTTTTAACGGCTTCAGCGCGCTCTGTTCGCGGGTTTGATGTGTATACAGCCCTTCAAAATTGTAGCCGCTATATTGAACAGTTTGGTGGGCACAAATACGCTGCAGGCTTGAGTTTAAAACCCGATAATTATGCCGCCTTTAAGGCTGCCTTTGAAGTTGAGGTTGCATCTAGCTTACCGCCGCAACTTAAAACACCAGAAATCCATATTGATTTTGAATTAGATTTAAGTGCTATTACTCCCAAATTTTATAGAATATTAAGGCAATTTGCTCCATTTGGTCCTCAAAACATGGCTCCTATTTTTAGCACAAGTGCAGTACATGACTCTGGTTATGGAAAATGTGTTGGACAAGACGATAAACATCTTAAAATTAGCGTTTACAAAAACAATACTAAACCGCTCAACAGCATTGGTTTTGGCCTAGGCAACAAATTAGCATTAGTGCAGAACAAAACCCCTTTTGATATTGCTTATGCCATAGAAGAAAATGAATGGAATGGCCAGGTCAGTTTGCAATTAAAACTAAAAGATATCAAACCCTAAATTATGGTAAATAAAGACCCTTACGCGGCACTTAGATTTAGAGAATTTAATATTTTTTTATTGCTTCGTTTTGTATTGGTGTTTGCATGGTCCATGCAATTTATTGTCATTGAATGGCAAGTCTATACTTTAACTAAAGACCCTTTGTCTTTGGGCATTATTGGACTTATGGAAATAATTCCAGCCTTGAGCATGGCTTTATTTGCCGGACACATTGTGGATCAGCGAGAAAAACGCAATTTATTTTTGTGCTGTATTGGTTTATTTTCATTGATTAGTCTGGGCCTATTTTTTCTTTCAGAGGCTTCCATTATGGCCAGTTGGGGTCAAAAATCAATTCTCTATTCAATCTATGGGTTTGTTTTTTTTGGGGGGTTGTTACGTGCCTTTTTTGGGCCCACCATTTTTTCTTTAGTATCGCTTATTGTCCCTAAAAAGGTATATCCCAATGCCGCCACCTGGAACAGTTCAACATGGCAAATGGCTTCAATTTTAGGCCCCGCTGTCGCAGGGTTAACCATTAATTGGCTGGGTGTACACTGGTCGCTGTGCATCGTTTTTGTATTGGTTGTTATCTCATTTTTATTGGGATTGATGATTTCCAAAAAACCAGTTTTAAACCCAAAAATTGGTGAACCTATCATTCAAAGTTTAAAAGAGGGTGTGCGTTTTGTGTTTAAAACAAAAGCCATTTTAGGCGCCCTTAGCTTAGACATGATTGCGGTGCTTTTCGGGGGAGCTGTCGCCCTTTTACCAGTTTTTGCACAGGATATCTTAAAAGTAGGACCAGAGGGTTTTGGTGTTTTAAGAGCCGCGCCGGCTGTTGGGGCTTTTCTTACGATGTTAACCACAGCATATATTCCAATCAGCCGTAGAGCTGGGATGAAATTGCTTGTAGCCGTGTTTGGTTTTGGGATTTCGATTATTGTATTTGGGCTTTCATCGGTCTTTTGGATCTCAGTTATTGCGCTTTTCTTTAGCGGCATCACTGATGGGGTTTCCATGGTCATTCGACAAACGATTTTACAGCTTAAAACACCGGATCATATGCGGGGCCGAGTCTCCTCTGTCAATTCTATGTTTGTAGGGTCTTCAAATGAGTTGGGCGCTTTTGAGAGCGGATTAACAGCCAAATTAATGGGCACTGTGACGGCCGTTGTGTTTGGCGGGACGATGACGCTGATTACAGCACTTACCACGGGCTTAGTCTCACCAAGCTTTAGAAATTTAGATTTAGAAAAGGACTTGGAAGCACACGAAAATTAGTAATTATAGGGCAGTTATTTAGTCAAGTTGATGTTATAGCTGTATTTAAAGCCAACTATAGATTTGTTTTTTTTAATAGGCGTGGAATAGTCATCTTGTAGTGCGTAGAAAATGCCCAAGGTTCCAAAGTTTTTAAATTTTCGACTTATTTTTAAAGTATAGCGGTGTCTGTTAAACCCTTTATTTTTTTCCGGGCTTCGAGGTTCATTAAAGACCTCTCCGAAAAGTTTTACATTCAATTTAAGGGGTTTTACTTTGTAGCTCAGCCCCATTCGGTAACGGGTGTATTCTGTTGGAATATCCCCGTCACTTTCTGAAAGACCAAGCTGGTTTTTGTTTTGATATCTCAATCGAAATGAAACCATTACCCTATCAATTTTTTGTTTGAAAACCGCATTGAATTGATACCTAAACATGTATTCATGGCCTTGCTTATTACCTACATCATCGTTATCAGTTATATAGCGCACCCCACCGCCGAGTTCGAAATTTTTAAAAAGTTCATAATTTACTTTAACTTGAGTAAAGTAATTTTTAAGAGTCGTGATATCATTTCTGTATCGGAGGTGCTCGGAAACAGAAAAGAAGAGTTTATCAGTTGCTTTTAAATTCAATTCAACAGCGCTCCATCCTTCAAGATCTTCAGTGTCTTGAGCATAAGATGGCATTGTTATAAATAGAATTAAAACAATAAGGCCTAAACCATATAATCTTGGAATGGGTCTTTTCATACTTGTTTTTTGTAGCGAATTTTAACTTTGACAGTTTGCCTTTCAAAGTCAATTTGACCAATTTCAACGTTTAAAATTTTGAAACCCAACTTGTCCTCAAGGTCTTTTTTTAAAAGCTCATGTTGGTCTGGTTTTATGTAGTCTAGCGATTGGTATAAAATGTCTTTGGAGGCTGTTTTTTGACGGCTCCAGTAGCGGTCTAGATAATAAGCCATTAAAATGACTACAGCGTTGGCTGTAAGAATTTCTACATAACTCATTTTTTTATTGGACAACGCATTGATCACTGAAAGCCCAATCACAATAAAAAGGTAGGTCATTTCCCTTACCTTGAGCGGATCTGTTCGGTAACGCAGAATTCCAAAAATGGCAAACAAACCCAAGGCAAGCCCTAAGTCAATTTCGTATTTTTTTAAGGTAAAGCACAAGAAAAAAACCACAGTACCAACCAGGTAAAATGTAAACACATAATCGGCCTTTTTTGAAAAGGCATAATAGCTGCCTCTTACAAGCGCTATAAGTGCTGTGATATTGATTATAAATCGAACACACATCTTATAAAAATCATCATCAAAAAAGGGGACATCCAAAAATTCCATATTAAAAGTATATTTTTTACGCAAAGGTATTCTTTATAATTTAATATTAAATAAACAATTTATTTAAAATTAATTAATATAAAAACACCACTTAAAAAATATTAAATTAACTTTTATTAAACAAAGTAACTTTGATCTAACATTTTTTTAAAGCCTATTAATGTTAATTTAATATTCCTTTAAAACACTCCTTGAAATCTACCCATACTTTTGTGTAAAAACTAACCAATGTTATGAAAAAAGTACTTTTTATTCCTCTATTATTACTAATATCTCAACTATCATATGCCCAAACTTCTAATATTAAAGGGCGCGTATTAGATTCGGACGGTTTTCCACTTCCCGGGGCCACCATACAGGCACAGCCATCTGGTAAAGCTGTTGTTTCTGATTTTAATGGATTTTTTACAATTTTAGGGATTGACGTTGATCAAACTTTAAAAATATCCTACCTTGGATTTGAAGTCATTGAAGAGTCTGTTAGCATAGTTACAGGAACTACGTTAACGCAAGATTTTATTCTATATCCTTCTACAGATGAGCTTCAGGAAGTAGTGATTTCTGTGTTCCAAGATGGTATCATTAAAGGTTTAAATAAGCAGAAATCTGACCTAAATATTACCAATGTAGTATCATCAGATCAAATTGGCAAGTATCCTGACGACAACGTGGGAGATGTTCTCAAACGAGTTGCGGGGATTAGCATGCAAGGAGATCAAGGAGAAGCCCGTAACATAGTTATGCGTGGCCTTGGTCCAGGACTGAACTCTGTTACTTTGAATGGTGAGCGTATCCCATCAGCCGAGGGAGACAACAGAAATATACAGCTGGATCTTATTCCTTCGGCAATGGTCCAAACAATTGAAGTTAATAAGACCTTAACGCCCGACATGGAGGCCGATGCAATTGGAGGTTCAATAAATTTAATTACACGTTCTAATCCAAGCGGTTTTAGAGCCAACGTAACAGCTGCTGGTGGAGGACAACCTATTAGAGATGGAGGCTATAATTCTAACTTTGCATTAGTGTTTGCTGATAAAGTCTCTGATAAATTTAGCTATACATTTTCTGGCACAATCCAAACAAAGGATTATGGTTCCGATAATATAGAATTTGAATGGAATGATCCTGAGGATTGGACAGAAGATGGCCCTATTAATGAGATGGATATCAGACGATATGATGTCAAAAGAACCCGCCGAAGTCTCAGTTTAAATTTAGATTGGAATATTGACGAAAACAATCTATTTTATTTCAAATCAATCTACAACCATAGAGATGATTGGGAAAATAGATTTAGAATGCGTGTAAGAAGTATTGATATGGAAGATATGACTGCAACCATAAGACGTCAAACCAAAGGAGGTATTAATAATGACGACAATGAAGGAACTCGACTAGAGGATCAGAGAACTCAGAAATTCACATTAGGAGGTGAGCATCAATTCGGGAAGCTTGGTTTAAATTGGAAAGTGAGTTCTTCAAAAGCTAGCGAAGACAGACCAGATGAACGCTATGTGCGATATCAGTCAGATGAAGACATACCATTTACATCAGTCGACATCAGTAATCCGGAGTTTCCTACATTCAATTGGGACGGTGGTCTGTGGAATGATCCCTCAAACTACGAATACAGACAAACCCAAGAAGCTTTCAAATCAACCGAAGAAGAGCACACAGTTTTTAGATTAGATTTAGATTTACCTTATAACAATAACGATGAATTTAAAGTTGGTTTCAAATACAACGATAAAACGAAAATGCGAAATGATATTTGGTATGAGTATGACAATGGCTTAGCTAACTTAGACGGTATCGCAAATTTTGATGCCACTATTAGTAGTTATCAGGCTGGAGCTGAATACCAAAGTGGAATTTTTATGACTGCAAATGCACTAGGTGATTTAAATTTAGGTGGGATCAATGATGATCAATTTGATAGCTACGTAATGGATGAGTTCGCTGCTGGAAACTATGATGCAAATGAAGAGATAACAGCATTTTATGCGATGATTACAGATAAATTATCTGACAATTTAACAATGATAGCTGGTGCTCGTATTGAAACTACTGATATTAGTTATACAGGCTATCAATTTGATGAAGAAACAATGGATACTCCGGACCAGTTAGGAGTTGTTTCAGGAGGCTCAAAATATACCAATGTTCTTCCAAATTTGACATTTCAATGGGATGTAAATGATAAATTTAACATGAACCTAGCCTTTACTAAGTCTTTAGCCCGTCCCGCCTATTTTGATTTGGTCCCCTATGAGTATTCAAATTCAGAGGATCAAGAATTGGAATTGGGTAATCCAGATTTGGATCCATCATTATCAACAAATATTGATTTTATGGCCGAATATTATTTTGATGGATTTGGGCTATTCTCAGTTGGGTATTTTAACAAACAAATTGATAACTGGATTTACCAATTTACAACTAATGATTTCACTTATAATGGAGTATCAGGATACGAGATGGATCAACTTAGAAATGGTGAAAAAGCGGAGGTAAATGGTCTAGAGGTTACCTTTCAAACAAGATTTTTAAAGAACCTTTTGTTTATGGGGAACTATACAGCAACCAGCTCTTCAACTGACAGGGTTGAAGGTAGAGATGATGTTCCGTTGGTAGGTCAAGTAGATAATATGTACAACCTATCGCTTGCTTACGAAAACAGTAAATTCTTCGTTAGAGCTTCATTTAATTACTCTGATGGTTCATTAGATGAACTAAGCGATAACCCTTTTGAAGATCGTTATTATGATGAGCAATCTTTCTTGGATATTAATGCCAACTACAGAATAAATGATAATTGGAGTTTATTTGCCGAAGGTAAAAACTTAACAAATGAACCTTTGAGATATTATCAAGGTATAAGATCAAGAACCATGCAGCTCGAATACTATAACATAAGTTGGGTTGCAGGTATTAAATATGATTTTTAATGAAGGAATGTTTATTTGTAATTAGTCTAATAAATGCTTGTTTTTCATTTGCACAGGAGTCCAAATTGTTGGGCTCCTTGCCATACAGAGAGGTCAGTGCGGACATTGAGACCGCCCCAGTTTTTGCTGGAGATGATGCGGCGGACGATATTTGTATTTTGGAAAATAAATCAGCTCCGAATCAATCTCTCATTATTTCCTCCGACAAAAAATATGGAATCATTGTTTACGATTTAAAAGGAGATAAAGTCAATGAATATAACGTTGGCAGAATTAACAATGTAGATATTGTTCCGTCTAAAAGTTTAGAACACCACTTTATTGTTTGTGGGACAAATCGCAGCTATAACGCGATTGACTTATACCTTTTTAACGAATCAGGCGTGCTTGTAAAGCAACTTTTGAGAATGGAAGTTAAGTCTCTCAAAGATGTTTATGGTATTACTTTTTATAACGGAGATGTCAATACTTATTTGTTTATTAGTGATAAGAAAGGTCGTGTTGAACAGTGGATTTACAATAATAATGAAGAAAATCCAAAGATTTCTAAGGTTAGGACTTTAAAATTTTCTTCAATAGTAGAGGGAATTGTAGCAGATGAATTTAAAGCTAAGGTATACATCGCCCAAGAGCGCAAGGGTATATGGGAAATCAATGTAAGCCCAGCACTACCATTGAATCGCAAACTCATTTACAAGAAAAACAAATTTATAAAGCCTGATTTTGAAGGACTAACACTCAGAGATGAGCCCAATGGCAAAGGACAGCTTATAGCATCAATACAAGGCTCAAACGGTTATTTAGTTTTAGATCGACAAACCCTCTTTCCTTCTTTCTTTTTTAGAATTATAGGAGGAGAAACTATTGACGGTACCACTGAAACTGATGGTATTGATGTATCAACAATCTCAACAGAGAAATTTCCTGAAGGTTTCTTTATTGCTCAGGATGATGATAACGATGGATTGAACCAGAATTTTAAAATCGTGGATTGGCAAAAAATAATGAAATGAACAAGCCCCTAACTATCATTGTTATGTTATTGTCATATTTGTGTTATCCCCAAAAAGTCACAAAATCTTACAACCTCTCCAAATTGTTACACGAAACATCGGGGTTAGAAATTCTTGAAGATTATTTTATAACTCATAACGATTCGGGAAATGACCCTGCACTTTATTATTTAAATAAAAAAGGTAAAATCATTCAAAAGAGATTATTGGAGGGCCATACAAATATTGATTGGGAGGATATTACCAAAGACGAGGCTTACTTTTATGTGGCAGACATGGGAAACAATTATGACACTCGTAAAGATTTAAAAATTATCAAAGTCCCCATAAACCCTAATAGTCTGGAGGACATTGAAATAATTTCTTTTTATTATCCCGAACAAAAAAATTTTAATTATAAGACAAAATCAATATTTGATGCTGAGGCACTAGTTTCTGTAGGGGAATCGCTTATTATTTTTACCAAAAACAGAGCAAGTAAAACAACACAAATATATAAATTGCCTAAAATTCCTGGCCATTATGAAGCAGAAAAAATAGGATCCCTAAAAACTCAATCTATTATAACCGGTGCTGATTACCACGAGGACTTGCGGACCTTGGCGTTAACATCAACTATTGATTTTAACACCTACTATTTACTTTTGTTAGAGAACTTCAATTTCACCCCTAAGACATACGATATGATTGACATGTTCGAGATACCAATTGGGAAATCTCAAGTAGAAGCCATAAAAATCATAAGTCCTATAGAATTTTGGCTCACTTCTGAGGATGAAAATAACTCAAACAGTGCACTTCTTTTTAGGATTGAGTTATAGTCAAAGAATATGAAAATTAAAAAAAGAAAACTAGAGCTAGTCGTGTTGTCCGATACCCATTTAGGTACCATGGGAGCTAGGGCAGAAGAATTATTAAAATATTTGAAAAGTATTGAGCCAGAAACTATTGTTTTAAATGGGGATATTATAGATATATGGCAATTTAGTAAACGCCATTGGAATAAATACCACACAAGAGTGGTCAAGCAATTGCTTAAGTTTATATCCTCTGGAGTCACTATTTATTATATTGCGGGAAACCACGATGAGGCACTGAGAAGATTTCTAGACTTTGAGCTAGAGGGCCTAAAAATTTCTAATAAGTTATCGCTGAACCTAGATGGTAAAAGAGCATGGTTTTTTCATGGGGATGTTTTTGACGTGACCATGCAACATTCTCGATGGCTTACCAAGTTTGGTGCGATTGGCTATGATTTTTTGATTTTATTAAACTCAAACGTTAATAAAGTCCTAAACTTCGTGGGCCGAGAAAAATTATCTTTTTCAAAAAAAATCAAGAACAAGGTCAAAGCAGCAGTATCCTATATCAACAAATTTGAAATGATTGTGGCAGATATAGGCATACAAAATAAATTTGATTATGTAATTTGTGGGCATATTCATCAACCCTGTATCAAAACACTAAATAGCCAAAACAATGAAATCTTGTATTTGAATTCTGGCGATTGGATTGAAAATATGACGGCCTTGGAATACAATGAAAAAAAATGGAATTTGTTTTATTACAATACAGAAAATTTTGAAACCCAAGGCCGACAAGAGGTGCCATTTAAAAAATCCTCAGAGCTATTTTCAGATTTAGTTTCGGAAATTTATCAAAAATCTTCAAATCCATGAAAATACTTTATGCACTACAAGCAACCGGGAATGGGCACATATCAAGGGCTCAAACACTTATACCTTTATTTTCAAAATCCTCCCAAGTTGATGTTTTAATAAGCGGGACTTCTTATGACATATCTCTAAATTTACCAGTAAAATTCCGCTTTACTGGTCTAAGTTTTATATTCGGCAAAGATGGGAGAGTTGATTTATTAAAAACCATATTTAAAATTAATTTTTGGCAATTTTTCAAGGATGTTAGAGGTTTAGATTTAAGTAAATATGATCTAATTATTAGTGATTTTGAGCCTATATCTTCTTGGTCTAGTATTTATAATAATAAACATTGCATCGCGCTAAGCCATCAATTTAGTTTATTGAATGATAAGGTACCAAAGCCTAAAAGAAAGTCATGGCTTTCAATGCTAATTCTAAAATATTATGCGCCCTCTAGTGTTGGGTATGGCTTTCACTTTAAAGAATACTCTAAGAATATTTATTTGCCGATAATTAAATCTGATTTAATAGAGTTAAAGCCGATAAAAAAAAATTATTTTCTAGTTTATCTTCCTTCTTATGATGATAAAACGATTATAAATGTACTTTCTAAAATTCATAAAACAAATTGGGTTGTATTCTCTAGATACGCTAACCAAAAATACCAATATAGCAATGTTAAAATTAACCCAGTTTCCTCAAAAAAATTCAACAAAAAGCTAATCAATTGTAGAGGGGTTCTATGTGGAGCGGGTTTTGAAACACCCTCTGAAGCTTTGTATTTGAGAAAGAAACTCATTGTCATACCAATGAAAAATCAGTATGAACAACATTGTAATGCGGAGGCTTTAAAAAAATTAGGTGTTCCTGTTTTATACAACTTTAACGAGACTGTTGTTGAAGATTTAAAATCTTGGGTGAGTTCAAAGAAAATAGTTAGTGTGAATTACTCAGAATCTCCTCAAAAAATAGTAAATAGAGTCTTTTTGGATTTTATAAAATATAAATCTATGAAAACACGACTAATAGAACCAGGCACTTAGTCTATATTATATTTTTTTGACTTAAGTATTTTTCCATCGAAAACGCCATAGGTAAAGTGCGTAATCCAATCCCCTAAGTTAAAATATGTTGATTTTGAGTTTAATGGCACCTCAAGTGGCAAGTGCCGGTGGCCAAACACAAAATAATCAAAGTGCTTGTCTTTTAATTTTCTGTGTGCATATTGGGTTAACCATTCATTATCATTCCCCATAAATTTAAGATCTTTATCTCCAGAAATGAGTTTGTTTTTTAATGATAGGTATTGGGCAAACCGCACCCCAAAATCTGGGTGAAGCCAGCGGTAAAGCCAGTTAAAGAATGAGTTTGTAAACACCTTTTTCAAGCGCTTGTATCCTTTGTCATTTGGCCCAAGACCGTCGCCATGGCCAATAAAAAAAGTTTTGTTGTTTAATTTAAACTGCTCAGGTTTTTGGTACACTTTAATGTTTAATTCTTCTTCAAAGTAGCCCCGCATCCACATATCGTGATTGCCCACAAAAAAGTGAATCTTAATCCCTTGGTCACTCAGCTCTGCCAACTTTCCCAACACTCTGGTGAACCCTTTTGGGATGACATGTTTGTATTCAAACCAGAAATCAAAGAGGTCTCCAAGGATGAACAAGACTTCGGCATCTTTTTTTATGTCATCCAGCCACGCTACAAATTTTTCTTCACGGGGTTTAGAGGCCGCTTTTGTGGGCGCCCCAAAGTGATGGTCTGATGTGAAATAAATCTTTTTTCCCTTAGATATTTGAATGGTTTTCATACACTTTATTCATTATCACTCGCATACCACTCTGCATAGCAGCTGGCAGTTTCTCGAAGTTTAAGGGCGTGTAAATGGATGTTAGCAGGTAAGCGTTTTTTAATTCTTTCAGCAAAATCAATGACCAGCATTTCACTGGTAGGCTGGTAGTTGACAAGAACAACCTTATGGCCATTAGATTTTAGGTCTTCAGCCAGTTTTGAGTGCGGTGTGTTTTTGTTAAAGATCGTGGCGTGATCAAAGGGTGTTACAACGGCTTCTTTGACTATTTTTTTCAAATCAGAAAAATCCATAATCATCCCAAATTTTGGACTGCTGTCGTCCGTTATGGGGGTTCCAAATAATGTTACATTTAAACGGTAGCTATGGCCGTGAATGTTTTTACATTTCCCATCATGACCATAAAGCGCGTGGCCGGTCTCAAAGGAAAACTGTTTCGTAATTCTTATTTTGGACATTTTAATACTCTGTTTTTAACAAAATCCAAACAAAGTTAGTGTTTTCGGGCTAGCGGCAAAAATTGTTTTTTAAATTTCACTACCAATGGCACCCCTCTGGCAACAATCCAAAGTGTAAACGCCCACAGTATCCCATGCAACTTGAAATCTAAATAATGACCTAAAAGTAGAGCAGGGATAAATACCAAAAAAGTGGCAGCAAATAATACGTTTCTCAATGCTTTCATTTTTCCAAGCCCTTTAAAGATACCGTCAAATACAAAAGTAATTGCACAGAGTGGCTGCATGGCTAAAACAATCCAAAAAACCTCGTAAAAATCATCTAAAACTTTTGGGTCTGATGTAAACATTACCCCTACAGTTTTGTAAAAAAGCCCTCCCAATCCAGCCATTAAGAGCCCCACGAGGAGCGCTTTTTTGGTGAGCCGTTGGCTTAATTCAATCAAGGATTCAAATTGTTTAGCCCCGAAAAGTTTACCAGATATAATATTTCCAGCACTGGCATAGCCATCCACAGCAAAAGCTGCAAAAAACCACAAATTGATTGCAATGGTATAGGCGGCAATGTAGTTTGTGCCATAGCCGGTTGCAAAACTTGTAGCAAAGTAAAGGGCGAGGTTGAGTGCTAGCGTTCGTAGAATTAGGTTGCCAATCATCATTAAAAAGTTTGGCAGCTCTTTATTTATGGGGCCTTTAATTTTTAAAGTAATGGGTGTATTTTTTAAAACCAGTGCGGTAGCCATGACCGCCATTAGGGCTTGAGATAAAATGCTTGCCAAGGCGGCACCTTTAAGGTTCATCGGGTCGATAATATTTGTAATTCCATAGACCAATACAAGGTCTAAAACAATATTTGTAGCGGTCCCAAAGATGGCAATCACCATGGGGTGGTAAGTGTTTTGAAGTCCTCGGAACACCCCAAAAACAGCAAATGTGTAGAGAGTAAATGGAAAACCAATGATCCGAATTTTATAATATTCAACACTATAATCTAACAGCAGCCCCGACGCGTTATAAAATTTAAAAATTGCCTCACTGAAAGGAATGGTAGCTGCGCAAATAAAAACGCTTAATATCAGAATGATGGAAATGGCTTGCGCTGGAAGGCTTTTCACTTCTTTGAGTTTGTTTGCGCCAAGGTATTGAGAAATAATTGAAGAAATGGCTGAGCGAGACTGACCTAAGACCCAAATGAGCATTGATAAAAAAGAGGAAACAATTCCGACTGCTGCAAGAGAAACAGTGGCATTTAAAGGCATATGCCCAACAATGGCAGCATCTGTTAGAGATAAAATTGGTTCGGAAACACCCGCAATAATGGCCGGAATAGCCAGCTGGTTGATTTGTTTGTTGCTAACATTAGTGTTCAAAGTCTATGGATTGAAAAAATTAGTTAAAATAGAACAAATAATATTTAAATTTATCATTCCAGTTAGGCCGTAATTATAGAAAAATTCCTAAATAATAGCACTAGAATCAATATCTATATTTTGAAACCAGTTATACTATCCTATAAAATTTTTTAATGGTTTCATTAATCACATAGTTATGGCGCCTCAGTGGTAAAACTAATTTCATTGCCGTAGTACTCTCCTATCGAATTTGCAACAAAAGATCTCGCGTAATATGTTGTTTCAGCAGTGAGGCCGTTCAGCGTGACACTTATATTTGTTCCTACATCAATAATTAAATTATCATCCATATTGGGTGCGCTGTTGGTGGCATATACAAAGCCTTTTTGCGCGCCAGGCGTTACTGGGCAATTCTCAGAAACAATGCTAATACTTCCTGTTAAGCGGGCTGAATTAGCTGTCACGTCTTCAGCCTCGTTTGTTTCTAAGTTATGCTCAACAATACAAAGCGTAGCCTCTTCATCTCTTTTACAGCAAAGGAAAGTCAAAAATAATCCAAGTGTCAACAGCATAAACGATTTAAGGATTTTTTTTGACCCACCTATATTTGAACAAAAACGTTTTACTAACATTCTGTGATTATTTTAATTTGATTCTGAATACTTTTGGATTAGAAATAAAGCCGGTTGCGTAGAGGTAATTTTCACCGGCATCAAAAGCACAATTGGTAATGTGTCCAAAATCGATTTTCCCCATCAATTTACCTTCTGGCGAAATAATTAAAAGTCCCCCGGGGCCTGATGTAAAAATAAGCCCAGAGCTGTGGACTTTCATGCCATCAAAGTTCCCGTCGTATGTTTGGGCCAAACCTACCCCATCAAAAAGGGTTTCTAGCTTTTGTGTTTCGAGATTAATTTTCATGATTTTAGGCTGCTTATCAAGCATGCCCATTTTATTGACATAGAGTATTTTTTGATCTGGCGATAATGCAGTGCCATTTGGCAAATCAATGGCATTTGTTACCAACGATACTTCTTTGTTTTTTGGGTTGAATTTATACACACCGTTGAAGTTTAAACCTTTTATTTCAGTATCAACAAACTTGAAACTTTCGAGATCTAAAAAACCAAAAGGTGGGTCTGTAAAAAAAATCATACCATCTTTAGCGATGGTTAAATCGTTGGGGCTGTTAAAACGCAGGCCCTGGTAATGATCAATTAATGTTTCAAAAGTTGCGGTTACTCCCTCAATTTTTTCGACTGCTGCTAACCTTCTGTCACCGTGTTGACATAGAATAAGCGTACCTTCAGAATTTATAGCAAGCCCATTGGCTCCCAAAATACCACCCTCTAAATTGGGGGCATAGCCTGTGTTCCCAGCAGGCGTAATGTAGTCTGAAACACCTGTTTTTTCATCCCACTTCAAAACTTTGTTTTTTAGGATGTCCACGAACAATAAACAGCTGTTTTTTTCATCCCAAACTGGCCCTTCCGGCAGTGAAATTGAATCTGCTAAAACTTCAATTTTTGCTTCAATATTCACAATGGAATTTAAAGAATTGTCGTAAATTTCAATTTTATATGGGGATATTTTTTCTGATGTCCTACAACAAATAAAACATAGTGATATAACGCATAGGATTAAATTTCTCATAAAATGGGTTTTTATATTGAACAACTAATTTTAATCAATGCACTCTATTTAAAGATTGCGATTTTATTTTGACACACCAATACAGTGTCACTCAGGCTATCAATGTGCCATTATATTTTTTCAAATTTAATTATTTATATGAACCTTATACGTTAATTTTACATCTATTTAAAACAATTATGGATATCAACAAACTCATTGCATTTAGGCGGGCGGTTTATCCAAGCCAATTTAACAAGGGAGAAATTGACAAAGAGACCTTAGAGCAATTGCTTGAAAATGCCAATATGGCGCCTACACATAAAATGACACAGCCTTGGTTTTTTAAGGTTTATAAAAACAAAATAAAAGATCACCTAGGACAAGCCATGGTTCAAGCCATGAAAGCGCAAAATCCAGATAGCCCAAGTGGCAGTTTTAAGGAAAAAAAGACACTCGAAAAATGTCGGTTAAGTAATTGTGTTTTAGGTATTTTTATGAAGAGAAGTACTGCGGTTTCAATCCCCGAGTGGGAAGAGATTGCTGCTGTGGCCATGGCGGTTCAAAACATTTGGCTCAGCTGTGTCGATCAAAAAATTGGCTGTTATTGGAGCAGCCCCCAATACACAGCACAGATGCATTCATTTTTTGATTTGAATGCAGATGAGCGCTGTTTAGGGTTTATGTATATGGGAAAATTTGATCACACTACACTTCCTGTAAAAGAACGAATGGGTATTGCTTCAAAGGTTGAGTGGCTGGTTTAAAACTTAAATTCTTCGTAGTTCTTACCAACTTCTCTTTTGTATTGAACAATGGTTTGAATTTTGCCATCAACAATCCAAAAACGTTCAAACAATAAAGCCTTTTCAACAGTTCCATCTTTAAAATAACGGCTGTCATCTGAAGGAATTGATACTACTGCAATGGAGTCGTCTTCAAGGGTTTGCGTGGAGATGCCTTTAGGGTCCCAAAACAAGGAATCTAGACTTGCAAAGTAGTCGTTATAAAGCCCTTCGCTTACTTCCAGCATCTCTCCAGTATGGGCATATATTTTGGCAGTCTCTGAAAACATGGCCGCAAGATTCTTTGCGTCCATTGAATTGTAATATGTACCTGCTTGTTTTATCAAATCAATGTTTTTTTGATCCCCTAATTTAAAGGATTTTCCAGCCATTTCAGTGGCATACCATTCGCCCACTGTGGTGGGTTTTTCAGTACCGTTTTTGTTGCAAGCCGCCATAAGGATGGCAGCAAAAAGGAGCACCAGTTTTTTCATTTTATAAAAGATTTAAATTGTTTTTTACAATTTAAAAAAAAATATTAATTTGTTACTACATTTTTCACAATAAAGATTATCAAGGCTTTTGTGGCTTTTAAGTTTTTCAAAGTCTTCAACTTTCTTTAATTTCGTAATGCAACTCATAACAGCTCAGTCAACTATGAAACATTATATTCTAATTTTCCTATTATTTTTTTTAAGCCTTGGCTGCCGTTCTCAAGAAAACCCCATTTTAGAATTCCAAAAAAAGCTGATTGATTCAGAACAAACAGGGTCTAATATTGCATTGGTTTATAAAGACGGAGAGGAGGTTTACAATCATATATTAAATTCTAAAAAGCTTGGCGATAAGGACATCACAGATAGTACAATCTTTCCGATATGGTCCATGTCTAAACCCATTACGATTGTTGCTGCCATGACCTTGTTTGAGAAAGGTCATATTGATTTTAATGATGATGTTTCAGATTATATTCCTGCCTTTGAAAACTTAAAGTGTAAGGATTCAAATGGTGAAATTTATTCTTGTGAAAATTCGCTGAAGCTCATTCACTTGATGACTCACCGATCGGGCTACACCTATTATGCAAACCCATATTGGTTTACAAGTACAATCAAATATGATAACCTTGTCGATTTTGTCAATGATGTTGCCAAACACCCTGTTGAATTTGAACCAGGAACTGATTACTTATACGGAATAAATCAAGCCATTCTAGGGCGGGTTATTGAGGTGGTTTCAGGCCAGTCATTTTATGAATACTTAAAAGCAACAATTTTTGAGCCTTTAGAAATGAATGCTACCAAGTTTTTCCTTACCGATGAAGAAAGAGCAAGGTTTCAGCCTCTCTTTATAAACAGTAATGCTTTGAAAGGGTTTACAAACTTGCTTGATGAGATGAGTTATGACATCAACAACCGCGCTTATTTTGGGGGTGAAGGGCTTGTATCTACAATGAAAGACTATTCAAATTTTTGTAAGATGTTGCTAAATAATGGTACTTTTAATGACAAACAAATTATTTCTCCCTCAAGTATTGAGATGATGACTTCAAAATATTCTGAGGATGAACCCAATGAATTTATAAACTTGGGCAGTCCATTTTATTATGGTTTTTCTCTCTTTGTTTTAGATAAACCGGAATTGGATAATACAAATTCATCAAAAGGAATTTTTGGCTGGTCTGGCTACCACAACACACATTTTTGGATTGACCCTAAAAAGCAGCTCTTCGGATTGTTTATGACGCGTGCCAGAGAATTTTCTTTTGACATACAAAAGGCTTTCAGGCAGGCTGTTTATTCTAAATATTAAACATCGACTTTAACAATCAGTCGTTGAAACGATTTGCATCAAACTTAAGGGTTTGAATTAATTACTTTGTTTTATCCTCAGTGATTTAATTTATATTTTTGATGGAGGGCCATAAGAATTATCTTCTTCCCTTCCCTTTATAATATTTAAATAAAGAATATAAAAAGCCCCAATTAAAGTGAGAATCCACAACATATTCCATCCACTTTTATTAACGTCGTGTAAACGCCGAACAGTCAAAGATAATGATGGGATTAAAACCACTAAGCCGAATATTGACTGTAGAACTCCAATTGAGGTTGGATCTAAAGGGTCGTAGCCCAAAAAAGAAACATCAATATAATATAAAATTGTACCTATTACAAAGTAAAAAAGGGTAAAATACCAAAATTCTGATCGATTGGCTCTGCCTTTGAATTTATTCCAATTTTTAAATGCTATTATAAAGTATTTCATATTGATAGTTTTTCATTTAGTTTTTATTATTAATTTTAATACCAGACATTGAAAACATTTTCCAAGATTCACCAATTTTTTTGTACATATAAATTCCTCTTCCTGTGAAAATATTCTCATAACTGTCATTAAATCTAGAGTATGTAGCGTCTAGTGCACAAATGTCTTTTGATATCCAAATAATCCTTGATTTATCTAGTTTACTATACTTATATCCGTCTTGAACATTGCCCCTTATTCGTTTATATAATTTAATTAATTCAACTTCATCTTTTATTACAATAGGATTATTAAAAAGAGATATTGTAACTGGAAATGTGAAATAAGTTGTTATTTTATCAAAATCCGAATATTCAAAAGCTTTGCTATATTCTTCCCACTTTTCAACAATCTTCTTTTCATTTTTCTTTTTTATTTGAAAGCGATTAGAATCAAACTTTTTTTTCATTTGTATCTCCGTTTTCCCCCCCATCATTTGATTCATATTTATTTTCTTTTTTTGAACTTGAGAAAAAGAAATAAATGGGATAAATAATAAAAATAGTTTTTTCATTTTGTTAGTTTTAAATATATGCTTAACATCCAAGTACATTACATATCCATCCAACACAAGTGAATAAGGATAATATGAACAGTACCGAAAATAAAATCTTGATTCTTTTCATTTAGTATCTTGGATTATTTTAAGTTTTTACTTAATTCTTTAAAATTATCGGGGCATTTTATGGCTAATTTTACAATTAACATCGCAATTAATTGTTCAGCGCCATTTTCACTTTCAATATCTAAATTAAAATCTTCATTAATATCATCAACGTAAAACTCTGCAGATTGAATAACGCACAAAGCAAACTTATATGGTATTTTATTTTTTTTCAAAGGCTTCTTTCGATTAATTATATCTTCTTCAATACATAAACAAGCATCAAGCGCCATTTCGTCTAAATAATCTTGCCCATAGCCCAATACAGGCACAATCAAGAGTAATAGTAATAATTTTTTCATTTAGTTAGTATTACAGTTTGTGTGTTAGGTTAAGGTAGGAGTTAATTGTCAATTAACACCCCATCTTTGTAATTCTTGATTTCTTTTATTTCTCCACTTTCATAATATTCTATATATTCTCCTTGTACTTTCCCATCTACCCATTTTGATTTCTTTTGAACCTCTCCACTTTTAAAATACCAAAAATATTCTCCTTGTAATTTCCCATCTATATAGTTTCCTTTCTTCCTAACCTCTCCACTTGCATAATAAGTCATTGATTCTCCTTGTTTTTTTCCATCTACATAGTTTACTTCAGATATAACCTCTCCACTTTTAAAATACAAAGAGTATTTTCCTTGAAATTTCCCATTCACATAGTTTGTTTTAATAAAAGGCTCTCCACTTTCATGATAAGTTATTGATTCTCCTTGTTTTTTTCCATCCACATAGTTTGTTTTACTAAAAGGCTCTCCACTTTCACGATAAATTATTGATTCTCCTTGTTTTTTTCCATCTACATAGTTTTCTTTAGACATAACCTCTCCACTTTTAAAATACCAAAAATATTCTCCTTGTTTTTTTCCATCTATATAGTTTCCTTTCTTACTAACCTCTCCACTTTTAAAATACCAAAAATATTCTCCTTGTTTTTTTCCATCTATATAGTTTCCTTTCTTACTAACCTCTCCACTTTTATAATACTTTATTACTAAACCTTGTTTATTATCTTCTTGCCCAAAAGAGCTTAAAGAAACAAGTAATGCGGAGAGTAAGAGTAGTTTTTTCATTTAGTTAGGATTACAGTTTGTGAAGTTTGGTTGAGGTAGTGTCCATTGGGGAGTGTAAACACTGAACTCATAACAATCAGTGACATTGTTTACATCCCAATCGTTTAAGTCTTGATTAAATGCGGAGTTATAAGCAATCATCCTACTCATATAAGTCACACTGCTTACATCCCAATCTCCTATTGGTTGGTTAAATTCGGAGTTACTAAACATAGAACTCATATTAGTCACACTACTTACATCCCAATCTCCTATTGGCTGATTAAATGAATTAGCGCTCGCAAACATTCCTCCCATATTGGTCACACTACTAACATCCCAAGTGCCAATTGGTTGATTGAAAGATGTGTTACCATTAAACACACCACGCATATTAGTCACACTACTTACAACCCAATTTGATATATCTTGATTAAAAGATGTATTCTCCGAAAACATAAAGCGCATATCAGTCACACTACTTACATCCCAATCTCCAATAGGTTGATTAAAAGATGTGTTCTCCGAAAACATATAGCGCATATCAGTCACACTACTTACATCCCAATCTCCAATAGGTTGATTAAATTTGGTGAAGTTAGAATAAAACATATAACTCATATTAGTCACATTACTTACATCCCAATCTCCAATAGGTTGATTAAATTCGGATCGATCAAACATATAGCGCATATCAGTCACATTACTTACATCCCAATCGGATAAATCTTGGTTAAATACGGCTGTCCTACGGAACATTTCACTCATATTATAAACGTTGCTGACATCCCAATTGTTTAATGGAAAATTAAAGGTATTATTTTCATAAAATAATCTACTCATATTAACAATCCTTGATGTACAGACCCTTGTTATGTCATCTCCATTGTTGACTAAATTTCTTAACATTTCGCCCGAAACAATAGTGTAAGAAATTCCATTAACAACACCAGATTGACCAACTAAAGCATCATCACAAGCCTTAATAGTTACGCCATTATCATCTAAATAAACCACATCACAATTTGATGGGTTATTATTATTGTCATTGTCATTAGAACTATCATCACTTGAACAAGCGAAGATGAGTATGGCGGAGAGTAAGAGGAGTTTTTTCATAATTTTTTTTTACCAGTCATCATCAGAGCCCGTCTCAGAAGCATCATTTTTATCCATATAATCTTTTATGCTTATTCCAAGATTTTGAAAATATGAATTCAATGCCTCTAAGTTTGCAACACCATCTTTTTTAGCTTTTCCTTTTCTATTAGCAGTTTTATAGCCAACCTCTCCGTTGTTCAATATACTCGTCCAGCTGCCAGCAGAATATTGAGTCGCAGGATAATATTGCTCTATTTTCGTGATTTCATATTTGAACCTACCATCCCTAAAATTGAGTTTAACTGTATATCTGACATCATAGTAATACATTGTACCAATTACACTCATTCGGAGGAGGTTAGAAACAGAGCCTTCCAATCTTAAATAATCGCCTTCGACTTTACCTTTTATCACTTCTTCTGGATTTTTGTAAGTTTCATTAACCCAATTAATTGCCTTTTGATAGAGTTCAGTAGAAGTACCGTTTGCTTCAAGCACTAATACTGGTTTTATAAACTTAAATGTGCCTTGTTGAGCATTTGTTCCTTCTTCAATAACAACCTTTCTAATTTCAAATTCTTGAGCATTAACTTGAAATAATGCAGTAACGAATAGTAGTAATAATAATTTCTTCATAATAATTAGTTTTAAATCAGTTGTTTAACAAAAGTAATAAAACTTTGAAAAAACAATTGATTAATCAATCTTGATATAACTTGATTATTCAAGTTGGTTGAGGTGTTTATTCTCTTGAAACTAATGCTTGAACTATCTCTTTTAGTTCATCTATTTCTGATTGTTGCTCATTCATCTTTGCATCTTGCTCTTTCAATGCATTGATAAGTACTGGCACTAATCCTTGATAGTTTACCGACTTAACACCATTGCTTTCTGATACAAGTTCTGGAAACACTTTCT